>JAZUCF010000018.1:0-67685 GCA_045638945.1 Clostridia bacterium | reverse complement strand
AAAAGTTATTGACGAAGCTGTATATTACTTTAATTACATAAAATCAATTAGGAAACTAAAAAGAAAACCGCCTGTTCAATACAGACTTGAACAGGCAGCTTAAAATATTATTTTTGTGTCTACAAAGTATTGACTACTTCAAATAATGTTTGTTTATTTTATTACTTCATTAACAAACATTCGTTTTATTCAAGTCCTTTATATCCGTTCTTTTCAGCATGACCGAGTAGATATAAAAATGCAAAAGCCGGAATACGAAGCATTTTAAAACCACTCTTTGTATTGTGTACACCAAAGTCCGTAGGTGACTTTGTCACAATAATTGATGCAGAAGACTCCTCACACAACAAGCTTATTGCATCATTATCTGAAATGGGAGCAGCATCACGATACTTAACTTCTATTAATATATTCTTTACTTTAGGATATTCAACAACAATGTCTATTTCTTTATCTTTTCTGCCACCTCTATAATATCCCACCGAGGTTGCTTTTTGATAATAGAAAGCGGCTATATGTTTATAAACTGCCGTTTCAGCTATCTTTCCCATTTCCGTAGGATCACTCAACAAATTATCATCCATCAGAACAGCATTTCTTATGGCGGCATCTGCAATATAAATTTTTGGCCTTGCTTTTAAAACCTTTTTGTCCGCCATATTTACAGGCCAACTTTGATATATGAGATTTGCGCTCTCAAGGAATGAAATATAGCTTTCCACAGTCGGTCTTGAAACTCCGTTTAATTCTTTCGCTATGGTTTCAAGGGAAACTATTTCCGAAGACACATTACATAAATAAAGGAAAATTCTCTCAAGTTCAGTTGAGTTTCTTATATTATACAGCGATGGCAAATCCCTTTTCAGTACCTTATCAACAACATCTTCACGCATAATTTGTTCTGCAAAGATATCATCATCAGAAAGAGCAAGTTCCGGGAAACCTCCAACTCTTAAATATCTGTTAAAATGCTTTTGTATATCCGACAATTTTACCATTATTTCGGAAAATTCCTGATGGGTCATATTAACAAGACTAGTAGGTCTCAGTTCATTAGGAAGAACCGGTCTTTCAATATTCAATAGCTCACAGTATTCATAAAATGACATCGTGGGAACTTCTATAACAGACCATCTTCCTGCTCCGCTCTCCCTACCTCCTTTTACAAGTGCAGGACTTGCAGAACCTGTTGCTACAACTTTAGTCTCAGGCTGCATATCATAAATTATTTTCAGCCATTTATCCCATTCAGAGGCATACTGAATTTCATCAAAGAAATAGTAAACATCTTTATCCGCACAGATGTTCTCGTGATAACATTCCAAAATTTCATTAAATGCACTTAGTTTAAGCATCGGGTGATCCATAGATATAAAAACTATTCTTTGGGGGCTTACTCCGTTTTTCAACAACTCATCTATCATTTGATATTGAATTGTGGTTTTTCCTACACGTCGTGTTCCCGTAAGCACTACCGTTCTTTTGATTTGAGTATTATTCAGTTTTTTCATCGCCTCATAAAAAGCAAATCGTTTATAAGTTTTTGATAATGCTGGATTTATAGAATTTGTTTTCCACCACGGATTATATGCTGTTAACACTTTTAGTATATTTTCTTTTGATGTAATACTCATAAATATCACCTCTCACACTTATTTTACATAAAACTTTCAACTTTGTCAACAATTATTTAAAGTATACTTATAATTTTTAACAGCATTTATTTAGAATATACTTTTGATAAGTATAGTTTTTTCAACAAAACATTGTAAATCTATTAGAAATATGCTATTGTATAATTAGATTCTACTAATGATATCACTACTGTCGGGAGTGTAAGGTAATGTATTTTGATGCACCTATAACCTCTGGAAAAGAGGACTTGTTTCATAGAAGTAATTTTTCTAAGTTACTTGCAAAAGCACTACTTAATTTAAATAATGACGATATGGATGATGATACAACAGTAGAAGATTGTGACGACGAAGAATAATATTTTGCCACAAATTTGCCACAATATTATATGGGAAGTTACACACTTTCCACACGTTATGGCAAAAAAATAAACAGTAAGATTTACAAAACCTACTGTTTCAGCCGTTTTCAGGCACTTTTTAACGATATCCAACACTCTCTATAGAACAGCAAGAGATAAATTTCTTATCTTGCAGGATATGTTCAAAATCCCACAAGGAAAGCCTTGTGGGATTTTTTATGTTATTTAATTAATTTCAACATCATCAACAGAACTTTCAAGTATTATATTTATTAGTTCGTTTCTTGAACGATTACTTTTGTTTGATAAATCATCTATTTTCTGTAAAGTCCCTTCTTTAATGCGGACAGATATTATCTTGTAGCCATCTTCACCTTTTTTGCTTATCTTAATAATGCTTTTAGTCATAACATATTCACTCCTTAATATAATTATAATATTTATTAATACGCGAATATATATTATAATTATATTCAAAACATATTCGTATTATATTGACATTGTTGGCTTTGAATGTTATAATTAAAGCAACTTAGCAAAGGAGGATATATAAATGAACGAGCAGGTAAAAGCATTTTTAGATGCTAAAAAAGATGCTGAAAAGAAAAAATATGAGGAACAGAAAAATAAAACCTTACTTGAATTAGGGCTATTTGAAATAGTGTATTCAGAAAAAGAAGGATATAGCAATGATTTTCCATATTCCGAATACGATAATGAAACTTCAAAGGATAGGTGGTATAAAAAAGAAGTCATTTCTATAAGCGATGATGAATATGAGGAAGTAAAGAAATATTTACAATTAGAAGAGGAAGAAAATAAACAGAATTTGATAGCCACATTATTGAAAGTAATTGGTGTGGTTGTTTATATTGTTGGTTTTATTGCCGCCTTTCCTCTTAGCGTTGATAGCTACGGAGATACTACCCCTATGGTTATTGTTTGGTGGATTATTTTTTTCATTTCTGGTACATTCTATTTAGGTTTTGCTGAAATAATCCAGTTGTTGAATGACATCAAAAACAAATAAAATTATATTATTTGACAACACCCCCACAATCAATGGTTGTGGGGGTGTTAGTTTATGCGTTTTTCCAGTTTTCTATATTCTGTGCGATGAATTCATCGTCGTTAAGGTGAGGATATTTTGCATATACTCTCTTTATTTCCTCAAGCTGACCGGGAGAAAGGCACTCTCTCTCGCTGAGGCAGTGGGTATATTCCATAAGCCCCTGCTTGTGAAGCACTTCGTGAAGTCCTGCGATACTTCCCTTGAAGGAATGTGCAGTGTCGAAAAATGCACTGTTTACATCTGTAACCTCTGCCGCAAGAGTAAGAAGCTCGGCAGGAATAGAATCCTTCTTCTTCGCTTCCATAAGCATTTCGTACATTTCAACAACTTTCTTTGTCCATACGGACCAATGTCCGAGGAGTCCGCCCTCGAAACCTTTTTCAATCATTTCTCCGTCCTTTTCAAAACGGTACTTAGTAAGGAGGTCGATTACGATATTATCGTCATTTCCGGTGTAGAGAGTGATTTCGTCTTTTCTGTCGCTCATTGCAGCAGCTCTGACAACATCTATACTTGTGTAGCGGTTAAATGATGCACACTTAATAGCCACAACATTGTCAATTGCGCAAACCTTTGTCCAGTAGTCGTAGGAGAATACTCTGCCCCCTACTGCTGTCTGCAGATAGAAGCCTATTACAGGCATAATTTCCGCAACTGCTTTTGTGCGCTCTATCATATATTCTTCGGGCATATCGTTAAGACCGCCGGGGCTTAACAAAACGGCATCAAATCCGCATTCCTTTGCAAACTGTGCTTCTGCAACAGCCTGCTCTGTCTTTCCGCAAACACCTGCAACCTTAACGATTACGGTGTTATTTTTCTTTTCAAACTTGTCAATTTCCTCAGATACTATTTTAAGCACCGGCTCAAAAAGATTGAATTCCTTGTCACGGATTTCAAACTGTGTTGTATGTACAGCTGTTGCCACGCCGCCTACTCCGCAGTTAAGGTAGTAGTTCATTAAAAGGCGCTGTCCCTTTTCGTTTAATGTTTTATCTGCATTAAGTGCAAGAGGGGTTGCCGGAATTACTGTACCCTCGGAAAGTTTTTTAAGTGCAATTTCGTGTCTGTTCATTTCTGTTTCCCCCTATTAATATTTACCCTTGCGTTCTTCAAAATGGGTGGGCTTGTCAAGAGTTCTACCGCCATCAAGGATATATTCAGCCTGCCAACGGATAAGTGTACCTGCACTTACTGCAGGATAACCGAAGGTTTCCATTGCTAAGGAAGCATCGTTAAGATATGCGTCTGTTCCCTGCTCATTTTCAAAAATCGGCTCTTTGCCGAGGATTTCACCAAGCTGCTCTGCAGCCTTTTTGATAGATACGGTTTCGGGACCTGTAACATTCATAAGCTTTGCAGGAGCCTCTGCGTGAAGAAGTCCGCGGATTGCAATTTCGTTTGCACTTCCCTGCCATATGAAGTTGAAGCAAGGTGTGGAAAGGCTGATAGGCTCGCCCTTCATAATCTTGTTTGCAACATCGAAAAGAACACCGTAACGAAGGTCAACAGCAAAGTTAAGACGGTATGTAAATACCTTTGTACCAAATGTGTTTGCCGCATACTCAAATGCTCTCTCTCTTGCAAGACAGCTCATTGCATACTCGCCGTTAGGTCCTACGGGATCAATTTCACGGCAACCGCCATCAGCAAGGTTTACAATGGGGTATATATTTCCGGAAGAGAATACCACAATATTGGATTTTTTGAACTTGTCTGCTACAAAAGCGGGAAGTGTCGCATTCATTGCCCAGGTTTTCCATTCGTTACCATTGGTGCCGAATTTAAGACCTGCCATATAGATTACATTTTCCACATCGGGAAGAGCGTAAAGCTTTTCCTTATCAAGCAAATCTGCGGCGATAACCTCGATTCCGTTGTCAATCATCAGCTGAGTTGCAATTTTGTCGGAACCACGGGATACGGCAATAATGCGCTTGTCAATGCCTGCTTTCTTCACTGCATTTTTAGCAAGAACGCAGAGTGTAGGGCCCATTTTTCCCCCGGCGCCCAAAATCATAATATCGCCCTTGATTTTCTTGATATCTTCCACCAAAGCGTCGCTGGGAGTGGTGAGAAGCTCATTTAATTTTTCTTCTGTCCATTTTTCTCTCATTTTTCATCTTTCCTTCCATATATTAGTCTTAAAACAATTCAAGTAAAGTTTTTGCATCTGCCTGAAGATTTTCAACCGAGCTGTCTTTTACAAACTCAATCATCAGATTATAATTCTCTTCCTGCAAATCGCTGTAATATAATTTTAAGTTATCTTTTATGTCCGACAGGGGTTGATAACCCTGCTCGGAATTGTGATTATGAACATGGAGATTGCCTATAAGGTACGGCATCACCTTTTTAAATTCCGCCAGGTTTTCATCGGCAGATATATTTCCCGATGGCTGCCAGTACAGGCCTACATTTTTATCGTTTATCTCTTTCATAAACCGCACTGCATTATCCGCACCCTGCGTCAGGGTGTTTGTATGATATTCAAAACCTAACCTGATGCCGTGTGCTTTTGCTTTTTCTGACATATACAGAGTGTTTGCCACTATTGTTTCGATAGTTTCTCTGTCGGTTGTTTCCCACGGTCCTTTTCCTGCCCACAAGCGGATTATGGGAGCAGAGAGCATAACCGCGGTCTCCAGAGTTTTGTCGCAGTCCTCTTTATCCAGCATCCTGCAGTAGGAACCGAGGGAGAATATCTCTATACCGTTTTCCCGGGACAGCTTTTTTATTTTTTCAGCCTGCTCATTGTCACACAGGGGCATATGTAAATCGGAAACGCCCCACTCTATGCCGGTAAGCCCTGCTTCCTTTGCATATTTTATTACATTTTCCACAGGCTCTTCCCTGAGTGTTAATGATGTCATTCCTATTTTCATATCAAAAACCTCTTACAGAATTTCTTCCAGAACTCTTATAATCTCTCTGCCGTATTCGGGAGTTACAAT
Organism: Clostridia bacterium; assembly: GCA_045638945.1. Taxonomy (GTDB): domain Bacteria; phylum Bacillota; class Clostridia; order UMGS1883; family UMGS1883; genus UMGS1883. The sequence goes on along the minus strand of JAZUCF010000018.1, from coordinate 61,663 downwards.
CATACTTTCCTCGCCTCTGAGGAACTTGACAAATTCTTCAAGTTGGCCGGGAAGAAGCTCTATATTTCCGCCTACAGTCACAAACTTTCCGTCCTCCGAAAGGTGAAGCTGTGAGCCAGAAGTAACCTTCGCCACTCCTCTTTCGAAATAGAAAACTGTTTCATAAGCAGGAACACCGGGACAGCCGCAGAATGTGATATTTGCAGAAATTCCGCCTGTCAGTTTAAGGAGTATCTGAGCATTGACCTCGATTGTATCATCTGTAATGGGATTATCAAGATATCCGCGAATTTCCTCTACTTTTTCGCCGGTAACATACATAATTTTATCCAGAGAATGGGCACCGAAATTCATAACAATGCCGCCGCCTGAAAGTTTCTTGTCAAGAAACCACTTGGGACGGTTGGGATTTATATAGTTCAGATTTCTTACTTCAGTAATCATACAGAGTTTGCCGTATTTTCCGCTTTCTTTTATTTTCTTAACCTCTCCGTATGCGGAATAATATCTCTGCACATGACCGATGGCAAGCTTTGCACCGCTTTTTTCAGCAGCAGCAATCATACTGTCACATTCTTCTACATTCATAGCCATTGGTTTTTCTACAAGCACGTGTACGCCCTTTTCAAGGAAATATACAGTTGCGTCATGATGAAGAAAATGAGGGAGATTCAGAATCACTGCATCCATATCGGCTTCTTCGCACATTTTTTTATAATCAGTAAAAACCTGTGCGTTGTGCTCAGATGCTATTTCCTCCGCTCTTTCAAATACGGTATCGCATACCGCAGTAAGAATACAATCATGGTTTTCCTTTATTGCTTTCGAATGGTCTTTGCCGATGATACCTGCACCAACAATTCCTAACTTAATCATACAGGGACAACTCCTATTCTATATATTCATTTTTCCAAAAAATACAGGTTTCCAACAACTTCATTCTAACACCTTTTTATGGAAGAAACAACCTTTTTTTCTAATAATTTTGCATAATCAACCGATTTGATTTTCTTTACTTTTTCGTAAATAAAAAATCAACTGTAAAGGTACAAAAAAGCTCCTGCAACCTATGTTACAAGAGCTTTTGTTCTTATTCTGCTGAAGGTACTTCAGTTGATTCGGAAGAAATTCCTTCTTCTCTATTAACTTCCTCTTTTACTTCTTCCTCGGGAGCAGTTTCGTCGGGGGTAGTCTCTTCCGGAATAATTTCTTCGGGGACAATTTCCTCGGGGATAATTTCCTCCGGAGGCTCTTCCGGGGCAAATGTACGGCTGTCATAAGTTATGGATACTACCATACTGTCCTCTTCCCTGACTACACTTTTGAAAAGGATAAGGTCACCGCCCTGATTTTTGATGATGTTTATAAAAGCCTCTACGGAAATTCTCTTTCCGTTATCCTTTATTACTGTTTCATCGGTGATGTAGGACATCTCTTTTTTAATAAACTTATCTCTTTTATCGAAATAGTCTGTAGAAACAGCATATCCCTTACCGCTTTCCATATAGAAAATCTGCTCGGAATCGAAAATAAGGTTATAATCTGTCTCGATTATTTCTTCTTCCTCTTCTTTTTCCTCCTCTTCTTCAACGGACACAACGGGAGGTTTTTCCACTGTCGGCGGTTTGTTATTATTCATACTGCTAAGGTATATTATTCCGCCCACAATAGCTGCAACCAAAAGCACAGCAAGTACTATTGCAGTTATTACAAGAGGAGATGTCGATTCCTCTTCTTCCTCATATTCTACGCTTTTTCTCGCATAACTGAACTGATCGTCTTCGGTGCGGTTTATATGAGGTTTTTCTTCCGTCTCGGGTTTAAATACAAAAGTATCGTCTTTATCTTTAAAATCACTCATACTGTCACCTCTGAAAATTATTCATTTTCTGCGGTGGGAGCTGTCTCTGCATTTTCTGCAGGAGTTTCTTCCACGGTTTCTTCTTCCGGTTCTTCGTGCTCGGTAATGCCGATGGAAACTACCTTTACGCCGTCTTTAAGACGCATAAGACGAACACCCTTGGTGCTTCTGCCGATGGTGCTGATGCCCGATGCGGGAATTCTTATAATAACACCTTCGGAAGTAATGAGCATAATATCCTCGTCGTCCTTAACTGTAGTTACGCTTACCACATTACCTGTCACTTCACTGCACTTGTATGTTCTGATACCTACACCGCCACGGGACTGAACGCGGTATTCGGAAAGATCGGTTCTCTTACCGTAGCCAAGTTCGGACACGGCGAGAAGCTGTGTATCCTCGGACGCAAGGCACATTCCCACGATATAGTCGCCGTCACGGAGAGTGATAGCCTTAACACCACGTGTAACTCTGCCCATAGAGCGGACATCCTTTTCATTGAAACGGATTGCCATACCATTATAAGTACCGATAACGATGTCATTTTCACCGTTTGTAAGCTCAACCCTTATAAGCTCGTCGCCCTCGTCAAGGGAAATACCGATGATACCGCCCTTTCTGGCTGTATTATAGTCTGTAACGGCAGTTTTCTTGATTACGCCGTTTCTTGTACACATAAGAAGATACTTATCATCTTCAAATTCGCGGAGCGCGATAAGAGCTGTTACATATTCGTCCTTTTCAACAGGAAGCAGGTTTACGATTGCGCTACCCTTTGCCTGACGGCTGGATTCGGGAATCTGATAACCTTTCAGGCGGTACATTCTGCCGCGGTTGGTGAAGAAGAGCATATTATCGTGGGTTGATGCCACCATAATTGTCTTTACAAAATCCTCATCCTTGGTGGTCATACCCTTGATACCCTTACCACCACGGTTCTGACTGGTGTATGTGGAGGTGGGCATACGCTTAATATAACCTGCATTGGTGAGAGTTATTACACTTTCTTCTTCCTCAATAAGGTCTTCTATGTCGATTTCCGTCATAACATTTTCGATATTTGTTCTTCTTTCATCGCCGAATTTATCACGGATTTCGGTAAGTTCCTTCTTAATCTGACCGAGAAGGAGAATTTCATCAGCAAGAATTGCTGCGTATTCCTCAACCTTTGCAGTAAGTTCGTTGTATTCGTCGTCAATTTTTTCGCCGTTCAATCTCTGAAGCTGTGCAAGACGCATATCCAGTACGCTCTGTGCCTGAATTTCAGAGAAACCGAAGCGAGCCATAAGATTTTCCTTGGCATCGTCGTAGGAATTTCTGATTACTACGATAATTTCATCAATATTTGCAAGGGCAATACGGAGACCTTCAAGTATATGCATTCTTGCTTCCGCTTTTGCCTTGTCAAATCTGATTCTTCTTGTAACGATTTCTTTCTGGAATGTGATAAAGTTATCCAGAACTTCCTTAAGACCCATTGTTTTGGGCTTTCCGTCGCAGATTGCAAGAAGATTTACGCTGAAGCTGTCCTGCAGACGTGTATATTTATAAAGCTGATTAAGTACAACCTGTGGATTTGCATCTCTCTTAAGGAAAATTTCAAGACGGATACCAACACGGTCTGAAGAATGGTCATCGATGTCGGAAAGTCCCTCAATCTTCTTTTCCTTAACAAGGCTTGCAATGGATTCCACAAGCATCTTTTTATTAACCTGATACGGAAGTTCAGTAACGATAATGGAGCTTGTTCCATCTTTATGTTCTTCAATTTCTGCTTTTGCACGGATTACAATTTTACCCCTACCTGTATTGTATGCGCTTCTTATACCACTTCTTCCCATAATTGTAGCACTTGTGGGGAAGTCGGGTCCCTGAATGTGCTCCATAAGTTCCTCAACGGTGATGTCGGGATTATCAATCTGCGCCATAGCACCGTTCAGCACTTCAGTAAGGTTATGGGGAGGTATATTTGTCGCCATACCAACGGCAATACCGCTACTGCCGTTAACAAGAAGTGTGGGTATTCTTGTGGGAAGAATTGTGGGCTCTTTTCTCTTTTCGTCGAAGTTGGGAGCAAAGTCAACTGTGTCCTTTTCGATGTTTTCAAGAAGAACGTTGGAAAGCTTGCTCATTCTGGCTTCTGTATAACGGTAAGCAGCCGGCGGGTCGCCGTCTACGCTACCGAAGTTACCGTGACCCTCGATAAGGGGGTAACGCATGGAGAAATCCTGCGCCATTCTTACAAGAGCGTCGTAAACGGATGCATCACCGTGGGGATGATACCTACCGATAACGTTACCAACTGTGGTAGCTGACTTGAAGTAAGGCTTGTCGTGAGTAAGATTTTCCTCGTACATTGAGTAGAGGATTCTTCTGTGAACGGGCTTGAGACCGTCACGAACATCGGGAAGTGCACGGCTTACGATAACGCTCATCGCGTAGTCGATGAAAGCCTCCTTCATTCTGTCTTCAATATCAATATTTACAATGGTTTGGGTATCGAAGTATTCCTCGAAATGGGAATCTTCGTATTTTTTATTTTTAGCCATTTTGTTTTTCCTTTCCTATCCTAAAGGATATGGGGTTTGTTAAGGGGTTTATCCCTTGACACCATAAATCATCAAAAACGGGGGCTTGTACCTCGTTTTTGATACCTTGCAGGGGATACCGCGGTGAGCGGTGCGCGAGCGAAAGCCCCTTTCTCGCAACGAAATATTTTCGCCAGAAACTTTTCGTTGCGAAAGGATGTTATACATCAAGGTTTGTAACGTACTGTGCGTTGTCCTCAATGAACTGACGTCTCGGTTCTACCTCGTCGCCCATCAGGATGCTGAATATTTCGTCAGCCTTCTGTGCATCTTCAAGTGTAACCTTAAGGAGAATTCTGCTCTTGGGATCCATTGTTGTTTCCCAAAGTTCGTCGGGGTCCATTTCACCAAGACCTTTGTAACGGCTGATGTCCACTTTTGCGTTGGGATCGCCGTTTTTAAGTTCTTCACTGATTCTGTCGCGTTCCTCGTCGGAGAATGCAACTTCGCTTCTCTTACCTCTTGAAACCTTATAAAGCGGGGGTTTTGCAAGGTAAATATGACCTGTTTCCACAAGTTCTCTCATAAATCTGAAGAAGAATGTGAGGAGAAGTGTCTGAATATGAGCACCGTCGACGTCGGCATCGGCCATAATGATAACTTTGTCGTAACGGAGCTTTTCAATATTGAATTCGCCGCCGATACCTGTACCCAATGCCTGAATTACGGGAGTCAGCTTATCATTGCCGTAAACCTTGTCTTCTCTCGCCTTTTCAACGTTCAGCATCTTACCCCAGAGAGGAAGAATTGCCTGATATTTACTGTCACGACCGCTTTTTGCGGAACCGCCGGCACTATCACCCTCGACGATATATATTTCTGTCATTGTGGGGTCCTTTACAATACAGTCGGTAAGCTTACCGGGAAGAGTTGAAGAACCGAGAGGTGTTTTTCTCGTTGCTTCTCTCGCCTTTCTTGCGGCAAGTCTTGCACGGGATGCCATAAGGGCTTTTTCTATAATGGATTTACCTACATTCGGGTTTTCTTCAAGGAAATCTGCAAGCTTTTCACGGAGCATATTTTCAACAAGTCCGCGGATTTCACTGTTGCCCAGTTTTGTCTTTGTCTGTCCCTCGAACTGGGGTTCTTCAAGTTTTACGGAAATTACGGCAACAAGACCTTCACGGGCATCTTCACCTGTTAATTCCTCGTTATCCTTTATAAGCTTGTACTTCTTTCCGTATTCAACAAGTACCTTTGTAAGAGCCGCCTTGAAGCCCGTTTCGTGAGTACCACCCTCGGTTGTGGAAATGTTGTTGGCAAATGACTCAATAATTTCGTCATAACCGTTGTTCCACTGGAGAGCAACTTCAGCCATGGAGCCGTTTTTTTCACCACTAACGTAAATTACGTCGGAGTGTATTTCTTCAAGAGTATCTTTTCTTGATTTTTTGTCGTTTAATATATATGAAACGAAGTTTTTGATACCGCCGTCGTAGTGAAGGATTTCTTCCTTCTTATCCTCGCGGTCATCCTTGAACACAATCTTTATACCGCCGTTAAGGAAAGCCTGCTCACGAAGTCTTTTAAGGAGAACATCGTAATCGTAAACGGTTTCCTCAAAGATTTCACCATCAGCCCAGAAAGTTACCTGAGTACCGGTCTTATCTGTCTTTCCGATTGTGTGAACTTCGCCGTCGGGAACGCCCCTCTTATAGCTCTGGAACCACACATTTTCACCGTCGTGAACTTCTACCTCAAGCTTGGTGGAAAGAGCATTAACAACAGACGCACCAACACCGTGAAGACCGCCGGAAACCTTGTATCCGCCTCCACCGAACTTACCGCCGGCGTGAAGAACGGTGAAAATAACATCAATTGTGGAAATACCCATCTTGGGATGAATACCATGAGGCATACCACGTCCGTTATCCTTTACCGTTACGCTGTGGTCGGCATTAAGAGTTACGTCAATCTGTGTACAATATCCTGCCAAAGCTTCGTCAATACTGTTATCCACGATTTCGTAAACAAGGTGATGAAGACCGCGTGCAGAAGTCGAACCGATGTACATACCCGGTCTTTTTCTTACGGCTTCAAGCCCCTCCAATACCTGTATTTGAGTTTCGTCATAGGAAGTGTTAATTTTCTGTTCCAAATGAGTCATTCCTTTCTGCTCTTTTCTGTAGTGTCTGGGTAGAAATATGAGTAAAAACTACTTTTTCACCATTTTTTCTTTCTTCCAGAATATATGTTTTCGGGATTTCGTATCCTATATATTCCGTGTTTCCTTTTTTCTCATTAATACGAAGAAATTCCCGTGTTTTTTTACTGACGGAGGTGTTCTCCAAATCAAAAATTCCTATTATATTCTTTTTCGATATTACTTTTCCCTCACCTATATGAAGAAACATATCAGTTCACCTTTTTACCGTCTTTTATTTGTATGATATTTACATTATCGTTAAAGTAATTTTCAATATCCGTACATGTTATTATAATCTGTTTTCCTTTTATCCTGGATATTAAAAATTCACGCCTTGATTTATCAAGTTCACTTAAAATATCATCAAGAAGCATAACGGGATATTCCCCTGTTTCTTCTTTAATTATTTCCGTTTCAGCAAGTTTAAGACTTAAAACAGCAGTTCTTATCTGTCCCTGACTTGCATAATTTTTTGCAAGCTTTCCGTTTATTAAAATATCTATTTCATCACGGTGAACTCCAACCATACAGAAAAGGTTTTCTTTCTCTTTTTCTTTGTATTCCGTAAGTTTTTCAAGGTAATTTTCCCTTAATTTAACAGACGGATTATACACAAGAGAAAGCTCCTCTTTCCCGTCGGAAATTTCTTTTTGAATTTCTGCCGCTTTTTTATTTATCCTTTCAATATAGCTGGAGCGAAGCGTCATAATACGGCTACCCGTTTCTGCCAATTTCTCGTTCCATACATCAAGGGTTTCATATTGTCTGGATTTTAAAAGAGCCGTTTTTTGATTAAGTATGTTTCTGTATTTTATAAGCTCTTTTATGTAATTCGGACGAAGAGGCATAATTGAACTGTCGCAGAATTTACGCCTTACTTCCGGCATTCCTTTAATTATTCCCATTTCGTCGGGAGTGAAAAGTACGCAGATAAAATTACCTAAAAGCTGACTTGTTTTTTTAAGCTCAATTTCATTTATATAGATTTCTTTTCTTTTTCCGCTTAAAAATTTAATGTCGCTTTCCAATTTTCTCTCACTATTTTCAAAAGAAAGGGAAATTCTGGCTTCTTTTTCGCCGTCTTTTATAATTTCTTTTCCGCTTGAACGAAAGCTCCTGCCGTATGAAAAATAATATACAGCTTCCAGTATGTTTGTTTTTCCCATACCGTTTTCGCCGTGTATTATATTTACACCGTCAGAAAAAGAAATATTTTCATATTCATAATTTCTGAAATTATAAAGTTCTAACTTTGAGGCTTTCATCCTATTTCAAATTCCTCATCATCTATTTTAAATACATCGCCTTTATAAAGCTTTCTGCCGCGTCTGAGCTCTTTTTCACCGTTGACGTTAATTAACCCTTCCAAAATCATTTCCTTGGCGTGAGCGCCGTTTTCAGCAATTCCACAGTATTTTAAAGCAGAGTCAAGCTTTATATATTCTGTTGTGATTTCTATTTTTTCCATAATTTAGTCCTTTATATTCTTACGGGAAGTACCATAAACAGGCAGCTTTCGTCGTCTACAGAGTTAATGATAAGGGGATTAAAGGGAGAATTCATCTTCAGTTCTATTTCATCACCCTCACATCTTGAAACAGCATCGTGAAGATATTTGTAGTTGAAACCTATTTCAATGCTTTCATTAAAGTGGTCACACTCTACTATATCATTTACTTTACCGAGAACTGTTTCACAGCTTATTATAATTTTACCGTCTTCAAATTTGAAACGAACGCAGTTTTTGCTTACTTCATCAATAATAGGCTCCACTCTCTCAATAGCTTTGTTGAAAGAGTAGCAATCTGTTTTTACAATATATTTTGATTCGGAGGGGATCGTATTTCTGTAGGAGAAGAATTCACCCTCTATAAGACGGGAAGTGATTGTAACACCTTCACCCTCTATAAGAGCGTAATTTTCACTGAAGGATATATTTATATCTTCATCTTTATTTCCGCTTATAATTTTTGAAATTTCACTCTGTGTTTTTCCGGGAATTATGAATTTAGCATCCTCATATTCACCCTCAAGCTCCATTTTTGTAAGAGCAAGTCTGTAACCGTCAACCGCTACAACGGTAAGTGTGTTATTTTCAATCTCATAAAGAGAGCCTGTTAAAATTTTTCTTGCATTGTCCAAAGATACTGCAAAGAGTGTTTTTCCTATTATTTCACGAAGCTTTTCACTCTTTAAAGTAACACTGCTCTTCTTTGCAACCATCGGGGGCTGGGGAAATTCATCTGCATTAAGTCCCACAATTTTGTAATCTGCATTTTTACATATAATAGAAACGTTATATTTGTCGTTTGTATTAACTTCGCAAACGTCCTGAGGAAGTTTTCTTACAATATCACTGAGCATCTTTGCATTAAGAACGATTCTTCCCTCTTCGCTTATATTTGCACTTATTGAAGTTTTGATTGAAATTTCAAGATTGTTTGACAAAAGAGTAAGAGTACCACCCTTTGCATCAAGTAAAATTCCCTCTAAATGAGGAATGGGTGATTTAACGGCAACTGCCTTTGAAACAATATTTATAGCTTCCGAAAAAGCTTTTGTGTCACAGAAAAATTTCATTTTTTTATTTCATCCTTTCAGAGAAAAAATATAATATATAATAATATTAAATAATAGAGTAACAGTAGTAAGGTTTAAACTGTCAGTAACTTTCAAAAGGTGCTTTATAAAAGGATTTATTAAAATTTAAACCTGTTAAAAGAGCTGTAAATAAAATTTGAAAGTTTTTTAGCCAAACTGTTAATTAACAGGAAACTGTTAATTATTAGCTCCTTTTATATCGTTTATAAGACCTTCAATGTTAATCTTAATGCTTATGTCATTTTCCATTGCTTTTGTAACTTGCTTTATCGCATAAATGGCTGTAGCATGGTCTTTTCCGAAGAAAGAGCCTATTTTAGGAAATGAGAAATTAGTAATTTCTCTTATTATATAAATAGAAACCTGACGGGCAAACGCCACATCCTTTGTCCTCTTTTCGGAGAAAATATCTTCTTTCTTAACATTGTAAAACTTTGCACAGGCCTCAATTATATATTCGGGAGTTATCTTCTTTTCCTTGGAATCTCCATAGTCCTTGAGAGCCTCCATTGCAACGTCAATTGTTATTTCCTTGTTAATAAGTCCGCGGTATGCCACAACTCTGTTGAAAACTCCTTCAAGCTCACGGATATTTGATTTTATTTTCTGTGCAATAAATTCAATAATATCGTCGCTTATTACCACTCCGTCATCCTGTGCTTTTTTCCTTAAAATAGCCATTCTGGTTTCGTAATCGGGGCTTTGTATTTCGCACATCAGTCCCCAGCCAAATCTACTGCGAAGCCTTTCCTCCAAGGTTTTAATTTCACTGGGAGGACGGTCGCTTGTAAGAACTATCTGCTTATTTGCCTCATGCAAAGCGTTAAATGTATGGAAAAATTCTTCCTCGGTAGTGGTTTTACCTGCAATAAACTGAATATCGTCAACCAAAAGAACATCTATATTTCTGTACTTATCACGAAATTCCTGATTTGTATTATCTTTAATTGAATTTATAAGCTCGTTGGTAAAGGTTTCTGCACTTAAAAACTCAATCCTTGCATCGGGGTTATTGCCCTTTATATAATTTCCGATAGCGTGCATGAGATGAGTTTTACCAAGACCTACTCCGCCGTAAAGGAACAGAGGATTGTAAGCATAGGCAGGAGCCTCCGCAACCGCAAGAGAAGCACTCTGTGCGAATCTGTTGGAATTACCTACAACGAAATTATCAAAGGTATATTTTTCATATGTATTGGAATAGGCAGGTCTTCTTTTTTCATAAAAATTATCGCCTATAACAAACTCAACCTCAAAATATCTTCCAGTTATTTCGGTAAGTGTGTTCTTTATAAGGTCGCTGTAGCGAAGCTCGACCATGTTTTTAATAATGTTTGTGCTTACGGAAAGAGTTAAAACACTGTCATTGATTTTAACGGGCTTTATGTCTTTAATCCAGGTGGAAAAGCCAACCGGCGTAACCTCGTCCTCCATAAGTATAAGACACTCTGTCCATAACTGCATTAAATCAGATGTCATAAGTAAACATTCCTTCAAAAAAATTTTTAACACTTACTAACAAGGCTGTTAATAAAACCTGTTAATAAGTCGCGTTTTACAGGGATATAAGGGCATTAAACCTGTTAAAAAAACAAAAATAAATACAAAAACTGTTAATAACTGCCCATATATATAATTATATTATCTAATATATTATAACAAATATAAAGACGAAATTCAACTAAAATATGGACTAAAATTAAAAAAATAAAAAAATTGTTGACAAAAAAGGTATCTTTATGTATACTAAATTGGTATCGTTATGGTAAACTCAGTAAAAATAGCCTCTGAGAGGCTTTTATAAATTTAAGGAGGTGCACAAGATGCTCAGAACTTATCAGCCTAATGTAAGAAAGAGAAAAAAGGATCACGGTTTCAGAAAAAGAATGAGTACCGCTAACGGAAGAAAGGTTCTCAGAAGACGCCGTCAGAGAGGCAGACGTGTACTTTCTGCGTAATTGATTCTTATAAATGTAAAGATATGCCACGGGCGGATTTATCCGCCCGGCATAAGTACATTTAAAAAGACAATTAAACGGAAAGAACGTAAAACGAATTAAAATGAAAATTATTTCCATCAAAGAAAACAGCGATTTTAAAAGACTTTATTACAGAGGAAAATCAGTTGTAAAAAAAAGACTGGTTTTATATTACAGAAAGAACAGATATTCTTTTACAAGACTGGGTATAACGGTTTCACCCAAAATAGGCTGTGCCGTTACAAGGAACAGAGTAAGAAGGCTTTTAAAAGAAAATTACAGACTTTTAGAGGGTATACCCCAGGGATATGATTTGGTTTTGGTGGCACGCACAAGCAGTGCCAAAGCATCATTTCATGAAATTGGGAGAGATTTAGAAGGTGCGCTTAAAGAAAGCGGGCTGAATTTAATTGATTAAGAATGTTTTTATTGGTTTAATAAAATTTTACAGAAAATATATTTCACCGCTTAAAAAACCTTGTTGCCGCTTTACGCCCACATGCTCGGAATATGCTTTGGAAGCATTTAAAAAGCATGGTGTTATAAAGGGGCTTTATTTGTCTGTAAGAAGAATTTTAAGATGCAATCCGTTTTGTAAAGGCGGATATGACCCAGTTCCCTAACGGGAATATCAAAAGGAGAGAAAATATGTACATTTTACAGGGACCGCTGGCTTTTATAATAAGACCTATTTATAACTTAATAGGTAACTATGGTATTACGCTTATCGTAGCTACAATACTTGTAAGACTTTGCACAATTCCGCTTACTATAAGGAGTCAGAAAAATACTACGAAAACACAGCTTATTCAGCCTGAAATAATTAAACTTCAAAACAAGTATAAAAACGACCGTGATACTCTTGCAAGAGAAATGCAGAAGGTTTATAAGAAGTATGACGTTAACCCCTTAGGCGGATGTCTTCCCCTTATTCTTCAGATGCTTATTCTTTTTGGATTTATCGGTGTTATTTATAATCCCATAGAATGTATTCTTCAGCTTGACAAGGCAAGTATTATAAAAGAAATGAAAGAGCTTGGTCAGAATAAAGAATGGATTGAAGCCGTAAGAAAAATTAAAGGTCAGGACGTTAATATCTGCGGTATGAACGGCGTTTCTGAGGCAATAAGATCACTTGGAAAAGAACCTATTAATTTCGAGCTTTTCGGAATGAACCTTGCCAAGATTCCCTCGGGAAGTAAAGATTTGATGCAGTGGCTGTTCCCTGCACTGGCATTTTTAGCAACAGTTGCGTCCTCACTTCTTACAAAGAAGCAGATGGAAGCACAAAGTAAGGGTAACGAGCAGGCAGCAAGCATGGGTAACGCAATGGTATGGATGATGCCCGCAATGACATTATTCTTCATATTTATGATGCCCATTGCAATGTCACTTTATTGGTTTGTATCAACAGCATTGCAGCTTCTGCAGCAAACAGTTATTAATAAGGCTATAACTAATAAAATACAATCGGAAATAACTCTGAAAGGAAAAAAATAAAATGATAATAATTGAAAAAAGCGCAAAAACAATTGATGATGCAGTAAATGCGGCGCTTAACGAGCTCGGAGTAACAAAGGATGAAGTAGAAATAGAAGTTATCAACGAGGGAAAGCGCGGTATTTTGGGAATCGGCTCTGAGGAAGCAAAGGTAAGAGTAAAAATGGAGGAAACTCCTCTTAATAAAGCTGAAAAGTACATTAAAAGCGTAATGAATAGCTTTGGAATTGACGTAGAGATTAAGGCTTCTTACGAGGATGAAACAGTAAATATCGAAATATTAGGAGACAGTGAGGAAGTAGGAAAGGTTATCGGCAGAAGAGGCGATACTCTCGATGCCCTCCAGTACCTTACATCCCTGGTTGTAAATAAGGGTGAGGAAAACTACATCCGTGTTACCATTGATACGGAAAACTACCGCGGAAAAAGAGAAGAAACTCTTATAAAGCTTGCAAAAAGAATGGCAGGCGTTGTTGCAAGAACAAGAAAGAGCATAACTCTTGAGCCTATGAATCCCAATGAGAGAAGAATTATTCATTCCGCACTCCAGGAATACAGAAACGTAACTACTTATTCAACAGGTAAAGACCCCAACCGCTCTGTTGTAATTACAACGAAAAAGAAAGAGTACGGCGAAGGATACGTTTCAAAATATCGTTATAACCGCAAAGAAAACGAACTCGAAGGAGTATAAAAAGCCTGAAAAGCAGCACAGATCGCAAAACACAAAAAAAACAAGGAAAAGTGCCTTTAGTGAAGTAACTTACAAGGGTTCTTTGATTGAGTGAAGAAGAAATTCGCTGGTGCGAATTTCGGATTATATGTGTTTTGCTATCCACGAACTTCACCCTCGACGTACCCACGTACGCCTTCGGGCAAGCCCTAAAGGGTTCAGTTCATGAATTCTGTACTACTTTTGAGCCTTTTCGGAATGTGCTTAATTAAATCAAATAATGAAAGAAAGAGGTGAAAGGTCTTTCTTATAAGATAAAATCTTATGAGAAGTGTACTTTTGCCTCTTATTTTTATTTTAAAGGCAGTGATAAAAATGATTGAAAATAATACGATTTGTGCCCTTTCCACACCCCGCGGAAAAGGAGGAATTGCCGTAATAAGAGTAAGCGGTGAAAAAGCCCTTGAAATAACGCAGAAGATAGTTAAATCAAATAAAAAAATAACTAATGCCGACGGATATACCATTGTATACGGAAAAGCAATATGCGAAAACCGTGAAATAGATGAAGTATTGGTAAGTGTTTTCAGAGCACCCAATTCATTTACAGGGGAAAATGTATGTGAAATAAGCTGCCACGGTTCGCCTGTCAGTGTGGAAAGAATTATAGATGCACTGCTTCAGGCAGGGTGCAGTATGGCGGGGAAGGGTGAATTTACAAAAAGAGCCTTTTTAAACGGCAAAATGAGCCTTACTCAGGCGGAAGCCGTAAGCGATATTATTGAATCAAAGACGGATGCCGCACTTTATGCCGCCGTGAACAGACTTGAGGGCGGTATAACAAAGCCCATTATAAAAATTCGTGAGGAGCTTCTTGATTTACTGGCATCAATACAGGTTGCAAGCGATTTTCCCGAAGAAGATATTGATACCTTTGCAGGCGGAGAATTATCGGGCAAGCTTGAAAACATAAAAAACGAGCTTGCAGAGCTTAAGAAAAGTGCGAGGAGAGGCGAAGCTTTAAACAGCGGTATAAGCTGTGCCATCTGCGGAATCCCCAATACGGGTAAAAGCTCGCTCCTTAATGCCCTTGTAGAGAAAAAAAGAGCCATTGTTACAAATATTGCAGGCACAACACGTGATGTGGTCGAGGAATATGCCGATATAGACGGAATCCCCGTAAAATTCGGTGATACGGCAGGTATTCGCCAAAGTGATGATGTGGTAGAAAAAATAGGTGTGGATTTAAGCTACGATTATATTAAAAATGCCGATATATGTATATTTGTAACGGAATGCGGCAGGGATTTAACGGAGGAAGAAAAAGAAATTCTTGAAAGAATAAAAGAAAAAGAATATATTCTTGTAGCAAATAAAAAAGACCTTGACGAAAAAGGAAAAGAGGGGTATATTGAAATCAGTGCAAAGGAAAATGAAGGCATAGAAAAGGTGAAAAAAGCTGTGTCGGATATAATAGGAAGCACTGAAAGCACCGCTTTTATAGCAAATGAAAGGCAGTTTGAAGCTGTGGTAAGAGCATATGAAAGCATAGAAAAAGCAATACAAACAATGGAAGACGGCTTTTTCAGCGACCTTGCGGCGATAGATATAGGTAATGCAATAGAATTTTTGGGAGAAGCCGAGGGAATAAGCATAAATCAGGAAACCGTTGACCGCATCTTTGAGAAATTCTGTCTTGGAAAGTGAGCGGATGACAAGGTCATCCTTTCGCAAAAGAAGTTTTAAAAGAAGGTATTATATATGGATAACACATTTAATTTTGATATAGCTGTTGTGGGAGCAGGGCATGCAGGCTGTGAAGCTGCACTTGCTTCTGCAAGATTGGGAATGAAAACAATTATTCTCACAATAAACCTTGATTCAATTGCAAATATGCCCTGTAACCCCTCCATAGGAGGTACTGCAAAGGGGCATCTTGTCCGCGAAATAGATGCACTGGGCGGAGAAATGGGAAAGGTAGCAGACCTTACAAAAATTCAGACACGAATGTTAAATTTAAGAAAAGGTCCTGCCGTTCATTCCCTTCGTGCACAGTCTGACCGGCGTGCATATCAGATTGAGATGAAAAAAAGGCTTGAAAATCAGGAAAATCTCTATATAAGGCAGGCAGAAGTAAAGACAGTTGAAAAAGACGGGGAAAATTTTGTTCTTACAATACATACAGGGACGAAATTTTACGCAAAAAGCGTAATTTTATCCACGGGAACTTATATGGAGGGAAAAATAATAATCGGTGAATGTGCCTATAGTGGCGGTCCCGACGGGCTTTTCCCATCGAGTGGTTTAAGCGAAAGCTTGCAGAAGCTCGGCGTGGAAATGATGCGTTTTAAAACAGGTACTCCCACACGCGTTCACAGACGAAGCATCGATTTTTCAAGACTTGAAATTCAGGAGGGTGACGAGGATATTATCCCCTTTTCCTTTGAAACGGAAGAAAAAGCGGAAAACAAGGTTTCTTGCTATCTTACGTACACAAATACCAAAACACATGATATAATAAAGGAAAATCTGCACAGAAGCCCTCTTTTTAACGGCTTGATTGACGGAGTAGGCCCCAGATATTGCCCCTCGATTGAGGATAAGGTGGTACGCTTCAGCGACCGTGAGCGTCATCAGGTATTCATTGAGCCGATGGGACTTACTACAGAGGAAATGTACCTGCAGGGAATGAGTACAAGCCTTCCCGAAGATGTACAGCTTTCAATGCTCAGAACTATGGAAGGGCTGGAAAACGTTGAAATAATGCGAAGTGCGTATGCGATTGAGTACGATTGCTGCAATCCCTTGCAGTTAAAGCCCTCCCTTGAAATGAGGGAAATTCCCAATCTCTACGGGGCTGGGCAGTTTAACGGCACCAGCGGTTATGAGGAAGCGGCGGCACAGGGACTTATTGCAGGTATTAACGCCGCAAGGAAATTAAAAGGGCTCTCCCCTGTTATTTTCGACAGGAGTGAAGCGTATATCGGTGTTCTTATAGATGATTTGGTGACAAAGGGTACAAACGAGCCTTACAGAATGTTAACCTCGCGTGCAGAATACAGGCTTTTGCTTCGTCAGGATAATGCCGATTTGCGTCTTACTCCCACAGGATATGAAATAGGGCTTATTTCAGAGGAAAGATATGAGAAATTCCTTGAAAAGAAAGCAAACATAGAAAAAGAGATTGAAAGAATTAACTCCGTTAACATACCTCCGAGCAAGGATATAAACAAATATTTGGAAGAAAATGGAAGTCAAACCCTTTCAACAGGAATAAAATTGGCAGAATTAATAAGAAGACCTGAGCTTGACTATGAATCTCTCGCCCCCTTTGACAAGGAAAGGCCCGTTCTTAAAAAAGAGGAATGGCAACAGGCTGAAATTGCCGTAAAATATGAGGGATATATTAAAAGACAGTTTGAACAGGTAGAAAAATTCGCTAAAAATGAGAAAAAACTGATTCCCGAGGACATAGATTATTCAAAAGTATATGGTCTTAGAACAGAGGCACGGCAAAAGCTTGAAAAAATGCGTCCCGAAAATATAGGCAGAGCAAGCAGAATAAGCGGAGTAAGCCCGGCGGACATAGGCGTTTTGCTTATATATCTTGCAACGCAGAAGTGAGGAATAAAGATGGATTTAATAAAAGAAGCATTGAATTTGAATATTGAGATAAGCGAAAAAGCAAATGAAATGTTTGCAAAGTACGCAAAAATGCTGCTTCACTACAATGAATTTATGAATTTGACGGCTATAACGGAGCCTGACGAGGTTAAAGAAAAGCACTTCCTCGACTCGGTGACACTGCTCCTTAGTGAAAAACTTGAGAAAGGCTGCAGCCTGATAGATATAGGTGCAGGTGCAGGCTTTCCCTCTCTGCCCGTTAAAATAGTAAGAGAGGATTTAGATGTAACAATGCTTGATTCTCTCAATAAAAGAATTAACTTTTTAAATGATGTTATAAAGGAGCTTGGGCTTACAAAAATAAGAGCCATTCATTCTCGTGCGGAGGATGGCGGAAAAAACAAGGATTTAAGAGAAAAGTTTGATGTAGCAACAGCCAGAGCCGTTGCAGACCTTTCGGTTTTGTCGGAATACGCACTTCCTTTTGTAAGAACAGGCGGATATTTCGTTGCAATGAAAGGAAATGCACCGGAGGAAGAAATTAACGGAGCAAAAAAAGCAATAAAAGAAATGGGCGGAGAAATTGAAAGCGTGAAAGAAATCACTCTGCCGTCGGGAATAAACCACTGTATAGTAATAATCAAAAAGGTTAAAAACACCCCGTCAAAATATCCGAGAAAAGCAGGCACACCGCATAAAAGTCCAATAAGGTAAAAAACAAATCGAAAAAGGACAGCCTTTGTTAAAGGTCTGTCTTTTTTGTTTGTTTAAAGGAAAATAAGCCGCAAAAGCCTGTAATAAGGCGAAAACTTTCTATTTATTATACGTCTTTTTTATGATAAAATTATAATAGCTTTATTGAAAGGAAGTTTTCTGATGATAAAAAGTGGTCAAAAGATAAAGATGATTAATATAAAAGATATTTTGCCCAATCCTTATCAACTACGCCGTAATTTCAACCAAAAAGAGCTTCTTTTTCTTTGCCGGTCAATCAAAAATTCGGGAATGATTTCCCCCGTGGTTTTAAGACCGTCTTTAAACGGATATGAGATTATATGCGGACAAAGAAGAATTATAGCCGCAAGAATGGCAAATATGGAAAGCGTGCCTGCAATTATAATAAGGGCGAATGATTCAAAATGTGCCGTTATGAGCATCGAGGAGAATTTGTGCCGTGCAAATCTTACCAAATATGAAGAGGCAGAGGGCTTTTTTAACCTTTTATCATATCATAATATAAAAAAAGACAAAATTACAAACGGCTTTTTTGAAAACGGAGCGCAATTAGCGAGAAAACTTCAGCTACTCCGCTTTTCGGAAAAGGAACGCTATAAAATCGAAGAATATAAAATAAACGAGGACATGCTTTCCGACATTCTTAAGCTGCACGACGAAGAAAACAGGCTGAAAGTAATAGAAACCATAAAAGAGCAGGAATTAACTAAAAAGGAAACAGCAGAGCTTGTGCGCCAGATTCAAAGGGAACTTTCGGAAGAGGGAAAAGAACGAAAGAAATATGAAAAAAGGAAAGGTGCAAATACGCTTTTATATAAGAATACTGTGAAAAATACAATAAATCTGCTTAAAAGGAACGGTGCAAGGACGGAAACGGACGAAAACGAGAACGAAAAATACATAGAGTACCGCATAAAAGTGTATAAATGACGAAAAAATACTATGTTTCACGTGAAACATAGTATTTTTTAGAAAAAAACGTAAAAAAATGTTTCACGTGAAACATTTTTGTGTTATAATGTAGAAAACGAAAAAAGGAGGGACAGAATTGAGCAAAATAATAGCCGTGGCAAATCAGAAAGGCGGCGTCGGAAAAACAACCACAACTGTTAATCTTGCGGCAAGTCTTGCGAAGATGGGAAAAAAGGTTTTGCTGGTTGATATAGACCCCCAGGGAAATTCCACAAGCGGCCTTGGTGTGGATAAAAGAAGATGTGAAAAAACCGTGTATGATTGCCTTGTAAACGAAACCCCCATGAGCGAGGCGGCAATCGCAACGCAGTATGAAAACCTCAGTCTCTGTCCATCAAACTTAGACCTTTCGGGTGCTGAAATTGAGCTGATAAGCGTAATTGGCAGGGAAAACAGGCTTAAGGAAAGCCTTGAATCGGTGAAAGATGAATATGATTTCATCTTTATTGATTCACCGCCGTCGCTCGGACTTATTACTATAAATACTTTAACGGCGGCAAACAGCATTATAATCCCGATTCAGTGCGAGTTTTATGCTCTTGAGGGAGTAAGCCAGCTCGTGGAAACAGTAAAAAGAATTAAAAAGGCGCTCAATCCCGCATTATATATAGAGGGAATTGTTATGACCATGTATGACGCCAGAACAAATCTTGCGGTGCAGGTTGTTGATGAGGTTAAGCGGTTTTTCCCCGGAAAGGTTTACAGAACCATTATCCCGAGAAATGTGAGGATAAGCGAGGCACCGGGATTTGGAAAACCTGTTATATACTATGACGAATCGTCAAAGGGTGCCGAGGCTTATATGGAGCTTGCGGACGAGGTAGCCGAAAATAATAAGGAAGGGCAGGAGAACTGAAATGAAAAGAGTTTTAGGGCAAGGGCTTGATGCACTTTTTTCACGCAGTGACGAAGCCGTGCAGGAGGCAAAACAGGACGAGGTAAAAATGCTTAAAATAAGCCTTGTGGAGCCGAGGCGTGACCAGCCCAGAAAGAATTTTGACCGCGAGCAGCTTCAGGCTCTTGCAAATTCCATTGCGGAACACGGAGTAATCCAGCCCATTATAGTGACACCGGGGCAAAACGGATATTACAGCATTATAGCGGGAGAAAGAAGATGGAGAGCAAGTAAACTTGCCAATTTATCAGAAATCCCCGCAATAATCAGAACTTATGATGAACTTCAGATAGCTGAGGTAGCCCTCATTGAAAATTTACAGAGAGAGGACCTCAACCCCATAGAAGAAGCACTGGGATATAAGACTTTGATAGACAGATTCTCAATGACGCAGGACAAGGTAAGCGAAAGAGTGGGAAAAAGCCGCAGTAACATTGCCAATATGCTAAGACTTTTGTCCTTAGAGGATGAAATAAAAGAAATGCTTGCTCAAAATAAGCTTACTATGGGCCATGCCAGAGCGCTTCTTTCTCTCCCTGAGGGAAAAGGGCGTGTGGAAACGGCAAAGAGAATAATTTCCGAGGGGCTTAATGTAAGGCAGGCGGAAGCCCTTGGACAGGAAAGACCGACGGAGCCTAAGAAGAAAAGAGGGAGCAAGGAAAGCGTATATCCCGATGTGGAGCGTGAATTGTCCCAGAAATATGGAACAAAGGTGCGTATAAAGGGAAATCGGAAGGGTAAAATTGAAATTGAGTTTTATTCCGTAGCCGATTTAACAAGAATTGTAGATATATTGAATTAAAATTGCCCGTAGGGTTTTAAATACGAAAGGAAGTTTTGTAAATGTTGGATCTTAAACTTATAAGAGGAGAAACCGAAAAGGTTAAGGCTGCCCTTGGAAGAAGAAAAGAAAACGTTGATATTGATGCGGTTATTGCCACAGACGATAAAAGACGTGCTCTTTTGGTTGAGGTAGAGGGGCTTAAGGCAAAGCAGAACGAGGTTACAAAGAAAATCCCTGCTATGAAAAAGGCGGGCGAGGATACAACCGCGGTTTTTGCCGAAATGAAAGAAATATCCGAAAAGATTAAATCTCTTGATGCCGAGGTGCGTGAAGTAGAGGACGAGCTTAACCGCATGATGCTCACAATTCCCAATATTCCCCACGATTCCGTTCCCGACGGTGATACAGACGAGGATAATATAGAAATCAGAAAGTTCGGTGAGCCTAAGAATTTCGGCTTTGAGCCTAAGGCGCATTGGGATTTGGGTAAGGATTTGGGTGTTCTCGACCCCGACACAGCCGCAAAAATCACAGGTGCACGCTTCACTGTTTATAAGGATATCGGTGCAAGACTTGAAAGAGCCGTAATTAACTATTATCTTGACACACATACCGAAAAACACGGATATACAGAGGTTTTCCCTCCCTTTATGGTGCATAGAAATTCTATGATAGGAACAGGTCAGCTTCCCAAATTTGAAGAAGATGCTTTCAAAGTAGCAGGAACAGAGTATTTCCTTGTTCCCACAGCAGAAGTTCCCGTAACAAATATGTACCGCGAACAGATTCTTGACGGAAATCAGCTCCCCATTAAGCACGTTGCATACACTGCTTGCTTCCGTGCAGAAGCAGGAAGTGCAGGGCGAGATACAAGAGGCCTTATCCGCCAGCATCAGTTCAACAAGGTAGAGCTTGTTAAATTCACAAAGCCCGAAGATTCCTATGAAGAGCTTGAAAAGCTCACAAATGATGCTGAAAGAGTTCTTCAGGGATTGGGGCTTCCCTACAGAGTGGTAAGAATCTGTATCGGAGACCTCGGCTTTACAGCGGCAAAGAAGTATGATATAGAGGTATGGATGCCCTCTTACAACAGATATGTTGAGATTTCTTCATGCAGTAACTTCGAGGATTTCCAGGCAAGAAGAGCAAATATCAAATATAAGGACGGACAGGGCGGAAAGGCACAGTTTGTTCACACCCTTAACGGTAGCGGCGTTGCAGTAGGAAGAACTGTAGCGGCAATTCTTGAAAACTACCAGAACGAGGACGGAAGCATCACCATTCCCGAGGTTCTTGTTCCCTATATGGGCGGGAAGACAGTAATTAAATAAGAAAAGACAAAAAAGAGGTGTAAAAAAGTCAGACTTTTTTACACCTCTTTTTTCCTTTCCCCTTTACCTTATGCTCCATACGCTTTTAAAGTACACCGACGGCATATTCTGTCTTTGAAGCTTAGTGTTACGCCTTTCCTTTATTGCGACAGCGTTAAAAAAGGTTTTCCAAAGCTTCTCCACGTCTTCTTCACGGGTGCTTTTAGAGGGCGGCGTTAATCCTTTGCAGGAGGAAATATGCCAATCCTTTGTATCGTAAACGGCACAAAGATTATGAGTGGCGTCGTGGAGAACAAAGGGGATAACCTTCTGCCTTTGTATAAAGAACGGAGTAAGAAGCGGTAAAAGATTGTTTTCGGGAGCTATTTTGGCATATTGAACACCCCAGTCCATAACACTAAAGCGTGTGAACTGACGATATCTCTCTGTTTCACGTGAAACATTTTGCGCAATCTGAAATGCAGTGGCAACAGTATCGTCGGAAAGAGCAGAATTTGTCTTTTGCCCGTTTTTAAAGCCCAACATCATATATTTGTATATAATAAGGTCCTTTTGGCTGTCGTTGCTTAAAAAAATGCAGTAAATGCGGCGAAGTCCGAACGAGCCTATTTTTTTATAAAGAGCATTGTACACCCTGCGTGCATAGTTTTTGTTTGTGATTACCTCCACGTAACGGGTGTCAAAGCTGAGCTGGAGGTTTTTCTCCGTTCCTATTCCGCAGGGCGTTATACGGGAATAGACTGCCTGATACACCGCCGTTAAAAGCCCATCAAAGCTCCCGTCATAAATATAATAAATTGAGGAATTATTTATTATTTCACTGTAATTCATTAAAATCACTCCGTTTTACATTTGTGAAAACAGTATAACACAAAAAAATAAAAAATGCAAACATCTGTTCGCATTTTTTAAAAATATTTTTGGTTTTTTTCTAAAGAAGAGCTTTTTCATGCTGGGGAGAAACTAAATTTTTTATTAAAATGGCGGCAATGGGTCCGAAAATAAGCCCTGCAATTCCGAAAAGCTTCATTCCCGAATACATGGCAAAAACCGTGAAAAGAGGATGAACGCCCAATTTTGTCCCAAGAATTTTAGGCTCGCAGAGCTGCCTTGTAGCCATTGCGATTCCGTATAGAATCAGAACTCCCCAACCTAAGGAGTATTCTCCCAAAACGAAATTGAATAAGGAAAAAGGAATAAGAATTGTTCCGGTGCCTAAAATGGGTACGGCGTCAACAACTGCCGTGATAAGTGCTAAAAGAAAGGCAAAATCAATTTTAAGGAGCAAAAATCCCGTAAAAAGCACCGCGAAAATAATTGATTCAATGATAAGCTGTGCTTTAATATATGAAAATGTAACTGAAAGAAAGGAATTTTTAATTTTCATAAATCCCTTACATACCTTTTCCCCGAAGAAGCTTTTAGAAAATGAAGCAATACCGTCCTCCTCTTTTAAAAGGAAAAAGGTTGTAAAGACGGTGGTGAAAAGCCATATAACCATTGAGGGGATATTCTTTATAATATCAATAAGGAAAGTCCCTGCCGTTTTTAAAAAATTAACAAGATTATCACGGACTGCGTTAAAGAGCGTGGGCAGAAAAGTATCGGAGGAGGTTTTCACAATATTGGGAAGTGAGCTTTTTTCGATTAATCCGGATACCTTTTCCGTAACATCGGGAAATGTGCCGGTGCTTAAAAAGTTTATATTCTCGGCAAGGGAGGAAAGCTCGCTTACAAGGGTTATAAAAAGAAAGCGGAGCAGAATAAAGAAAAGCGAGGAAATTAAGATAAGGGACAAAAGCGAGGACAGCGTAGGGTTTAAATGGTTCCTGCGTAAAAGCTTATTTAACGGATTCGCCGCAAGATAAAGAAAAAACGCCGTTATAAATGGGGATAAAATACTTAAGATATACGGGAAAGCCCAAATAAGAAGTAAAACAGGCACTAAAAAAATAATGAAATCAATAAAAAGAGAACGTAAAGTTTTAAATGAAATAAGTTTCAAAAAACAACCCCCTCCCAAAACAAAATAGAGAATGTGGAAAACAAAATTTTCTACATTCTCTATTTTACTCTTTAAAGGAAAGGTTTAATCATTTATTAAGAAAAATACTCATAATTTTATAGCCTTCGGAAACAACTGTGCCATGTGTCTCGGCGTCTTTTTCAATAAATCGGAAGTTGTTTCCTTTATTATCGCCTTTTTTGTAAATCACGCAGGGAACTGCTTCTCGGCTGTGAGTCTTTGTGGCAATGGGAGTGGGGTGGTCGGGCATTACCAGAAAGGCATAATCCTCTCCTGCTTCGTCGAGGCGAGCCTTTATATATCCGATTACCTTTTCGTCTATAAGCTCCAGTGAGCGAACCTTTCCCTCGGCATCGCCCTGATGCCCACATTCGTCGGGAGCTTCAAGATGCACATAAACAAGGTCGGCACCATCATTTAAAAGGGCATCTGCTGCTGCTTTTGCCTTGCCGTCGAAATTGGTGTGAATGTTCCCTGTTGCACCCTCAACATCAATACTGTTCATTCCTGCTAAGATAGCAATACCTTTAATAAGGTCAACGGCACTTACAACTGCGCCTGTTTTTCCATAGGTGTCATAGAAATTATTAAGGGCAGGCTTTGTTCCCTCGCCCCAGATCCACATTGAGGTGGCAGGGTTTTTGCCGTTGGCAATTCTCTTTTTGTTAATGGGGTGGTTTTTAAGGATTTTCTCGCTTTTCTTCATTAAATCCAGAATCCTCTCGTCGGAGGGGAGATAATCCTTTATCTTTCTGTCGGAAATATCGTGGGGAGGTGTAAGAACGAAGCTTTCGGGAGCGTTTTCCCATACAAACAAATGCCTGTAGCTCACGCCGCCGTAAAAATGAATATCTCCGCCGCCAAGCTCCTTTTCAATTTCAGCCATAAGCGCGCGGCTTTCCTCGGTGGTGATTTCTCCCGATGAATAGTCAAGCATGGTTTTATCCTCGTAATTTTCCTCATCGGAAAGCGTTACAAGATTTGCCCTGAATGCAGTCTGATTATCTGCAAGTGTTACTCCGATTGAAGCGGCTTCCAAAGGAGAACGGCCCGTATAGCAATCGAGTGGGTTATATCCCATAACGGAAAGGTTTGCCACATCGCTGCCCGGCTTTAATGAGTCGGGTACGGTTTTTACAAGATAAATATCGCCGTTTGCGGCAAAATAGTCCATATTGGGAGTATTACTCTTTTCAAGCGGTGTAAGATTGCCTAATTTTTCAACAGGCAAATCGGCACAACCGTCCGTGAGAATTATTACATGTTTCATAATATCAAGCCCTTTCGGAAAAAAACTTACCCTCATTATAACAAAAACTCAATCCCTTTTCAAGCTCGATGAATAAAATTTGGAAATTTGAGCAATTAATAGACTCAGAGGTGTAGTAAAATGCATGAAAAGATTAAAAAACACAGACAATTTTTACTTTTGTCCACGCTCCTGCTTCTTGTAACAGCCTTTGCTCTGTTTCAGTACAAGAGAGCCGAGGAGCTTAGCTACCACAGAAATTTGGAATACAACAGGGTTTTTGCCGAGCTTACGGAATATGTAGATGACCTTGAAATAACGCTTTGTAAGGGGCAGGTGGTATCAACTCCCATGCAGATGGCAAAGCTTTCTGCGGATTTGCACAGTCAGGCAAGCGGAGCAAAGGCAAATTTAGCACTGCTCCCCATAAACGGAAGAAATCTTGAAAAAACATCGGAATTTCTTTCCCAGGTGGGCGAGTATGCAAACTGTATCTCGGAAAAAATGCTTCGCGGAGAAAAGATAGGGAAGAAAGAACTTCAGACCATGCAGGAACTTTCGGGGTATGCCAACACGTTAAAAAGCGGTCTTGATGAAATGCTTATAGGAATAAATGACGGAAATATATCCTTTGACGGAGAAAAGGGAGCATTACCCTCCTTCAGTGGGGGAAAAACGGCAATGGCAAGCGAGCTTGAGGCGTTGGAGGAGGAATTTCACAACTATCCCTCTCTTATATATGACGGGCCGTTTTCACAGCATCTTACCCTGAAGGAATCCATTTTAACCAAGGGGAAGGCAGAGCTTACGAAGAATCAGGCATTAAATAAAGCGAAGAAGCTTATCGGCAATGAGAAAGCAAGCGTTTCCGAAATCGGAGGAAAGCTTCCCTGCTACAGCGTAAATTCAAATTCTGCGGTTGCGGAATATACAAAGCACGGCGGAATCCTTTTGATGCTGATGAAAGACCGCCATATAGAGGAGGAAAAGCTGTCTGTTTCCGACGCAAAGAAAAAAGCCTCCGCATTTTTAAAGGAAAACGGATTTAATGACATGCGTGAAAGCTACTACGAAAATATGGGCGGAAGCGTGGTTATAAATTACGCTTATGAGCAGGACGGATATATTGTTTTCCCCGATCTGGTCAAGGTAAAGGTGGCACTTGATGACGGGGAAGTAATCGGATTTGAAAGCCGTGGATATGTGATGAATCACACCTACAGAAATATTCCCAAGACTGTAATTACCGCAGAGGAAGCTTTAAAAAATGTAAACCCCGATTTGCAAATCAAGGAAACAACAATGGCTGTGATTCCGCTTGAAAGCGGAAATGAAGCCTTCTGTTATCAGATTAAAGGCGTTGTGTCGGGACGGCATTTCCTTATCTATGTAAACACGCAGACGGGCGACACCGAGGATGTACAGATTCTTTTGGAAAATGAACGGGGAACTCTTGCGGTCTGACGGCTTACAAAGGGGAGCCCCAAGAAAACGAGGGTGTAAAAAACAAAGTTTTTTACACCCTCGTCCAATATTCATTTACAGCACTTTTCTCAGGAAATCTCGAAGTCTTTGATTTTCGTTCTTTTCAAAAATTTCTTCGGGAGTGCCTTTTGCCAATATTTCGCCGTTATCCATAAAGATTACTGTGTCGGCAACTTCTCTTGCAAATCCCATTTCGTGAGTTACGACAACCATTGTCATACCCTCTTTTGCAAGCTCCTTCATAACATCAAGAACCTCGCCAACCATTTCGGGGTCAAGTGCACTTGTAGGCTCGTCAAAAAGAAGAACTTCGGGATTCATACACAGTGCACGCACGATTGCCACTCTCTGTTTCTGTCCGCCCGAAAGCTGTGAGGGGTACGCATTTGCCCTGTCGGCAAGTCCTACTCTTTTTAAAAGACTAAGGGCTTTTTCCTCTGCCTCCGCCTTGCTCATTTTAAGAAGCTTCATGGGGGCAAGGGTCATATTACGAAGAACCGTCATATGAGGGAAAAGGTTAAACTGCTGGAAAACCATTCCCGTTTTCTGCCGGTGGAGATTTATATTGTTTTTGGGGTCTGTTATATCCACGCCCTCAAGAAAAATTTCTCCGTCAGTAGGAGTTTCAAGGAGATTCAGAGAACGCAGAAACGTAGATTTTCCGCATCCGCTGGGACCGATTATGACAATAACTTCACCTTTTTTGATTTCAAGATCGATTCCGTCAAGAGCCTTAACCTTGCCTTTAGCAAAATATTTTTTTAAGCCCTTAACCTTGATGATTGTATTATCGTTCACTCTTACGGAGCCTCCTTTCGAGAATATTTACGAGTTTGGTAAAGAAAATTACCAAAACGAGATATATTCCTGCCACCATAAGAAGGGGCATAAATGTTTCATAGGTGGCACCTCGGATAATATCGCCGCCTTTTGTGAGGTCACGTATTGCAACGTAGCCTGCTACGGAAGTTTCCTTAAGAAGAACTATAAATTCATTTGCCAACGCAGGGAGAACACTTTTGAACGCCTGAGGAAAAACAATATAAAGCATAGTACTTATGTAATCAAACCCCAGTGATCTGCCCGCTTCAAACTGACCGGTGTCAACGCTCATAATGCCGCTACGGAAAATTTCGGCAACGTACGCACCTGAATTTATACCGAATGCCATTACCGCAATTAAAATTCCGTTGCTGGAGGTTGCAAAAATGATGTAGTACATAATCATAAGCTGTACAACAACAGGTGTTCCTCTTATAACGGTAAGATAGATATTGCAGAAAAAGTTGGCAAAACCGAGAAGTGCCTTGCCTATTCCGCCTCTTAACTGCTTGTGATTTTTATCGTATGTACTTCTGATTATTGCAATAACAAGACCGATTGCGATACCCATTATGCAGGAGAGAAGTGTAATTTTAAGTGTTGAAACAAGACCTTCCGTAAGGAATTTCCAACGGTTTTTTGTGATAAAACATTTTATAAAGTCTGATTTCAATGAAGCAAAAATTTCTGCCATTTAAGAATTCACAGCCTTTCTGACTGAAAGTAAAATAAAGGAATTAAGGGAGCGGGTTGTACCTGCTCCCTTAATTTATAGCTTTTTATAACAAAAATTATTCAGCTTTGATGTACTTATCAACGATTTTTTGAAGAGTTCCGTCTTCTGTAAGCTCTTTAAGAGCTTTGTTGATGTTTTCAAGAAGTTCGGGATTTTCCTTGGAAACTGCGATTGCATACTGTTCTTCAGCATATGCAGTATCAAGAATCTTAAGATCGCTGCTTTCAGCAACGAATGCCTTTGCAGGCTCGTTGTCGATGATTACACAGTCAACCTTGCCGATTTTAAGAGCTTCTACAGCGTCAGCACCCTTGTTGAAACGGGAAACTGTGCCAAGACCTTCATCTTCAATATCCCATGTGGAATAAAGGTCACCTGTTGTACCTGTCTGAACACCGATGGTGTAGTTCTTGTCGCCTGTGAGATCGTCAACAGTTGTGATTTCACTGCCGTCCTTAACGATAACAACCTGAACGCCTGTAGCATAGCTGTCGGAGAAGTTAACTTCTTCAAGTCTTTCATCAGTAACGGTCATACCTGCCATGCCAATATCATACTTCCCTGCAACAACAGCGGGGATGATAGAGTCAAATGCAGTGTCTACAATTTCGAGTTCCATACCGAGCTTTTCAGCAATAACTGCTGCAATTTCAGCATCGATACCAACAACAGTATCTCCGTCGTAGAATTCATAGGGAGGGAACTCTGCGTTTGTGGCCATTGTAAGTACGTTTGCTTTTTCGTCATTTGCCTTTTCGCCGCAAGCTGAAAGTACAAATACGGAAAGAGCAATCACAAGAATAAGGGAAATAATCTTTTTCATTGTAAAAAACCTCCAAAATTTATATGATATGTTTTTATTATAATGACAAATGTATAAATTTGCAAGTGTTTTTTGTAAATATACAAAAACTTAGCCTTTATTTCTTCAATTTAAGTGTTTTTTCGTATGCTTTTATGATTGCGTTCATTGCATTTGCCCTGAAACCGCCGTCCTCAAGTGCACGCACTCCCTCAATGGTTGTTCCGCCGGGGGAGCAGACATTATCTTTAAGCTCGCCGGGGTGCTTACCGCTTTCAATAACCATCTGTGCCGCACCCAAAACCGTGTTTGCCGCATAGGAAAGAGCCTTATCCCTGGGAAGCCCGCAGTCAACTGCTCCGTCAGAGAGTGCCTCAATGAAAAGATATACAAAGGCAGGACCGCATCCCGAAAGCGCGCTTGCTGCGTCAATCAGCTTTTCGTCAATGTTGTCGGTGATCCCTGCGAGAGAGAAAATTTCACAAAATTCCTTTTCCTCATCTTTTGTGATTGTGCTGTCCAATGAATAAAGAATTACACCCTTTCCCACAGATGCAGGGGTGTTGGGCATAATGCGGATAACGGGGACCTCAAATCCGAAAGCCTCCTTAATGGCATCAATGCTGATGCCTGCCGCCATAGAAACCACGATATAGCGGTCATTACGGCTCTTTAATATGGGGGCAATTTCGGAAATTGTACCGAAAATCACCTGAGGCTTAACGCCTAAAAAAATATATTTACAATTTTTTGCAATATCCTCATTGGAGGATTTGTTCGCACCTGTTTCACGGCTTAACGAAATTGCTTTTTCCTCTAAAAAGTCGGAGAGAAATACATTTTCGCCGCCCATTGCCTTTGCTGCCGCACCTGCCAATGCGCCACCCATATTGCCGCAGCCTATAAAACCTGCAGTATACATATTAATTAACCCCTTTCGTAAAAATGGAAAATTAAAAGTTGAAAATTTCGGAACAAAATCAGTAATGCTGATTTTGAACATTAATTTTCAATTGTCCATTTTCAATTTTCAATTGGCTATCTTACCTGTCCGTTACCTTTTATAATGTACTTGTATGTATTCAGCTCCCTTAGTCCCATCGGTCCTCTTGCGTGAAGCTTTTGAGTGGAAATTCCCATTTCACAGCCAAGCCCAAACTCCCCTCCGTCTGTAAAACGTGTGGAGGCATTTACATAAACGGAGGAGCTGTCAACCGCTGCAGTAAAGATTTTCGCGTTTTCCTCGTTTTGTGTAATAATGCTTTCGCTGTGTCCCGTGGAATGAAGTGCAATATGCTCTATTGCCCCTTTCACGTCACCCACTATGCTTACTGCTAAGATGTAGTCAAGAAATTCCGTGTCAAAATCCGCCTGTGAAGCTTTTTTCGTACCTAAAATTTCATAAGCCATTTCATCGCAACGAAGCTCCACGGGGTTTTCCTTTCGGTTATCAATTAATCTCTCTTTTACAAGAGGGAGGAAGTCTTTTGCAATGTTTTTATGCACAAGCAGACTTTCCGCCGCATTGCATACGGAGGGACGGCTTGTTTTAGCATTTTCGATTATATTAAGAGCCATTTCGAAATCGGCACTTTCATCAACAAAGATGTGGCAAATTCCCGTGCCTGTCTGAATACAGGGGACCTTTGCGTTTTCAAGGCACGCGTTTATAAGTCCTGCACCGCCTCTGGGAATAAGCAAATCCACATATCCCACAGCCGTCATAAGCTCGGTTGCACTCTGGCGGGTGGTGTCGGAAATAAGATTTATCAGGTTTTCTGAAAGTCCGCAATCTGAAAGAGCCTCTCTCAGTGCATCCACAATAGCTTTCGCACTGTTATATGCTTCCTTGCCGCCTCGAAGCACGCACACATTTCCGCTTTTCAGGGAAAGTGCCGCCGCATCGCTTGTCACATTGGGGCGGCTTTCGTAAATTATTGCCGTAACGCCGATTGGAACAGAGGTTTTTTCGATTATAAGTCCGTTTTCACGCTCTACTCTTTCTATTACCTGCCCCACAGGGTCGGGAAGCGCTGCCACGTCACGGATTCCCTGAGCCATGGCGGCAATTCTTTCTTTGGAAAGAGAAAGGCGGTCAATCATTACATCGGAAATTATTTCCTTTGCCTTTTCCACGTCAACTGCGTTTGCAGAAAGGATTTTATCGGTATGCTCAATAAGCTTATCCGCCATTAAAAGAAGAGCATCATTTTTTTTGTTTGTGTCAAGGAGCATTGCACTAAGCTTTGCCGCCTTGGCATTTTCAAGTATTTGTCTGGTAGTCATATTTATTTTTCACCTTGCCTGATAAATCTGGTTCCTATGCTCTTTCCGTCTGCTACATCGTAGAGAACATAAGGGTTTGCACCGTTTGTTATAATCATATCTATTCCGCTTTCGGTGCAGATTTGTGCCGCACGGATTTTGGTAGCCATGCCGCCTGTTCCCAAATCGCTTCCCTTACCGCCTGCCATTGCAATAATTTCGGAGGTAATGGCAGAAACCTCGGACAGAAGACGGGCATCGGGGTTGGTATGGGGGTCAGCGGTATAAAGTCCGTCAATATCGGAAAGGAGCACCAAAAGGTCAGCATCACAGCTTCGTGCAACAAGGGCGCTTAATGTATCGTTGTCACCCACCGAGATTTCCTCGGTTGCCACTGTGTCATTTTCATTTATAATCGGAAGTGCTCCAAGCTCCAAAAGACGAAGAACAGTATTGCGGAAATTTTCGCCTCTTTCGCTTCTTGTACTTTCGGAAATATCAGGCGATGTGATAAGAAGCTGTGCCACAGTGTGGTTATATTCGGAAAAAAGCTTGTCGTATGTATACATCAGCTCACACTGGCCAACTGCCGCCGCCGCCTGCTTTGTGGGCATATCCTCGGGGCGTTTGCCAAGGGAAAGCTTCCCCACGCCCATGCCGATAGCACCCGAAGAAACAAGGATTATTTCGTTTCCTGCGTTTTTAAGGTCGCTTATAACCTTGCATAAATCCTCCACGTGGCGTATATTAAGATGCCCCGTGCTGTGGGCAAGGGTAGAAGTTCCGACTTTTATCGCTATACGCATTTTTAATCATTCCTTTACAAAAGCTCCCGCAAGATACTGCTCATTTCCTCAAGTCGGGTAGCTGTATTAATCTTATTGCGAAGCTGTGCCGCCCCGCTAAGCCCTTTTATATACCAGGAGGCGTGCTTTCTTGCCTCTAAAATGCCCCTGTGTTCTCCTTTAAGGGAGCATAGCAGGGTAATATGCTCAATCGCCATGGAAATTCTTTCTTCGGGGGTGGGGTTGGTTTTGACCTCGCCCTCATCAAAAAGCTCTGTTATCTGCCTGAAAATCCACGGGTTTCCCTGACTGCCTCTGCCTATCATAACGGCGGATGCACCTGTTTCGGAAAGCATACTTTTCGCGTCGTCGGCACAAAATATGTCCCCGTTTGCAATAACGGGGATTGTTACCGCTTCGCACACTCTGCGGATAACGCCCCTGTCAGCTTTCCCACTGTAATACTGCTCGCGTGTTCTTCCGTGTACGGTTACCGCCGCCGCTCCGCAGCTTTGGGCAATGCGTGCAAGCTCCACGGCATTTATATGCTCGCTGTCCCAACCGCTTCGCATTTTCACGGTAACGGGCTTTGTGGCTTTATCGCATACAGAGCCGATTATTTTTTCCGCTTTGTCAAGGTCACGCATCAGGGCGCTTCCCTCACCGTTCCCTGCAATTTTGGGAGCAGGACAGCCCATGTTAATATCGGTGAAAAGTCCGTGCTTTTCCACCTCGCACACGGCTGCTGCCATAATTGAGGCATCACTTCCGAAAAGCTGTACCGCCGTGGGGAGATTATCAGTCTGCATAAGGGCGTTTGTTTTTTTATCGGAAAATGAAAGTGCCTTTGCACTGACCATTTCCGTGTAGGAAAGACCTGCCCCGAAGCGGTCGCATATAATTCGGAACGCAAGGTCCGTCACCCCTGCCATAGGGGCAAGAAATATATTGTTTTTTAAAGATACATTTCCTATTTTCATCATAAATTAAGCTTCATCTGTCCATATTTTATGTAATTGAGCTTCCTCATTGCCTCGGAAATTCCCAACGCAATAATTGCGGGAAGAATAAAGTACATAAGAAGATTTAAAAGCAGTGCGGTAGAAGCACTCATGTAAGAGGACATTGTTTCAAAGCTCATTAAAGGTCCAACAAGACCTGCAGTTCCCATACCGCTTCCTGTTGGGTTACTCTGCATTTTAAATACCATTGTGGATACAGGGCCCAATATTGCACTTGTAAGGATAGAGGGGAGCCATATCAAAGGATGGCGGACAATATTGGGAATCTGAAGCATGCTTGTACCCAGTCCCTGTGCGAAAAGACCGCCCACCTTATTTTCTCTGTAGCTGCACACGGCGAAGCCAATCATGTTGGCACAGCAACCAACAGTTGCCGCACCTGCCGCAATGCCGTCAAGCCCGAGTACTATGCCGATAGCAGCAGAGCTTATGGGGAGAGTGAGGAACATTCCCATAAGAACACTTACCACGATTCCCATAATGAAAGGATTCTGCTCGGTACCCCAGTTTACCATACCGCCAAGCTCCGTCATAAACTCGGAAATGGGAGGGCCAACCAGAAGTGCCGCCAGTGTGCCTGAAAAAATACAACAGATAGGCGTTACCAATATATCTATTTTAGTAGTACCGCTTACAAGCTTTCCTATAAGAATGGCAACGTATGACGCAATAAAAGCACCCAAAGGCTCTCCGGGGGCAACGATTGAAAAAGCACTTCCCGCAAAAATACTTCCGTTTAGTATTTTGCCGGCATATGCACCAATCATACCCGTAACGGCACTGCTTACCATTGTAAGCTGTGATGCACCGAATTTATATGCTACACCCACACCGATTCCGCCGCCGGTAAGCAGGGAGGCAAATTTTCCGCCTATTGTAAAAAGATTGCCGATTTCTCCGCCCAGAAAAGAACCTATCTGGGTGAGAATCGTTCCGACAATCAGCGTGGCAAAAAGACCGTATGCCATACCGCTGAGGCCGTCAATAAAAATGTGGTTAAGAATTTTTTTCAAAGTTTTCATCATAAGCACCCTTTCCAAACACTACTCCATCATATCATTATTTCCTATATTATATATAAAAAAACCGCCATATTCAAGCAAAAACCGCATAAAAGCAAAAAAAACTATTGAAATTTATGATTTTTATGCTACAATGTAGGTAGAATCTATGTAAAAGAGGTGTAGACAATGGCTTATATTATTAACGAAGAGTGCATCGGTTGCGGTGCTTGCGCAGGCGAGTGCCCCGTAGAATGCATTAAAGAGTGCGACGGAAAGTACGAAATCGACGCTGATGCTTGCATCGAGTGCGGTGCTTGTGCAGGTGTATGCCCTGTTGCAGCTCCCAACCCCGCTGAATAATCGGAGATTTAAGAAAGAAAAGCCGCTGAATTTTTTCGGCGGCTTTTACTTTCTCAAAAGGAGCAGGAAAATGGATTTGGTTTTAGCTAATGAAAAAGTAGAGGACTTAGGTCTTAAAGGATATAAAATAATACAAAATAAGGACGGCTTTTGTTTCGGAAGCGATGCGGTGCTTCTTTCCCGTTTTGTAAAGCTTAAAAAAGGGGCAAGGGTGCTTGATATGTGTACGGGAACGGGCATTATCCCCGTGCTTGTGTGGGGAATGCAGGAGCCATCACAGATTGATGCGGTGGAAATTGTCCCCGCTGTCAGCGATATGGCAAGGCGGACGATGGAGCTTAATAATCTGTCGGATAAGATAATCGTACATAATGCAGACCTTAACGATGCCCCCACGCTTTTCGGCAGGCACGTTTTTGATGCGGTTACCTGCAATCCGCCATATATGAACGCAGGGGGAGGAATCGTAAACCCCAAGGATGCCCTTGCCATAGCACGCCACGAAATTGCCTGCACCTTAGACGGTGTAGTAAAAAGTGCCGCGGCAGTGCTTAAATCGGGGGGCAAGCTTTTTATGGTGCATAGGGCTGACCGTATGTGCGACGTCATATCTGCTTTCAGGAAATATAAAATTGAGCCGAAACGCCTTAGCGTGGTGTACCCCTCTGAGGGAAAGGCGGCGAATCTGATTTTAGTCGAGGGTGCACTTGACGGAAAGCCCCAGCTGAAGCTTGAGAGTGCTGTTTTCATGTACGACAGGGACGGAAATTATATTCAATCATTAAAATGAGGAATTTACTATGAACGGAAAATTATATTTATGTGCCACACCCATAGGAAACTTAGGGGATATTACATACAGATGCGTGGAAACCTTAAAAAGTGTTGACCTTATTGCGGCGGAGGATACACGGAGAACACTGGGGCTTTTAAATCATCTTGACATAGAAAAACCCCTTACCAGTTACTTTGAGCATAATAAAAAGGAAAAAGGGGAGTACCTTATTTCCGAAATGAAAAAGGGAAAGAACATTGCCCTTGTAAGCGACGCGGGCACTCCTGCCGTAAGCGATCCCGGGGAGGACTTGGTGAAAATGTGTATAGAGGCGGAAATTGACGTTGTTCCCGTTCCCGGTGCGGTTGCAGGGATAAATGCCCTTATTTCAAGCGGATTTTCTACACAACGCTTCACATTTGAGGGCTTTCTTACCGTGAATAAAAGGGGCAGAACGGAGCATCTTAAATCCCTTTCGGAAGAACAACGCACTATGATTTTTTACGAAGCACCCCATAAGCTTCTTTCCACACTTCGTGATATGCTGATAGTCTTAGGCGACAGGCGAATAGCCCTGTGCCGAGAAATAACCAAGATTCACGAGGAATTTGTCCGCACAACCATTTCCGATGCCATAAATAAATATGAGGAAAATCCCCCACGCGGTGAATTTGTTATTGTCATCGAGGGCAAAAAGAGTGAGGATATAGAGGCGGAAAGGGAGGCCGCATGGCAGAAAATGTCCGTTTCCGAGCATGTGGAAATGTATATAAATCAGGGTATAGACGAAAAAGAAGCCCTGAAAAAGACCGCAAAAGACCGCGGTGTAAGCAAGCGGGATATATATAATGAGTATAAAAGGTAAGATCAAAGCCCTTCTTTTGATTACAAAAGAAGGGCTTTAAAATGGAAAGCTCTCCATGCCCATGGAAAACTTTTATAATTTTTCCCATGATTTTGGTACAAATATATTGTTATACGTATAAATTGCGAAGCGGTCGCTCATTCCTGCGATATAGTCGCACACGGCTCTTTCAATTCCCTCTTTCCACGCGATTTCCTGAATATAAAGGGGGAGGGAGCCGGGGTTTTCAATATAGTATTCAAAAATCCCTTTTATAATGCCGAAAACCTTTTTCTCCTCATTTTTTGCCGAGGAGCCTACATATACAAAATCAAACATATAGTTACGCAGGCGAATCATTGCTTCTTCAACCTCATGGCTCATGAGGATTTCTTTTTTTCCGTAAGAATTCCGGACAACATCGCATATAAGCGTGTTTATTCTCTCAGAATGTGTTTCACCCAGAACATCGGTAATGATTGCGGGGATATCCTTTTCGTTTATGATACCGCCCCGGCAGGCATCATCTATGTCGTGGTTTATATATGCGATTCTGTCGGCAATTTTAAGTATATTTCCCTCAAGTGTGCTTGCCTCATTATCGCCGGGGTGGTTTAATATTCCGTCCTTTACCTCCCAGGTGAGGTTAAGGTTTTCCAATACCTCTACGGTTCTCAGGCTTTGCTCACTGTGGCGAAAGCCCATGGAAGAAAGCTCGTTTAAAGCCGCTTCGCCTGCATGGCCGAAAGGCGTATGCCCCAAATCGTGCCCCATAGCCATTGCTTCCACCAAATCCTCATTAAGACGAAGGCTTCGGGCTATAGTGCGTGCAATCTGGGAAACCTCCAATGTATGGGTAAGACGCGTCCTGTAGTGGTCACCCTCAGGAGTAATAAATACCTGAGTTTTATGCTTTAACCTACGGAAAGATTTTGAATGAATGATTTTGTCACGGTCACGCTGAAATTCCGTACGCATATCGCAAAGCTCTGCCTTTTGTGCTCTGCCCTTTGTTTTTTCCGAAAGGCACGCATAGGGAGAAAGGGTTTCCCTTTCAATTTTTTCGGTTTGTTCACGTATTGTCATGGCAGATACTTCCTTTCTCTTTTTGTTAATTATATCACAAACAAAAAGCTATCACAATGCTGCGATAGCTTTTTATAATCAAAATTTATCAGTCGCCGAAGCAAATACCCAATGCCTTTGCCATACGAACGATTTCACCGTTGGGATCAACAAGCTTGTTTTCCTGTCCGATAACATCTTCAAGAGATGCATAGCTGATGGTGTCGCCTTTAAGAATAACCATATTGCCGAATTTTCCCTGCATCGCAAGCTCAACAGCTTCATAACCGTAGCGGGAAGAAAGCACCCTGTCATGTGCAGAAGTACTGCCGCCACGCTGAACGTGACCAAGAATTGTTGCACGTGCTTCGTTATCGCAAAGATTTTCAAGCTGGTCGGCAAGAAGAGTTGCAATTCCACCCAGACGAATGGGGTCGGGACTGTCTTCACGAACTTTGAGAACTACTGCCTCGCCGTCCTTGGGTTTTGCACCCTCGGCAACAGCAACAATTGCAAAATCCTTGCCTTTTTTAAAATCGTCTTTTATTTTCTGTACAACCTTATGAATATTGTAGGGAATTTCAGGGATAAGAATAACGTCAGCCGCACCTGCTATACCACCATGGAGAGTAAGGAATCCAGCTCCTCTTCCCATAACCTCTGCAACCATAATTCTTCCATGGCTCTTTGCAGTTGTTCTGAGACGGTCAAGAGAATCGGAAACAATGTTTACCGCTGTATCAAAGCCAAAAGTATAGTCGGTGCAGTTAAGGTCGTTGTCAATGGTCTTGGGAATACCAATAACATTGACGCCCTTTCTTGCAAAGTCACGTCCGCTTGTAAGCGTACCGTCACCACCCAAAATAAAAAGAGCATCAATACCTGCTTCACGAAGGTTATTTACCGCCACATCGGAAACGTCCTCGTATACGATTTTTCCGTCCTTTTTCACAATTTCGCCGTTTTCATCGCGAACGGGATATTTGAAAAGGTTATCTTTATTTGAGCTCTTGAGTATTGTACCGCCCTCACCTAAGATTTCCTGAACGTTATCAAGTGTGAGAGGCATAAAATCCTTGTGATAAAGACCGTGGTAGCCTTTTTTGATACCAACAACCTCAAGACCATATTTTACAATAGCAGTCTTTACAACGGCACGAATTACCGCGTTAAGTCCGGGGCAGTCTCCGCCACCGGTTAATATACCGATTTTTTTTATCTCTGCCATATCTGTTTCCTCCGTTCCCACCATTGGGAATATTATATTTTAAAGCCTGTCCAGTCTATACTACTACAATTTATTTTCGATTTCAAGCAAAAAAGTACATTAAAACCAAAATTTTGGATAAATATTGCGTTTTTTATCATTGTTCTTATCAAATTTTAAGAAATAGTTACCGTTTTTTCAGATTTAAAGAAGCATCCCTTAACAAATGGGATGCTTCTTTAGTGGTTTTATTTTTCACTTTTCTCTATTATTATCTCACCGTCTGCGGCTTTTATAACAACATTATCTCCGTTTTGTATTTTTCCGTCGAGAATTTCCTGTGCAAAGAGGTCTTCAACCTTTGAAGTAATGGCACGTCTTAGCGGTCTTGCTCCGTACACGGGGTCAAAGCCCTCCTTAGCTAAAAGTGCCACCGCACTTTCATCAATATCTGCGGTGATTTCATTTTGTGCAAGGCGTTTTTTAAGCCCCTCAAGCATCACCAGAGCAATTTTTCCGATTTCTTCTTCGGAAAGCTGTGAAAATACGATAATATCATCAACGCGGTTTAGAAATTCAGGTCTGAACATCTTTTTAAGCTCATCGGTAACGTTGTTTCTGATGTTTTTATTAACCTGCTCCCGTGTTTCGCCCGCCGAGGCAAAGCCCAGTGATTTGGGCTGGGAAATATTTCTCGCACCTACGTTACTCGTCATAATTATAACGCAGTTTTTAAAATCCACCCGTCTTCCCTGGCTATCGGTAAGCTGACCGTCATCGAGTATCTGAAGAAGAATATTAAACACATCGGGGTGTGCCTTTTCAATTTCGTCAAACAAAATTACGCTGTATGGCTTTCTGCGGACTTTCTCGGTAAGCTGACCGCCCTCGTCAAAGCCTACATATCCCGGAGGCGAGCCAACCATTTTTGAAACGGAATGCTTCTCCATATATTCGGACATGTCAATTCTGATAAGTGCGTCCTCATCGCCGAAAAGTGCCTCGGTAAGAGCTTTTGAAAGCTCCGTTTTTCCCACACCCGTAGGCCCTAAGAATATGAAAGAGCCTATGGGGCGTTTGGGGTCTTTAAGCCCTACTCTGCCTCGGCGGATTGCTTTTGAAACGGCACTTACCGCTTCCTCCTGTCCGATAACTCTTCTGTGGAGAATGTCCTCCATATTGCGAAGCCTTTCGCTTTCCTCCTCGGCAAGCTTTTTCACGGGGATTCCCGTCCAGCCCGAAATTATTTCGGCAATGTCCTCCTCACCGATTTCTCCCTTGCACTGCTCGTTTTTATTCTTCCATTCATCCCTGAGAGAGTCGAGCTTTTGCTGCATTTCCTTTTCTTTGTCACGCAGAAGTGCCGCTTTTTCAAAATCCTGTGCATTGATGGCTTCTTTCTTTTCTGCCGCAGTGACATCTATGGAGCTTTCAAGCTCCTTTATTTCGGGCGGAGCGGTAAGGGCACCAAGCCTTACACGGCTGCACGCTTCATCAACGAGGTCAATTGCCTTATCGGGGAGAAAACGGTCGGTAATATATCGGCTGCTCATTTTCGCCGCAGCAACAATTGCTTTGTCGGAAATTTTTACGCCGTGATGAGCTTCATATTTTTCGCGGATGCCTTTTAAAATCTCGATGGTTTCCTCCACGGTCGGCTCTCCTACTGTCACGGGCTGAAAACGCCTTTCCAAAGCCGCATCCTTTTCCACATATTTTCTGTATTCGTTGAGGGTAGTTGCTCCGATAAGCTGCATTTCTCCTCTTGCAAGTGAGGGCTTTAATATATTTGCCGCATCAATAGCACCTTCGGCAGCACCTGCCCCTATTATAGTATGCATTTCATCTATGAAAAGGATAACGTTGCCTGCCTTAATTATTTCTTCCATTGCTTTTTTCAGGCGTTCTTCAAATTCTCCGCGGTATTTTGCACCTGCAACAACGCCCGAAAGGTCAAGGGACACAACCCTTTTTCCCCGAAGAAGTTCAGGCACATTTCCCGATGCAATCTCCTGTGCAAGACCTTCGGCAACGGCGGTTTTTCCCACGCCCGGCTCGCCTAAAAGCACGGGGTTGTTTTTTGTGCGGCGTGAAAGAATCTGAATGACACGCTCTATTTCCTTTTGTCTGCCGATTACGGGGTCGAACTTTCCTGCCTTTGCAAGCTCGGTAAGGTCACGTCCGAATTGGTTAAGGGTAGGCGTATCACCGCCTTTTTTTGCTGCACGCTTTTCGCTTTCGGGCGTTTCTCCCGAAAGCTGCTCCGAAATATCCTCGTAAAGATTATTGGGTGCACCCATTGACATAAGTATTTTAAATGCGATACTGTCACGCTCTCTTGCAAGGGCAAGAAGGATATGCTCCGTTCCTATATACTGACTGTTTGTTTTGTGTGCCTCTGCCATAGATTGCTGGAGGGTGCGGTTTGTTCTGGGCGTAAACCCTGCAAAATGGCTTCCTCCGTCAATATTGCTGTTATATTTTAAGATTTGCTCCCTGAGCTTCTGGGAAGTAACACCCAGTGCAGACAGGTACTTTGCGGCAAATCCGCTTCCCTCATCCAGAAGTCCGCACAGAAGATGCTCCGTGCCGATGTAGTTACAGCCCGTTTCTTTTGCACATTCCTGAGAAAGAGCAATGGCTCTCTGGGCTTTTTGTGTGAATTTATTTTCTATACTCATTACTTATCCTCCCTTTCTGTTTCGGGACGGGTCAATTTTTGTTACACCCGCTCCGTTTGGGGACGGGTCAATTTTTGTTACACCTACGGTTTACAAAAATGTCCCCGTCCCCTTTTTGACTTGTTATTGTAATGAATCTTGAAGTATCTGTGCTCTTTTTATGTCACGTTCCTGAGGCAATGCCTTTTCCATATGAGTGCTTAAGGTAGCAGGCATTGCAGAAAACATGGCTTTTCTAAGACTTTGACAGTCTATATTTTTAATTATGCCTGCATTTGCTCCCATGCAAACATTGGAAACGAGATTCATTGCCTCCGACGATGGAATCATGTAAGCGTTTTTGAGAAGTCCGAGACTACGCAGACATTTATCCTTTATTTCATAAGGATTATTTTCAAAAAGCTGTGCACTGATTCGTCTTTCCTCACTGATTAAGCTGCACGCCGCCGCCGTAAATCGGTTTATGATGTCTTCTTCGCATACTCCCATTGTAATCTGATTGGAAAGCTGGTAAAGTGCTCCGCTTGCACGGCTTCCCTCACCATAAAGTCCCCTTACTGTCATTCCGAGGTTTGCCGCCCATTTTAAAAGGGGATTAACCTGTTGTGCTGAACTTACAGCAGGGAGATGAAGCATTACGGAAGCACGAAGCCCTGTACCTGCATTGGTGGGACAGCTTGTAAGATAACCAAACTCATCATCATAATCAAAATCGAGATTTTCCGAAAGAAGCTTTTCTATTTTTTTTGCCGTGTCATACGCTGACTGTGCGTCAAGCCCGTCGGCAAAGACCTGTATCCTCAGGTGGTCCTCCTCGTTTACCATTACGCTGATTTTTTCATCATTACTTATTATTGCCACAGACGGCACTTTTGAAGCACAAAGCTCGGAACTTATAAGATGTTTTTCTATAAGGGCTTTCTTCTCAAGGTCTGAAAGCTTTGATATTTCGTATGTTTTAAGGGTGTCCTTTATGGGCGAATTATCAAAAGCACTTTTTACTTTCTCTATAAGCTCCGTCGCCTGTATTGGCGACATTTTCCTTGGATAAGGCGTTTTTTTAATGTTTCGGGCAAGCCGTATTCTGGTGGTTACGGCAATATCGGTTTCGTTTATATTTTTATTCATATCACTTGCCCTCCTTGCTCTTAATTTGGTCACGGATTACGGCAGCCTCTTCATATTTTTCCTCTGCAATGGCTTTTGCAAGATTTTCCTTTAAAATATCAAGCTCGCTTTTTTCTTTAATAGGCTCTTCTTTCTTAATTTCCTCTGCCTCAACTTTTTCCTCTGCCACAGCGTGAACAGATGTCCCGTGAATTTTCCTGAGCATTGATTTTGCCTGAATACGAAAGGCTTCATAACAGCTTCCGCATCCCATTCTGCCTTTTCTCGCAAGCTCCGCCGCGGTCATACCGCAGACAGGGCAGGAAGATGTACTTTCGCTTCTGCCCCCGAAAGAAAGGAGAGAGCCGAAGTTATCAAAAAGCGATTCTCCCGATGCACACGCCGAGCATATATTGAGAGAGCTTTTCTTTCCGTTTACTATTTGTGTATACAGCACTGTTGCATTTCTTTTTCCGCATTTTTCACATAACATAATTAAAATTCCTCCTGTCAGCGAATTAATGAAGTTACCATACTTTTGAAAATTCTTGCCCTTACGGCATCCCTTACATCGGCAGTAAAGGGAAGAACTTTATCATTCACCGCACCTAAAATTATGTGGGCTTCTCTGGAAGTTATACATTCATAGTCCAGAAGATTCTGCACAAACACCGCCGCCGTGCGGTAGGAAAGAGTGCTTCCCACGGCATTTACTATATGCATGGGGTATGTGCTTTTATCGGTTTTTACCGTCCTGATTCTTACACCGCCTCCGCCGCCGCGTCTGCTCTCAATTATATATCCGCGTTCAGGTGTGAAACGGGTTTGTATAACATAATTTATCTGACTGGGAACACAATTCAGCTCCCCAGCAAGGTTATTTCTCTGTATTTCCACCGTGCCGTCGGCTTCCCTGAGCATATCCAAAAGCATTTTTTCTATAATATCTGACATATTCATACATAAACACCTCTTTTTCTTCAAAACTTGACTTTGACTTTCTTTGACTTTAATATAACACCTATTTTTTCAAATGTCAATAGGTTTAGAGAAAATTTTTTTCGCAGCTCTTCTTGGGCGATGAAAAAACAGTGCAGAATTCACGAACTGAACCCTTTAGGGCTTGCCCGAAGGCGTACGTTGGTACGTCGAGGGTGAAGTTCGTGGATAGCAAAACATATAAAATGCAAAAGGAATCCGCGAAAACGGATTCCTTCATCAACCTTTAACAGACGCTTTGTTACGCCGCTTTTTAAAAGGCATATTTTTATTATTTTTTTGTGTTTTGCGATCTGTGCGTTTTTTCGCAGCCCAGGCGTTTACCAATTAATCTCTATAGCAGGCTTTGCATTAATTTCGTTCAGTCCGAAAATACGCTCTGCCGCAACCCTCATCCAGTCACGTGCGGCACCGTATGTTGCTACATAACCCTTTACATCGGGAATAAGCTCGATATCGTAGGGAGATTCCATTGCAACAACTATTATGGTCTTGCCTGTTTTTTCAAGAGCCTTATAAAGCTCAAGCTGATTTTTAAAGATAATTGCACTGCACATACCCAAAATTACAACATCTGATTTTTCCGCAAGTGCTACGGCTTTTTCTATATCCTCTTTTTCGGGATTAAGACGGATTACAATGCTCTCTGTATCCTTATGTATTGCACAGATTTCCTTTTCAAGCATTTCCACGCACTGCTTTTCATCCAGTGCAGCCGCTATTTTCTGCGGCTCGCAGGTAATCACTGCAATTTTCTTGCCATCATTGGGGCAGAGGGGAAGTGCTTCGTCCTTAAGCACGGAAATGGATTTTTCCGCGAGCTTTTTAAGAAGCTCCTGATGCTCCTTACAGCCCACAGTCTTTTCGGCAACCGCGGGGTCAGCAAACCTTTCTTCAAAAAGACCTGCATTTTTCTTGGTTTCAAGAAGCTTCATTACGCAGTTATCAATAACTTCTTCAGAGATTTCGCCGCTCTTTGCCGCTGCAAGAATTGCATCGTAGCCCTCTTTAAAATGATTGAAATCTCCGCGGAGAAGAACTAGATTAC
Source organism: Clostridia bacterium (assembly GCA_045638945.1). Taxonomy (GTDB): domain Bacteria; phylum Bacillota; class Clostridia; order UMGS1883; family UMGS1883; genus UMGS1883. The sequence continues at coordinate 17,692 of JAZUCF010000018.1, read as the reverse complement.
AGCCTGCTTTAATTGCCATAACGCTTGCAGGACCTGTTCCGTAGTTATCCTGAATGGCTTTCATACGCATAGCATCGGTCATAATAATGCCGTTAAAGCCCAGCTTTCCTCTGAGATATCCCCCAAGCATAGTTTCGGAAAGGGTAGCAGGATATTTGGGGTCTATTGCATCAACGATAACGTGACCCGACATCATTGCCTGAACACCGTCATTGATAATAGCTTTGAAAGGAACGAGGTCTTCTCTTTCAAGCTCTTCTACGCTCTTTACAATATGGGCTGTGCCCTTGTGAGCATCGGTAGCAATAGAACCGTAACCGGGGAAATGCTTGCCCATGGAAATTACTCCGCCGTCATTGAAGCCACGCTTCATTGCAACTGCGTGCTTTGCAACGCTCTGAGGGTCATCGCCGAAGGTAGCTGCTTTCATGGTCTGTCTGCCGGGGTAGCGGAACACGTCACAGATGGGAGACTGAATCTGATTGATTCCCATGCTGCGAAATTCCTTCGCCGTTGCCTTTGCTACCTCGTATGTAAGATTTTCGTCATCTGCCACGCCAAAGCACATATGGCTTGCGTATACCATGGCATTACAGCGGTTTATGTCGCACCTTGTACCGCCCTCCTGGTCAACAGAGATAATAAGGGGAAGCTTGCTCATACGTTGCAGGCTGTTTAAAAACTCCGCCGTCTCTCCGGGCTGAAAATATTTATTGGGCTCGCCCACTATAACGCTGGCATTGTCAAACTCTGCATCAGGGCAGTAGCGGATTACACCGATATTGTACTCCTCGATTTCTTTTTTAATGTCCTCGGTAATGTGGTCTGACTGAAGAATGGGAACACACATCTGTCCTACCTTTTCTTCAAGAGTCATTTCTTTTAAAATCTTGTTAAGCATAATTTTTCTCCCTTCAATTTAAAGTTTCTATGAATTTGTTGTACAGCTCATTTTGTACCTCGGCTGTATATTCGCCGTTTATAAACATATCAAAGTATTTATCCCTAAGCTCCTCCCAGCTTTTTTCTTCCTGTGCGGGGATTATGGGATAAAAGAGTGTGCCTGCATCCCGTGCCGCCTCAAAATCTCCGATTGCATCGCCGACCATCAGCATTTTTTCGGGGGAATACCCCTTGTTTTTTGCAAAAAGAAGCTGCTCCTTTTTCTTTCCCAATTCCTGTCCTGCGATAAAAGACGCAAATTCTGCAATGCCGCTTTCGCCCCAGTCACGTTCCAAGCCCTTTTGGGATGCGGCAGAAACAACCATGATGTCAGCACTGTTTTTCATTTTCTGCAATGTTTCTTTAACGGGCGAAAAAGGCATAATTCCCTGACAGCCCTTATCAAAATACTCGTCGGAAAGAAGGCTCCACTTTAAGACCTTTTCACAAAATTCTGACGGATTTTCTTTTATATAATCCTCAAGCCCATTATTGGAAAAGGGGAATCCCGATTTTACATATGCATCAAAATCAGAAAGTGTTCCAACTGAAAAACCTGTCCCACGTTCAAGCTCCTGAAAGCTCATCAAAAGACCGGGGAAGCGGTTTATGCCCCTTGTCTGTGAATAGAGATTGATTTTTTCTTCTATTTTTGTAAACTGCTCTTTATATTCTTCTATTCCGAAAATCTCTATAGCCGCGGGAATAAAGGAAAGAGTATGCTTGATTCTCATGGAATCAAATGCCGTTCCGTCAGAATCTATTCCCACGAAAAACTCGTTTTTCTTTATGTATTCCAATATAGCACCTCCTAAAATCTCTCAATTTTATCTTACCACGGCATTTTTGCCCTGTAAATTACGTTTATCAAAGATTTGTACAGCAAAACGCATAAAATTTACACCACTTCGGAAAACGGGATAAAGTAGTGCAGAACGGACAAACGGAAGTCCGCAGGACTTTATCAAGGGGTGCTCCTCTTGATAATAAATTATGTCAAAACCGAGGACGTGTACCTCGGTTTTGACTCCTTGCAAGGGCTGCTTTAGCACATTTTCCCCTTAGTACATGGAGTTTTTCTGCATATAATCATAAAGCTGCTTTCCATGCTCCTGCTCTTCCTTTTGTATATGATTTATCTGCTGGCGTATATTGTCATCCTTAAACTCAAACACGCAGGTATCATACAAATGGCTTGCGTGCTTTTCCGTTGTAAGAAGGTCCTGTGCAAGATACTTGTCCTGCTTTTTCTCCTCCGTGTCCGCCGCTCCGTAGCACTCGGTGAATATGGGCTTTTGCTGGCTTTGGCTTCCTCCCGAAGAAGACGCAGGAGTCTGTCCGTTTTCAATTTTGGTTAAAGTATCAAGATGCCCCTGCTCTATCTGCGCAATGTGAATACAAAGCTGCTTAAGCTGTGGATCATGGGCATATTCTGCCGCCTTTGTATACTTTTCAATACAAAGATTCTCCGTGTCCTTCATGTCTTTTAATAAATCTTTTTCCTTTTGGGATAACTGCATAAAAAATCACCTCACAGGTATTTTTACCTGTAAGGTGATTTTTATTCAAATAATTTCTTAAAGCTGTAGGTTATTGAGTTGCTTGTAATTCTGAAAGAGAGTCTGCTTGCATTTTTTATTGAATGAAAAATGCTGTCCTCCTGACGTGGGTCTGCCACTGTAATATAACGAACCCCGTCTGCAATACGGCAGAAATTCTCCTCTCCGCCTGAAATTACAAACACATTCTTTTCCTTTGCCCTCTCGGTAATAAGGCTATGGAACGCCTTGCGGTCAATATCCGACACAAAGCCTATGGCTTCATCGGAAATGATAAAAATATTATCCTGCTGTGCATTCTTTAGTGCCTCGGCAAGCTTTTTCCACTGCTCCCCTCGGGAGAATTTACCCTTGTCCTGCTTTATTGTAATAACCTTTGAATTAAAAATATCACTTTCGCCGTAGGAATCGGTCTTTATTAAACCAAGACTGTCGGGAGTAAGGTCCTCGGGCTTATCTCCTCCTATAATAACGGAGGCGTCCGCCTTTTTCAGTACATTCATATTATGAGCGTAGGCGGCCCTGTCAAAGAGGGTATTCATTTTTGATGATGAATAAATATCGAATACAAAGCCTGCATCGGACTGCTGTGCCAAAGAATCTGCCACAATGGGCTTTTCGGCATCAATTTCATAATCTCCGCAAATAACCTCAATGCTTCTTTGAGCATTTCCGTGCATCAGCTTGATTTCACTTGCACCCTCGCTTAGGGCTTTTACCGTTGCATCAAAACTAAGAGATACCAATTTTGAATCAAATTTTGGCTGAAGTAGGGTTAAATCCCTGACAACGGCGGTTTTGCCGTGCTTGTCAAAGACCTTTATCTGTCCCTCTGCCTTATAGCTTTCGCCTTTTTTCAGAGGTATCTCTTTGGGGGCAATAATTCCGCTGACCTCGTCAATTACGCTGACGGTGCAGCTATCGGTTTTTTTACCCTTGCAGTACACGTCGATTACGGCAGGTTCATTTCCCTGCGGATAGAAGGTGTTATCCTTTATACTGCCCATTCCCTCCGCTAAGACAAGCTTTATCTTTTCCGTGCCCTTCGAGGGCTTATTATAGTTTTTATCATAGGGGGTAACCATGAGTTTTACACTGTCCCCCGTTAAAACATAGTCATTTTCTGCTTCTATGAATGCTCCGACAGCCTCACCGCTTTTTGCATTACTTACAATTGCAGGTGCGTTTATTACCTTTCTGTTTTCTATGGGGCTGTTAAGAAAACTCAGACTTTCATCTTTGAGAGTTTTTCCAACCATTGCAGTAGAGCCGCCACCGTCAAGATTAAGGGCATTTACACACCCAAAATCAAGGCATATGTCGGCAAGCTCGCTAAGAGATACTCCTCGGCTTTGGTTTTGTCTGCCGTCAACGGTAATAAAATAAACCACAGTTCCGTCCTCGTTTGTGCCGATTGCACTTCTCGGATTATTCCCTGCCACATTATGTGTAATCTCTGTTTTTTTGCCGTCTTTTAAAAGAAGCGTACCCCCTCCGAATGCGGTTTCCACATTTTCGATTGAGGGAGAAAACTGGATTTTTGTTTTAACAGCGTCCCCAAGGTTAAATTTATATTCTAAAAACGGAGTCATATTATCATCAATTACCAGAATGTACCCGCCCTCGGGAATGGGAATACTTCCGCCAAGGCTTACGCCCTTTGCCGTCACAACGTCCTCCGTAACGGTAACTGCCGTGATACCCTCGGGAAGAAAAGGCGAAATGCCCCCATTAAATTCAGGGGTGTACATAAGCACCGCACCGTAATAGTCGGTGGGCTTGTTAATATGGGCTATGGGCATTTTTGTGCCGTCGGGTGCTTCCACCTCGCCCTGATAGGTAAGATATGAAAATGAAAGCACATTTTTACTTAAAAATCCTGCCGCCATATCGGGATTTATGTGGGACTGCAAAAGCTCTCCGTCTTTAACCTCGATTCCCAAGGAGAAATTCTGGTCGCCTTTATATGCGGAGAAAAAGTCGCCGTTTATGGCAACGACCGTATTTTCCTCTTTTTGTGCCAGGTCTTTTACAGTAGCGGTCTTATCACTGCCGCCGCTGTGCTTTAAAAGCTCAAAGCTTAAATTTTCATTTTTTAAATCGGCCGTTACGCAGTTTATATTCAGTGCGTAAGAGCCGAAAAACTGCTGCTTCCTCGTAAGGGTGACACCGCCTGTCACAACTTCCTCCTCCATGGAAGAATAAAGGGGTGTCGCTGATGCCGAGGCACAAGCGTATATACTAAATGCTAAAATTAATGCAATTATTCTTTTCAATTAAATCCCTCCTTCAACGATAGTAATAGAAAAGGGGGGTGCCGAAAATCAGCGGCGGAACATTTCCTCGGGAAGAACACGGATTGCTACATTAAGCTCATTTCCCGCTTTTTCAAGCTCTGCCGTAAGCTCCTCCATACCAAGAGTGCTTTTTTCCAAATCCACAAGAGCAATCATGGTAAAGAGGTTTTGCATCAGCTTTTGTGAAATATCGAGAATATTAATGTTCTTCTCATAAAAAAGCCCGCTGACTCTTGCAATGATACCCGTCTTATCTTTTCCTACTACCGTTACTACTGCACGCATTTTAATTACTCCTTTATAATGAATTTTGCCTTACCGCTTCATAGATAAAAAGTGCCGCCGCCACAGAGGCATTAAGGGAATTAACGTCGCCTTTCATAGGAATTTTCACCTTGAAATCACACTTTTCCAAAACAAGGCGGCTGATTCCCTCGCCCTCGGAGCCGATTACGATTGCTACTGCTCCTTTAAGGTCTGACTCATAAATATCCTTGTCCCCCGAAGCATCTGCTCCGCTTACCCAGATATTTTTCTTTTTCAAATCGTCAATGGTTTTGGCAAGGCTTGTCACCCGTGCCACGGGAGTATATTCCACCGCACCTGCACTTGCCTTGGCACAAACAGCGGTAAGCGTTGCCGAATCGTGCTTGGAAATAATAATTCCGTGCACTCCCGCACAGTTTGCCGTTCTTATGATTGAGCCTAAATTTCGGGGGTCTGCTATGCGGTCAAGAATTACGATAAAGGGGGGCTCGCCCTTTTCCTCGGCACGCTTTAAAATATCATCCACGGTGGCATATTCTGCCATGGCACACTGGGCGATAACTCCCTGATGTGCTCCCGTAAGGCTCATTTCGTCAAGCTTTTTCCCGTCTGTTTCCGTCACGGTAATGCCTTTTTCCTTTGCCATGCGGATAATGGGAATTATGCTTCCGTGCTTATCGCCTTTTTTTACATATATTTTATCTATGTTTCTGCCACTCTTGAGTGCTTCCGCCACAGGGTTTCTGCCCTCTATTTTATCAATCATACGGATTCCTCCTCTACTTCACTACTGATTCATTATATCACAACATATGAAAATTTCCATAGTTGTAACACAAATTTATTATTTCACGGCAAGTTGCTTTTCCCGAAACAATATTTTCCCGTCTGTAAGAGAGGAAAAATCTGCGTCTTTGCTTGTGATTCTGTAGGGGATTTTCAGATAGTCGCATTTTATCTTAAAGCCCGACTCCAAGAGCTTTTGCGTGTCCTTTGCCACAAGTCCCTGAAGCGACACGAAAACACAATCCCCATATTCAATACGCACGGCTTGTCCTCTCACGTTTTCAATGGGAAAATATTCTATCCATGCACCATTCACGCTGATTCTTTCTGAATCCTTTAAAAACATGGCCCGTATTCCTTTGCGTGATGCCTGTTTCTGAAGAACAAGCTTTTCTTCGTCTGTTAAAAGGTCGTCGGAAGCAATCACTATTTCGGGAGGTCTGCTTTCCAAAAGCGAAAACACATCACCCTTGGGAAGTGATGAAATAATAAGGCAATTAACCTCCTCGTCATAATCCTCGCTTAACGCCGCCGCGTCATAGTAATCGGGGCAATCAATATAGATTAAGCCTCCGTCTTTAACCTTGAGAGCGGAAAAGGTGTCCGAGCCGTAGTGGGCAAAGTGCATATCCAATTTTACCCCGTGGTTAAAGGTAACCGCAATACACATTGCCAGAAGCCATCCGCAGCACAGAGCTTTCAGCATACTGCTTTTTGAAGGATAAATATGTATGGCTATGAGAATAAAAAACCAACTTACTGCAAAAAAGATGCCCAGGCCCCCTGTTTCCAGGTCTGCACCGGGCACTCTTGAAACTCCGAGGCTGACACCCTCTATAACATCTGCAATTCTTTGCAGGACTATTTGCAGAAAAGCTGAGATAAAAGAGATTTTTGACAAAGCAAAATACAAAAGTCCCAGCACTACAAACAGGGAAGAAACGGGAAAAATCAAAATGTTTGATATAACCGAATAGGGATTAACTGTCCTGAAATTTGCTATGAGAACAGGTATAACAATAATTTGTGCGGCAATGCTTACCGCCGCGGCATTACTTGCCCACGGGGGAAGAATACCGCTTATTGCTCCTTTAATTTTATCGGCGTAGAGAACAATACCCAGAACACACAGAAGCGACAATATAAATCCCACGTTTGCCATATAATAAGGATTTACAACAAGCATAATCAGTGCCGACAGGGCAATTGTTGTGTAGGTATCATTGTCACGGTAAAGTATTTTTGAAAGATGGAATATAACACACATTATAAGTGCCCTTATTACGCTTGCACCCATCCCCGTAACAAGAGCTATAAAGAAGGCTCCGAAAAGCACAAATATATTTACATACCGTTTTTTACCGAATATTTTCCCAAGAAAGAAAACCATTGCCATAATAATGGCGGATATATGCATTCCCGAAACTACGGCTATATGGCTGAGTCCGCTTTTCCTAAGGGCGTTGTCAAGCTCATCCGAAAGCAGCCTTTTATCCCCGAACACCATGGCATTAAAGAGTCCGCGGCTGTCGCCCTTAAAGGCTTTCTGTCCCAAACGGTCCATGCGTGTGCGGATTTTGTAGATGAATCCCTCTATACCTTTTGTCATTCGTCCGCCCCATTGAAAGCTCTCCGCCTCTGCACTAAGATAAATTCCGTCACTGTGCATATACGAAGAATAATTAAAAAGGCTTGTTTTTGACGGAGAGTATTCCGAAAGCACAAAGCTTCCCCAAAGAATGTCCCCCGGAGATAACATTATATTGGAATTGGTTTTGAGATAAATCTTCACCTTTTCCCCGTTGTCTTTAAAGGAAGCTTCCACCTTGCCCTTATCGGAAAAATCCGTGATTATTACCTGCCCCTGAAATGTGCTTCCGCCATAGATAGCTCCGATGCGGTCTTTTCGGCCTTGGGCAAGCTCCATTCTGCCAAAGCCCAGCACCATAAAAAGGGAAATCCCCACGCATAGCCATCTTTTATCCCTGTATAGAAGCACGCCCCCTATACAGAGCAGGGCGGTCATTATGATTATCCAGAAAATGCCGATTCCTAAGGTGCAGAAATATATTCCTGCCGCAAAAAGAACCGACATTAACAAAACGGGTCTTACTAACATACTATTTATTTTATCTCCTGCTCAAGATTATCAAAAAGAGTGGAGGAGAAAAAATCCCTTATATGAAGATTTAATCCGTCACAAATTTTCTTTATTGTAGAAATTGTGGCTGAATTATTTCTGCCTCCCACTATATTGCTCAGCGTTGATTGCGTTATTCCGCATATGGTTGCAAGCTTATTCACAGTAACATTCTTTTCCTTACAAAGTTCGAGAATTCTTAGCTTAACTGCTGTTCCGATGTTCAAAATCATCACCTCAAAAGAGTTTTATATTAAAACATTACCCTTTTTGAGTTAAAATAGTTACCTCTTTAGAGTTAATTTTGGACAAAGCACGAAAAATCGGTTCTTTTCACAGCGAAATATACCCTCGCCACAAAAAGAACCGACATTAACAAAACGGGTCTTACTAACATACTACTTATTTTATCTCCTGCTCAAGATTATCAAATTCACCGGTTGAAAAGAACTCTCCTAACGTAATTTCCAGACCATCGCAGAATTTCTTAATTGTTCGTATCGAAATATCTCGGCGTGATTTATCCATCATACTATATGCCGTAGACGGAGTAACACCCGACAAGGTTGCAAGCTCATTTATTTTAATTCCCTTTTCAGTGCATAGCTCCATAAATCGTGCTACAATAGCATCTTTTATATCCATTTTGCTTCACCTCATGGATATTGTATGCGTTTTTACGTTTCTGCGTATACGCATATGCGTAATTATAAGTAAAAACTACATTTTTTTGCGGTCGGTGCTGCTTTGCCGCACGCATTGAGGAATGGGAGAAAGTAGTGCAGAATTCACGAACTGAACCCATTAGGGCTTGCCCGAAGGCGTACGAGGGTACGTCGAGGGTGAAGTTCGCGGATAGCAAAACGCATAAAAATAGAACTTCGCCTGAGCGAAGTTCTACATTAATCAAGAAAAGCCTCTTTGTTAAACAACCAAAGAAAAGCGCCTCCCCATATAGCACCCCTCGCGTTTTGCGGTCGGTGCTGCTTTATCACATTCCGTATTAGTCAGCAAGGTTGAATTTACTGTGTATCGCCTTCACTGCGTTTTCCGCATCTTTTCTGTCAATAAGAACGCTTACACGGATTTCGCTTGTGGAAATCATCTGAATGTTGATTCCTGCATCGTAAAGAGCTTCAAACATTGTTGCAGCAACACCGGGATTTGATGTCATACCTGCACCTACAACGGAAACCTTTGATACGTTTTCATCATGAATAACCTTTTCTGCACAGATGATGGAGTTGTTTTCGTTAATTACGTTAAGCGCTGTTTCAAGGTCGCCTGCACTTACAGTGAAGCTGATATCCTTACTTCCATCACGGCCGATTGACTGGAGAATAATATCAACATTCACCTTTTTCTTTGCTAAAAGTGAGAATATCTGGAAAGCCTTTCCGGGCTTATCATCAATATTTACAAGAGCAATTCTTGCAACATCATTATCACGGGCAATACCTCTGATTAACATCTTTTCCACTGTGTTTTCCTCCTTAACAATAGTGCCGGGAACTTTTTCAAAGCTTGACAGCACTTCCATATTTACATTAAATTTCTTTGCAAGCTCCACGCTTCTGTTATGAAGCACATTTGCACCTGCACTTGCCAGCTCCAGCATTTCGTCGTAAGTAATTTCATTAAGCTTTTTAGCTTCAGGCACGATTCTGGGGTCGGTTGTATACACGCCTGTTACGTCTGTGAATATCTGACAAAGGTCAGCCCCCAGAGCCGCCGCAAGAGCAACTGCCGAAGTATCTGAGCCGCCTCGTCCGAGAGTTGTGATATCATCAAACTTATTAATGCCCTGGAAGCCTGCCACGATAACAATTTTCTTTTTGTCAAGCTCCAGATGAATTCTCTCGCCGACAATACGCTTAATGCGCGCCTTTGAATAATTGCTGCTGGTATTTACACCTGCCTGCCAGCCTGTAAGGGAAACAACGGGTCTTCCCAGCTTCTCAATAGCCATTGCAAGAAGTGACATTGAAATCTGCTCTCCTGCCGAGAGAAGAACGTCCATTTCTCTTTTTGACGCGTTTTTGTTGATTTCTGCCGCTTTTTCAAGCAAATCATCCGTAGTATCGCCCTGTGCGGAAACAACTACCACAACGTCGTTACCCTCGTCGTAAGTTTCCACAATACGGCTTGCTACGCGGAAAACTCTTTCCGCATTGGCAACACTGCTGCCGCCGAATTTCTGTACTATTAAACCCACTATAATTACCTCCTTGGGATTATTTATAAAGCCTTATTTTGTTTATAGCCCCGCCGATTTTTTCAATATCCGCAGCAAGCTTTCCTATCTTTATCTCATCGGTTACAAAGCCGTAATCATTAACGCCTTTTATAAATTCTCTGTCACCGAAAACCTCTTTTGCTATGGCAATCTGACTTTCGTCTATACGTATAAAGAATTTAGCCTCTATATCTTCATAGGGGATAAAGCTCTCTCTGTCGCTTTCCTCCCATGTGAAATAGGGGTTATATTCTCCGCTTCTGACAATATCCACCACATCGCCCATTACTGCACTGGCTGTGGGGAGCTTGCCAGCCCCTCTTCCGTAGAACATAAGGGTATCCACCATATTTCCCTTTACCATAACGCTGTTGAAAACGTTCTCAACGGTTGAAAGGGGACAGCTTTCGGGGATAAGCATCGGCTCAACGGAGGCGTTAACCTTGCCGTCTTTTGTAAATCCGCATCCAATCAGCTTGATTGTACAGCCGATTGCCGCCGCATATGTCACGTCTTCTGCACTTATTGTACGGATACCTGCCGTGTGTACCATTTCGGAAGGAATCTTTTTTCCCGTAACAAGTGACATAAGAATGGAAATTTTTCTGCATGCATCAAATCCGTCCACATCTGCCGTGGGGTCTTTTTCCGCATAGCCCAGCTCCTGTGCCGTTTTAAGTGCACCCTCGAAGGACTCGTTTTCCTTAAACATCTTTGTCAGAATATAGTTTGTGGTTCCGTTAAGAATACCCGAAACCTCGTATATATCATTTGCTGCCACATCGTTTGCTAAGGGGCGGATAATGGGAATACCTCCGCCTACGCTTGCCTCGTAAAGATAGCGTACATTCTTCTCCTTTGCAATGCGGAAAAATTCATCGCCGTGTGCGGCAACAAGCTCCTTGTTGCTTGTAACAATGCTCTTTCCCGCAGAAAGAAGTGCCTTTGTGTATTCATAGGCGAATTTTATACCGCCCATTGTTTCTACAACAATATCTATCTCACAATCTCCTGCAAGGTCATTGAAATCCTTTGTGAAAAGATGTGCCTCCTCATGGGCTGAAAAATCACGGATGTCAAGAATTTTCTTAACATCGATTTCCTCCCCTGCGTTTTTTGAGAGAATATCTTTATTTTTTCTTATTATCTCATATACTCCAGAGCCAACAACTCCGAAGCCGATAATTCCGATTTTCTTCATGTGCTAACCTTCCTTTGTAAATGCTTTTATTGCTTAGCAAGTATATTTACCTTCCGCACGCCGCGTACCATCTGAAGTCCTGAAATAAGGCGGTCGGTACTAAGGCGCATATTTTCCGTCTGAACGGTAACGGTTATATTTGCAACACCGTTAATGGGAACATTCTGATTAATTGTTAAAATATTGCAGCCCGCGTCACTCATAAATGATAACATATCGCTGAGCACGCCCGTGAGGTCAATTACTGCTATAAGGAGCGTTAAAATTCCCTGCATCTGGTTGAAAGGGAAAACGTAGTCCTTATATTTATAATACGCACTTCTTGACACTTCTGCCATATCTGCCGCTTCGTTTACCGTCTCTGCCTCGCCCGATTCCAAAAGCTCTTTAACCTTTAAAATCTTGTGATAAACAGGGGGAAGCACCGATAAATCGGCGATTACAAGCTTTTTTTGCTCCATGTGTCCACCACCTGTGTACATTTGTCTTTTGATATATTACCACGTATTGTTTTCTTTGTCAAGCAAAAATATTTCAAAATCCTGATATTGAGAATGTAAATCCCTGTGCTACCTATTGACACATTTAACCAAATATAATAAAATATAGCTGTATTACTTAACAAAGGAGAAAATCAAATGTATATCGGTATAGACGTAGGCGGAATGAGCATAAAAGCAGGTGTGGTGACTCACACAGGTGATATTGTTGCAAAATGTGCAGTTCCCACCCCTCTTGATAATAACGAGAATTTCTGCAAAGCAATGCTCGAAAGTGTACAGGGAGCAATTAAAGAGGCAAAGATTGGAGCAGACGAAATTGAAGCAATCGGTGTCGGGGCGCCCGGTGTTGTAGACCGCGACAAGGGGCTTTTGGTCAGTTCTCCAAATATTCCCTACATAAACGCCCCCGTAAGGGATTATTTGCAGAAAAACTTAAAGGATGTTCCCGTGCTTGTGGAAAATGATGCAAACAGTGCCGCATTGGGCGAATACTACAAGGCAGATAATGCAAAGAACTTTGTATTTATTACATTAGGAACAGGCGTTGGCGGCGGTGTTGTAATAGACGGAAAGCTTTTCACGGGGACAAACGGTGCGGCAGGAGAGCTTGGACACGTGGTAATCCATGCAGGCGGAAGAAAATGCGGCTGCGGAAGAGAGGGTTGCTGGGAGGCATATGCTTCCGTAACCGGGCTTATTAAAACCACCGAGGAGCATAGAGATGAGATTAAGGGCATCAAGCCGGGCGACAGAATTTCCGGAAGAACTGTGTTTGAGCTTGCAAAAAAAGGCGACAAAGATGCAGAGCGTGTCCGCAATATGTGGATAGAGGAAGTAGCAATCGGCATTACGGATATGATAAATATTTTTCAGCCTGATGAGCTTGTTGTGGGTGGTGCTATTTCAAAAGAGGGCGACGTTATTATGGAGCCAATCAGAGAATATGTGAAAAAGCACAGCTTTAATGTGGGTAAGCTTAGAAGAACTGAGGTTATGGCATCACGAATAGGCGGAGATGCGGGGCTTATTGGCGCAGCGTTGTTATACAAAAACAAGTCGGAGGGCTGAAAAGCAGCACCGACCGCAAAAGTTTAATTGAAAAGGGAGAGCATAATCATGAAAATTAAAGGAAATATTATAATCGGACAATCGGGTGGCCCCACGGCTGCCATTAATGCTACATTGGCAGGTGTTTTTTCCGCAGGGAAAAAGCTTTGCGAGGGCAAGGTTTACGGAATGCTTGGCGGAGTTGAGGGGCTTTTGGCTGAAAACTTCGTGGATATGACCCAAAAGCTTGCCTCTGACCATGATGTTGAGCTTTTGAAGAGAACACCCTCTTCCTATCTCGGCTCATGCCGTTTTAAGCTTCCCGAACCTATAGAAGGAAATGAAATTTACGAGAAGCTTTTTGAGGTTTTTGAAAAGTATAACATCAAGGGCTTTTTCTATATCGGCGGAAATGATTCCATGGACACCGTGAAAAAGCTCAGCATATACAATGAATTTAAAAAGACGGACATCAAGTTTATGGGCGTTCCCAAAACCATTGATAACGACCTTGTAGCAACCGACCACACCCCCGGCTTTGGCAGTGCGGCAAAATTTGTTGCCACAGTTACAAAGGAGCTTGTGCGTGACAGCCTTGTTTACGACCTTAAGAGTGTGACTGTTGTGGAAATCATGGGCAGAGATGCAGGCTGGCTTACTGCGGCAAGTGCTCTTGCAAAGGGTGACGACTGCGAGGGTGCGGCTATGATTCTTCTTCCCGAGGTTCCTTTTGATTATGAATATGTGAAAAACCGCGTGGCAGAGCTTATGGAGGAGAGCAAGTCCCTTGTAATCACCGTTTCCGAGGGCGTAAGGACAAAGGAAGGAAAGTACGTTTGCGAGCTTGTAAGCGAAAAGGGAACAGATGCTTTCGGTCATACAATGCTTACCGGTACTGCGGCGGCAATTGCGGCAATGCTGAAAAAGGATTTAGGCATCAAAACCCGTGCGGTAGAGCTTTCCACGCTTCAGCGTTGTGCATCTCACATTGCATCTGCTACGGATATTTCCGAATCCTTTAAGGTAGGCGAGGCAGCAGTTAAAGCAGCGGCAGAGGGTGAAAGCGGAAAAATGGCACTTCTCAGGAGAATTTCCAATGACCCCTATATCTGCGTAACCGATACTGCTGATGTAAGGGAAATTGCAAACCTTGCAAAAGAGGTTCCGCGCAGTATGATTAATGAAAACGGTGACAATGTGACAGAGGAATTTATTGAGTATGCCCGTCCCCTTATCGAGGGAGAGCTTTCTCAGCTTATGGTAAACGGACTGCCTACTCATATTAAGCTTTGATAAATATACAGCAAAACCAAATGAGAGCATCTAAGGGGACGAGGCAGTTTTTGTAATCCACAGGTGCAAAAAGAACTGCCTCGTCCCCAAACAGAAAAGGACTGATATCCCTATGGAAGAACGTACACTGCGTGTTCTTGAATTTAATACAATAAAGGAAATGCTTAAATCACAGGCAGTATGCACCGAGGCGCGTGAGCGTCTGGGAGCACTCATTCCTGAAACGAATATATATAGGGCAAGGGAGCTTCTCACCCTTACAAGCCAGGCAGAAAGCCTTATTATAAAAAAAGGTACACCACCCATAAGCCCCGTGAGGAATATTTCGGGAAGTGCAAAAAGGGCGGCGGCAGGCGGCACTCTTTCAATGGGGGAGCTTCTGGGAATCGGGCATGTTTTGAGAATGTCCCGCGGACTTGTAAGCTACTGTGACGAGGACGGATTTAGCGAAAATTATGCTGCCCTTTGGGAGCTTTTCTCCTCTGTCAGCGAAAACAGGAAGCTGGAAAACGCGATTTTTTCCGCTATAATGAGCGAGGAAGAAATGGCGGACGATGCATCAGGCGAGCTTCTTTCCATACGCAGAAAAATGCGTTCTCTCCATTCCAAAATCCGTGAAGTGCTTAATAATATGGTGCATTCCCCCTCCTACTCAAACCTTTTGCAGGAGCCTATTGTGTCAATGAGGGGAGACCGCTATGTAATCCCTGTTAAAAGTGAGCACAAGGGGCAGGTTCCTGGTGTTGTTCACGACAGCTCTGCAAGCGGGGCAACTCTTTTTGTGGAGCCTATGGCGGCAGTGGAAATAAATAATAAGCTTCGTGAGCTTAAAAGCGAAGAAAAAGATGAAATTGAGCGTATTTTAAGGGAGCTTTCGGAAAAAGTGGCAGAATTTACCGAGCCGCTTATTCAAAATTACAATGCTATAATTGAGCTTGATTTTACTTTTGCAAAAGGCAAGCTGTCACGTAAAATGAATGCCTCTGTTCCCGAGCTTAATACTGACGGAATTATAGATATAAAGAAGGGCAGACACCCATTAATCGACGAAAAAAAGGTAGTTCCCACGGATATATATCTGGGAAAGGATTTTGATACCCTTGTAATCACAGGTCCAAATACAGGCGGCAAGACCGTTTCTATCAAAACATTAGGTCTGTTTACCCTTATGGCACAGTCGGGACTTTGCATACCTGCGTCAGGGGGAAGCCAAATAGCAGTGTTTGAAAGCGTGTTTGCCGATATTGGCGACGAGCAGTCAATAGAACAGTCGCTAAGTACCTTTTCCGCACATATGACCAATATTATCAGGATTCTTGATAATGCAAACTATAATTCGCTGATTCTTTTCGACGAGCTTTGTTCGGGAACAGACCCCACGGAGGGTGCGGCACTTGCCGTTTCCATTCTTGAAAGGGCACGCTCCATCGGAGCAAAGGTAGCGGCAACAACACACTACAGCGAAATAAAGCTTTATGCTCTTTCCACAGACCGTGTGGAAAACGCCGCCTGTGAATTTGACGTGGCGTCGCTCCGTCCCACATACAGGCTTTTAATTGGAGTTCCGGGGAAGAGTAACGCTTTTGCAATTTCAAAGAGATTAGGACTTTCTGAGGATATAATAGACCACGCAAGGGAGCTTATAGACGGAGAAAACACACGTTTTGAAGACGTTATCACCTCCCTTGAACAGCACAAAGCACAGGCACAGATAGAGCTTGATAAAGCGAGCGAGGCAAAGGCACAATCCCTTATGCAAAAGCAGGAAGCGGAAAAGGAAAGAGGCCGTATAAAGGCTCAGAGAGAAAAAATTTTAAATGATGCACGCCGTGATGCCAAGAAAATTTATGAACAGGCAAAGAGCGAAGCCGATGCAATCGTTAAAAAGATGCAAAAGCTGTTTGATGAATCGGCAAGTGCAAACCGCAGTGCCATTGAGGAAGGCAGACGTGAGCTTAAACGCGGACTTGATAAGGCAGAAGGAAAGCTTTCCGAGGACGTATTCCGCAACAAGTCGGGCAAAAAGCTGGACCCCAAAAAGATTACCCTCGGTCAGGTGGTGGAGGTCACCACAATGAATTCTATGGGTAATGTCCTCACGTTGCCCGACAAAAAGGGTGACCTTACGGTGCAGGTTGGTATACTCAAAATAAAGACCAATGTAAATGCTCTTGCCCCCGGCAAAGAGGAAACGAAGAAAAAGAATTCACAAAGCTACATTGTAGGCGAAAGCCGGGCATACAGTGAGGTTAAAATGGAGCTTGACCTGAGGGGAGAAACAGTGGAGGACGCCCTTTTGTTAGTGGATAAATATTTAGATGATGCCGCCCTTGCACACCTTGAATCCGTCACCATTATACACGGAAAGGGAACAGGAGCACTACGCAGTGCAATAGGTGATATGCTTCGCCATCATCCCCACGCAAGAAGCTTCCGTCCCGGCAAGTACGGCGAGGGCGAAGCAGGCGTGACTGTGGTTGAAATACGATAGAGAAAACGCAAAAATCGTGAATAATACACCATTTTAATCAATAAAAATATGTTGACATCATTTTCCCCCAGTGTTATAATGTTTCTAATGTAGATTTTTGTAGAAAATGGAGGTTTTTTGTTATGAAAAACGAATACTTACTCAATGTCCTTGAAAATGTAAAGAAAAAGGACGCTAATGAGCCTGAATTTATTCAGACAGTTACAGAGGTTTTAGAAAGCCTTGAGCACGTTGTTGAAAAACGCCCCGAGCTTGCAAAGACAGGTCTTTTTGAAAGACTTGTAGAGCCCGAAAGACAGATTCTTTTCCGTGTTCCCTGGGTTGATGACAACGGCAATGTTCAGGTTAACCGCGGTTTCCGTGTACAGTTCAACGGTGCAATCGGACCTTTCAAGGGCGGACTCAGATTCCATCCCTCTGTTAACCTTTCTATTATGAAGTTCCTTGCTTTCGAGCAGACATTCAAGAATAGCCTTACAGGTCTTCCCATCGGCGGCGGTAAGGGCGGAAGTGACTTCGACCCCAGAGGTAAGTCCGACGGTGAAATCATGCGTTTCTGCCAGAGCTTTATGACAGAGCTTTATCGTCATATCGGTCCCGACGTAGACGTTCCCGCAGGTGACATCGGCGTAGGTGCAAGAGAAACCGGTTACCTTTACGGACAGTACAAGAGAATTAAGGGATGCTGGGAAAACGGCGTTCTTACAGGTAAGGGTCTTTCCTACGGCGGTTCTCTTATCCGTCCCGAAGCTACAGGCTACGGTGCTACATATTACGCTTGCGAAGTACTTAAGCATTTCGGTGAAACAATCGAAGGAAAGACAGTTGCAATTTCAGGCTTTGGTAACGTTGCATGGGGTGTTGCTGCAAAGGTTAGCCAGCTTGGCGGTAAGGTTATCACAATTTCCGGTCCCGACGGCTATGTATACG
>JAZUCF010000017.1:0-19998 GCA_045638945.1 Clostridia bacterium | reverse complement strand
TTCTTCGGGTGCCTTGTCGATCTGATCGTAAGCTGTGAAGTCAGCCTGACCCTTCATACCAAGTACCTTTGTGATTGCTGCGGTAAGAGAAGTCTTACCATGGTCAACGTGACCGATTGTACCAATGTTTACATGGGGCTTAGTTCTTTCGAAAGTAGCCTTTGCCATTGTAATTTCCTCCTTTATTTGATGGATTTATTTGTAATTAATTATAATACAAAATGAATTGAAAATCAACTGATTTTTAAAATATTATCAGTCTTTCTTATTTCTGAGCGAAATAACTTCTTCCATAATGCTCTTGGGAACCTCTTCATAGTGAGAGGGGCTCATTGAGTAGCTGCCGCGACCCTGTGTATTACTACGAAGGTCTGTAGCGTATCCGAACATTTCTGAAAGGGGAACGAAAGCACCGATAGCCTGGCTTCCGTTTCTTGCCTCCATGCCCTGGATCTGACCACGGCGTGAAGAAAGGTCACCGATTACGTCACCCATGTATTCCTCGGGAACGTTAACGTCAACCTGCATGATGGGTTCCTTAAGAACGGGATCAGCCTTCTTACAAGCTTCCTTGAATGCCATAGAACCGGCAATCTTGAACGCCATTTCAGAAGAGTCGACTTCGTGGTAAGAACCATCATAAAGTGTTACTCTTACGTCAACTACATTGTAACCTGCGAGTACACCGGACTGCATAGCGCCCTGAATACCCTGGTCAACAGCGGGAATGTATTCCTTGGGAATAGCACCGCCGACAATCTTGTTAACGAATTCGTAACCGCTACCGGGTTCAAGGGGTTCAACAGTAATCTTAACATGACCGTACTGACCCTTACCACCACTCTGACGAGCGTACTTGTGATCCTGATCAACTGTCTTGCGGATTGTTTCGCGGTAAGATACCTGGGGCTTACCCACGTTAGCCTCAACCTTGAACTCACGAAGAAGACGGTCAACGATGATTTCAAGATGGAGCTCGCCCATACCTGCGATAATTGTCTGACCTGTTTCTTCATCTGTATATGTCTTGAAAGTGGGATCCTCTTCTGCAAGCTTTGCAAGAGCAATACCCATCTTTTCCTGACCTGCTTTTGTCTTAGGCTCGATAGCAACACGGATAACGGGTTCGGGGAATTCCATGGATTCAAGAATGATAGGTGCATTTTCGGCACAAAGAGTGTCACCTGTACCTGTATTCTTAAGACCAACTGCTGCAGCGATATCACCACTGTAAACAATGTCAATATCCTTACGGGAATTTGCATGCATCTGAAGGATACGACCAAGTCTTTCCTTAGAATCTCTGGAACTGTTAAGAACGTAAGAACCTGTTTCAATCTTACCTGAGTAAACTCTGAAGAAGCAGAGCTTACCAACGAAGGGGTCTGTCATAACCTTGAATGCAAGGGCACTGAACGGACCGTTATCGTCTGCGGGTCTTTCCTCTTCTTCCTCTGTCTTGGGGTTGATACCCTTGATTGCGGGAATGTCAAGAGGAGAGGGCATATAATCAACAACTGCGTCAAGAAGCTTCTGAACGCCTTTGTTTCTGTAAGAAGTACCGCAGCATACAGGAATCATTGTAACATTGATTGTAGCCATGCGGATACCCTTCTTAATTTCTTCGATTGTGAGCTCTTCACCCTCAAGATATTTCATCATAAGCTCTTCATCTGTTTCAGCAACGTGCTCGATGAGTTCAGCTCTGTAAGCCTCTGCATCGGCGAGCATATCAGCAGGAATTTCTTCCTGACGGATATCCTTTCCGAGATCATCATAGTAAACGTATGCTTTCATTTCAACAAGGTCAATAAGACCCTTGAAAGTATCTTCCTTACCGATAGGAAGCTGAATCGGAACGGCATTACATTTGAGACGTTCCTTCATCATATTTACAACATTATAGAAATCCGCACCAAGGATGTCCATCTTATTTACATAAGCCATTCTGGGTACGTTATACTTATCTGCCTGTCTCCAAACAGTTTCACTCTGAGGCTCAACGCCACCCTTTGCACAGAATACTGTAACAGAGCCGTCGAGTACACGAAGAGAACGCTCAACTTCAACTGTGAAGTCAACGTGTCCGGGTGTATCGATGATGTTGATTCTGTGGTCATTCCAGTGAGCTGTTGTAGCAGCGGAAGTGATAGTAATACCTCTCTCCTGTTCCTGCTCCATCCAGTCCATGGTAGCACTACCGTCATGAGTTTCACCGATCTTATAGTTTACACCGGTGTAGAAAAGTATTCTTTCTGTTGTTGTAGTTTTACCGGCATCGATATGAGCCATGATACCGATATTTCTGGTTTTCTGCAGTGAATATTCTCTAGCCATAATATCCTCCTTATAAAACTAAAAACAAATAACAGAAAGATTACCAACGATAATGAGCAAATGCCTTATTAGCTTCTGCCATCTTGTGAGTATCTTCTCTCTTCTTTACAGCTGAACCAAGGTTGTTTGTAGCATCCATGATTTCTGCTGCAAGTCTTTCAGCCATAGTTCTCTCACTTCTTGCTCTTGAGTAAGTTGTAAGCCAACGAAGACCAAGTGTCTGTCTTCTTTCGGGACGAACTTCCATGGGAACCTGATAGGTTGCACCACCGACACGTCTTGCCTTAACTTCAAGAACGGGCATAATGTTGTCCATAGCTGCGCGGAAAACTTCAACAGGCTCTTTACCTGTCTTTTCCTGGATGATTTCAAAAGCACCGTACACAATCTTCTGTGCAGTACCCTTCTTACCATCAAGCATGATATTATTGATAAGGCGAGTTACCACCTTGTCATTGTATACCGGATCCGGTAATACGTCTCTTTTGGGAATAAAACCTCTTCTTGGCACTATTCTTCCCTCCTTCATAAAATTTTAAATGAATTCATAGGTACTCTGCGGCACTCTGCCGCCGTAAGTGCAACGACAAATATATATAAATCCGTACGTCACACTGTTTGTGCGTTTCTCGCACGGAAAAATTACTTCTTCGGTCTCTTTGCACCGTACTTAGATCTACTCTGGAGTCTACCGTTAACACCTGCAGTATCAAGAGTACCGCGGATGATGTGGTAACGAACACCGGGAAGATCCTTTACTCTACCGCCACGGATAAGAACAACGCTATGCTCCTGCAGGTTATGACCTACGCCGGGGATATAGCTTGTAACTTCGATACCGTTAGAAAGTCTTACTCTGGCAATCTTACGAAGAGCTGAGTTAGGCTTTTTGGGAGTCTGTGTCTTTACGTTAGTACAAACACCTCTCTTCTGCGGTGAGCTCTGATCAGTCTGAGCCTTCTTGAGGGAGTTAAGACCCTTCTGAAGTGCGGGAGCTGTAGACTTTGATACAGATGTTTCCCTGCCCTTTCTGACAAGCTGATTAAAGGTTGGCATGATTTCACCTCCAATAATATCTTTTGCAATATATGTGAAAACACGGCAAAAGCCCACTTTCACACCTATAGCACTATAATACTATAACAAAGCTTTTTGGGAATGTCAAGCCTTTTTATGCAGAAATAAGCAGTTTTTTTATCAGAAATACATTTTTAACAGAAAAAGAATGGAATCCAAAACGGATTCCATTCTTTCCTAATTGTTATTCTTATTTAATTCCTGATGCGTTCATGTTCTGTACCATATCGGCAAGAATGTCGGAATAATCGCTTCCGGCTGTTTCTACCTCTACGTTATGATACATGGGAACACCTGTACCTGCGGGAATAAGCTTACCGATAATAACATTTTCCTTAAGACCTACAAGGGGATCAATCTTACCCTTGATAGCCGCATCTGTAAGCACTCTTGTTGTTTCCTGGAAGGAAGCCGCAGAAAGGAAGGAATCTGTTGCAAGAGCTGCCTTGGTAATACCAAGGAGAAGCTCCTCGCCTACGGGAGGATTCTTGCCCTCTGCCTTGTACTGCTCTACAAGCTCACCGAACTTGATACGGTCTTCCGTTTCGCCAACAAGATAATTGCTGTCGCCGGGCTCCTCGATTTTAACCTTACGCATCATCTGACGTACAATAACTTCGATGTGCTTGTCGGCAATATCAACCGCCTGTGAACGGTAAACTTTCTGAACTTCCTTAACAAGATATTCCTGAACAGCTCTGAGGTTCTTGATTCTTAAAATGTCGTGAGGATTGATAGAACCTGTTGTAAGTTCATCACCAGCCTCAATAACATCGCCGTCCTGCACCTTAAGTGTTGAGCCGTAAGGAATGAGGTAAGTCTGAGCCATACCTTCTGAATCTGCAATCATTACCTCAGTCTTGCTCTTGGTCTTATTAACGGTAACAGTACCTGCGATATCTGTTACAATTGCAAGACCCTTGGGCTTTCTCGCCTCGAAAAGCTCCTCGACACGAGGAAGACCCTGAGTAATATCGTCACCGGCAACACCACCGGTATGGAATGTTCTCATCGTAAGCTGTGTACCGGGCTCACCGATTGACTGAGCCGCAATGATACCAACCGCTTCACCGATATTAACAAGCTCGCCGCGGCTTGCAAGGTTTGCACCGTAGCAGTGAGCACAAACGCCAACCTTGGCATGACAGTTAAGAACGCTTCTGATCTTAACTTCTTTAACGCCTGCTGCTACAACCTTGTCTGCCATTTCCTTGTTCATAAGGGTGTTTTCGGGGATAATAACCTCACCTGTTTCGGGATGAACGATATCGTCGCAGTTTACTCTGCCGATAAGACGCTCTTCGAGTGGCTCGATAACATCCTTACCCTCTACGATTTCGGAAACATTGATACCGTCGTGTGTCTTACAGTCAATTTCACGGATAATAACATCCTGTGATACGTCAACAAGACGACGTGTAAGGTAACCAGAGTCAGCCGTTCTAAGAGCTGTATCGGCAAGACCCTTACGAGCACCGTGAGTAGAAATGAAATATTCAAGAATATTCAGACCTTCACGGAAAGAAGCACGAATGGGAATTTCCACTGTACGACCCTGAGTGTTCGCCATAAGGCCACGCATACCTGCAAGCTGTCTTATCTGGTTGATACTACCACGGGCACCTGATGTTGCCATCATGTAGATGGGGTTGTATTTATCAAGATTATCCATAAGAGCCTTTGTAATTCTGTCGTTAGCGCCCTGCCAGGTTTCGATAACCTTTCTGTAACGCTCGTCATCAGTAATAAGACCCTTTCTGTAGAGCTTTGTAATCTTTTCTACTTCTTCCTCTGCTTCCATAAGACGCTCTGCCTTACTTCCGGGGATTTCCATATCACTTACGCTGATGGTGATAGCACCGCGGGTTGAGAATTTGTAGCCAAGCTCTTTAATGGAGTCAAGAACTTCGGCAGTCTTTGTTGTGCCGTGCACCTTGATACAAGCGTCAACAATCTTACCGAGAGATTTCTTGTCTGCAAGGAACTGAATTTCGGGCAGGAATGCGTTTTCAGGATTTGTTCTGTCAACGAATCCGAGGTCCTGAGGAATAACTTCATTAAATATAAGTCTACCAACTGTAACCTCAACGATTCTGCTTTCGATTACACCGTCAATTTCCTTCTCTATTCTTACCTTAACGGGAGCGTGAAGTCCTACATCGCCGCAATCATAAGCCATCATAGCTTCATTTATGCTTGCAAAATATTTTCCTTCACCGATTTCTCCGGGGAATGTTCCCACTCCTTCTTCGGTAAATTCGATTTTCTTCTTGCCCTGTGCTTCAAGCTCAATATTCTGAGCATGAACTGCATCGTAATATTTGTATACCTTTCCTGCCTCAAGGTCTGAGTCGCCTGCATCGGTAATCTTTACTTCCTTGGGTTTAACAAGGGTAAGGTAATAGCTGCCGAGTACCATATCCTGTGTGGGAACGGTAACAGGACGGCCGTCCTGAGGTTTAAGAAGGTTATTGGCACTGAGCATAAGGAATCTTGCCTCTGCCTGTGCTTCGGGAGAAAGAGGAACGTGAACAGCCATCTGGTCACCGTCGAAGTCAGCGTTGAACGCTGTACATACAAGGGGATGAAGTCTGATTGCTCTGCCCTCTACCAGAATAGGCTCAAACGCCTGAATACCAAGTCTGTGAAGCGTTGGTGCACCGTTAAGAAGATCGGGATGCTCCTTAATTACGCTTTCAAGCACGTCCCAAACCTCATTGCGTGCTCTTTCAACCATTCTCTTTGCACTCTTGATGTTGTGTGCACTTCCGTTTTCAACAAGTCTCTTCATAACGAAGGGCTTGAAAAGCTCAAGTGCCATTTCCTTGGGAAGACCGCACTGATAAATCTTAAGAGCGGGACCAACTACGATAACGCTTCGACCTGAATAGTCAACACGCTTACCAAGAAGATTCTGACGGAAACGACCCTGCTTACCCTTAAGCATACCGGAAAGGGATTTAAGAGCACGGTTTCCGGGACCTGTTACGGGTCTGCCGCGTCTGCCGTTATCAATAAGTGCGTCAACGGCCTCCTGAAGCATTCTCTTTTCATTTCTTACAATGATGTTGGGAGCGCCAAGTTCAAGAAGTCTCTTAAGACGGTTATTTCTGTTAATAACTCTTCTGTAAAGGTCATTAAGGTCACTTGTAGCAAATCTTCCGCCGTCAAGCTGTACCATGGGGCGGATTTCCGGAGGAATCACGGGAATGCAGTCAAGAATCATCCATTCGGGACGGTTATTGCTCTTTCTGAAGGACTCAACAACCTCAAGTCTCTTTGAAATCTTAACCTTCTTCTGTCCCTGTGCTGTCTGAAGCTCCTCCTTAAGCTCTGCACTGAGAGCATCAATGTCAACCTCAGCAAGAAGCTCTTTAATGGCTTCGGCACCCATACCTGCACGGAAACGGTCGCCGTACTTTTCATAGTAAGCCATATATTCCTTTTCAGTAAGAGGGTCTTTCTTGTTAAGCTCTGTCTTACCGGGGTCGATTACGATATACTGTGCGAAATACAGCACCTTTTCAAGAATATGGGGAGAAATATCAAGGAGAAGACCCATTCTGCTGGGAATACCCTTGGAATACCAGATATGAGAAACGGGAGCTGCAAGCTCAATATGACCCATTCTCTCGCGGCGGACTTTTGACTTTGTAACTTCAACTCCGCATCGGTCACATATAATACCCTTATATCTGATTCTCTTATACTTTCCGCAGTGACATTCCCAGTCCTTCTGCGGTCCGAAAATCTTTTCACAGAAAAGACCGTCACGTTCGGGTTTTAAGGTACGGTAATTTATAGTTTCGGGTTTTTTAACCTCGCCATAAGACCACTCTCTGATTTTTTCGGGAGATGCGAGGCCTATTTGCATTGCTTCAAAAGTATTAAATTCCATAATTACTACCCCTCCCTTAATCGTTTATATTCTGATTTTCGATTTCCATGAGTTCCTCATCAGTAGGTTCCATATCAAAATCGTCATCATCGAAATCTGCTATCATATCGTCTTCTTCATCTTCATCGTCGTCGGAGTAAGTTCCTTCCACGATTCCGTAAATCTCATCTTCGGGATTAACCTCACTGTAACCGGGAGCCATTCCGTCATTTACGGTAGTAAGAAGCTCGTCACGGTATTCGTCCATGTTGGGCTCGTCATCATCATCGCTCTTAAGCTCAACAACACTGCCCTCAGCGTTAAGAACGCTGACATCAAGTGCAAGAGACTGAAGCTCTTTAATAAGAACCTTGAATGATTCGGGAATACCGGGTGTAGGAACATTCTCACCCTTAACGATTGATTCATAGGTCTTTACACGGCCTACTATATCGTCAGACTTAACTGTAAGAATTTCCTGAAGAAGATAAGCAGCACCGTATGCTTCAAGTGCCCAAACTTCCATTTCACCGAATCTCTGACCGCCGAACTGTGCTTTACCGCCCAGAGGCTGCTGAGTAACAAGTGAGTAAGGACCTGTACTTCTTGCATGAATCTTATCATCAACAAGGTGATGCAGCTTCAAGAAGTACATATAACCAACGGTTACGGGGTTATCAAAGGGCTGACCCGTTCTTCCGTCGTAAAGAACTGTCTTACCGTCACGGCGAAGACCTGCCTCTTCAAGAAGATTCATAATATCTTTTTCGTTTGCACCGTCAAATACCGGTGTAGCAACCTTGAAGCCGAGGCTCTTTGCCGCCATACCGAGGTGAACTTCAAGTACCTGGCCGATGTTCATACGGGAAGGAACGCCCAGGGGATTAAGCACGATATCAAGGGGAGTACCGTCGGGAAGGAAGGGCATATCTTCTGTGGGAAGAATTCTGGAAACGACACCCTTATTACCGTGACGGCCTGCCATCTTGTCACCAACGCTGATTTTTCTCTTCTGAGCGATATAACATCTTACAATTTCGTTTACTCCCGGAGGAAGCTCGTCATTGTTGGCACGGGTAAATACCTTAACGTCAACAATAATACCTGCCTCACCGTGAGGAACACGAAGAGATGTGTCACGAACCTCGCGTGCTTTCTCACCGAAGATTGCACGGAGAAGTCTTTCTTCGGGTGTAAGCTCTGTTTCACCCTTGGGAGTAACCTTACCTACGAGGATGTCACCTGAGCGAACCTCCGCACCTACACGGATAATACCTCTTTCGTCAAGGTTTTTAAGTGCGTCATCACCCACATTGGGGATATCGCGTGTAATTTCTTCCGGTCCGAGCTTGGTATCACGGGATTCGGATTCGTATTCTTCAATATGAATTGAAGTGTAAATATCGTCACGCACAAGCTTTTCGTTAAGAAGCACGGCGTCCTCGTAGTTATAACCTTCCCAGGTCATAAATCCGATGAGCATATTTCTACCAAGTGCGATTTCACCGTTATCGGTAGCGGGACCGTCTGCGATGATGGTTCCCTTTGTAACCTCTTCCCCTTCTTCAACAATGGGACGCTGGTTGATACAGGTTCCCTGGTTGGAACGAAGGAACTTAAGGAGGTGATAATTATGTCTTACTCCATCCTTGTCCTTGATTACGATTTCGTCCGCACTTACCTTTTCGATAATACCGTCTTCCTTGGCAAGTACAACAACACCGCTGTCCTTAGCCGCCTTGTATTCCATGCCTGTACCGATAATGGGAGATTCGGGTTTGAGAAGCGGAACTGCCTGACGCTGCATGTTAGAACCCATCAAAGCACGGTTAGCATCGTCGTTTTCAAGGAAAGGAATCATCGCTGTAGCAACCGATACAACCTGCTTGGGAGAAACGTCCATGTAGTCAATGTTTTCAGCGGGAACTTCGAGGATTTCCTCTCTGTAACGTGCGGAAACCTTTTTATCAAGGAATCTGCCGTTTTCATCAATAGGCTCGTTCGCCTGTGCTACGACATACTTATCCTCGATGTCTGCTGTCATATATTCGATTTCGTCTGTTACGATACCCTCGCCCTTGATAACCTTACGGTAGGGAGCTTCAATGAATCCGTATTCATTGATACGCGCATATGTGGAAAGCGAGCTGATAAGACCGATGTTGGGTCCTTCAGGAGTCTCGATGGGTCACATTCTGCCGTAATGGGTGTAGTGAACGTCACGAACCTGGAAGCCTGCACGCTCTCTGGAAAGACCGCCGGGACCAAGTGCTGAAAGTCTTCTCTTATGAGTAAGCTCTGCAAGGGGGTTATTCTGGTCCATGAACTGAGAAAGCTGTGATGAACCGAAGAACTCCTTGATTGTTGCAACAACGGGGCGGATATTGATAAGTGACTGAGGAGTAACAATGTCAAGCTCCTGAATACTCATTCTCTCACGAACGCCACGCTCCATACGGGAAATACCAATGCGGAACTGATTCTGCAAAAGCTCGCCCACACTGCGAAGACGGCGATTTCCGAGATGGTCAATATCGTCAACCTGACCGATACCGTCGCAAAGATTGCTACAATAGTTAATGGAAGCAAACATATCATCAACAATGATGTGCTTGGGTACAAGCTCATCAATGCGTTCCTCTGCAAGCTTCTTTATTTCGTCAATATCGCCTGCTGCTTCTTCGAGAATTTCGTCAAGAATATTCTTTCTTACCTTCTCGTGTGTAATATCGTAAAGGCTGATGCCTGCATATCTTTCGGGGTCTACCATGTTGTTTGAGAATACAACAACCTTCTTGTCCTCTACCAAAACAAGAACGCGGTTAATACCCTTGTCCTCAATCATCTGAGCTGCAGCCGCATCAATACGATTTCCCTCGGCTACAATGATTTCGCCTGTCTTTTCATCAACAATATCGCTTCCTGCAATCTGTCCTTCAAGACGGGCTGCCATAGCAAGCTTCTTATTATACTTGTATCTGCCTACCTTAGCAAGGTCGTATCTCTTAGCATCAAAGAACAGACCGTTGATAAGTGTGGTAGCACTGTCAATCGTGGGAGGTTCACCGGGACGAAGCTTACGATAAATTTCAAAAAGTGCTTCCTCGCGGTTCTTTGTTGTATCCTTTGCAAAGGTTGCAAGGAGTCTTTCATCCTCACCGAAAAGCTCCAGTATTGCAGGCTCTGTTTCAAGACCCATAGCCTTGATAAGAACTGTAACAGGGAGCTTACGTGTTCTGTCTATACGAACAGAGAAAACATCGTTGGGGTCTGTTTCATACTCAAGCCATGCACCGCGGTTGGGGATTACTGTAGCATTGACAAGCTTCTTACCAACCTTGTCAAACTTCTGCTCGTAATAGATACCGGGTGAACGAACAAGCTGTGTAACGATAACACGCTCTGCACCATTAATAATGAAAGTACCCTGCTCTGTCATAAGGGGGAAATCACCCATAAAGATTTCCTGTTCTTTAATTTCGCCTGTTTCCTGATTGATAAGGCGAACCTGTACCCTGAGCGGTGCTGCGTAGTTGGTATCTCTTTCCTTGCATTCTTCAATAGAGTACTTTGGCTGTTCGTCAATTCTGTAATCGGTAAATTCCAGAATGAGATTTCCTGCGTAATCCGTAATAGGACTTACGTCATGAAAAACCTCGCGAAGCCCCTCCTTGATAAACCAATCATAGGAGCTTTTTTGCATATCGATAAGGTTTGGCATTTCCAATACTTCATCGATTTTGGCGAAGGTCATTCTTTCATTTTTTCCTAATTTAATAGGCTTCATAAAATCACCTCTTCAAAATTATTAACCGTTTCGCGGCATTACGAACAACACTTTTCATATTCTATATTCCTGTGTAGAATGCACTCGGAATACACCGAGAACACATAAACTAAGACAGATCGTTCTGCACTGATTTTCTGCATTCTCATTACGGAGGCGATTGTAGAATGCACCGCCGCCGCAAAATACAAAAAACTGTTGTTAAAACCTTATTTTTTCCCATATCTTCCATATTTTAGGGGATATGGGTGCATCTTAATGCAGTATAACATAATATCACAGATGTCAAGCTGTGTCAAGGGTAAAGTTCCGATTTTTTCTGTTTTTTCGGGACTACCGATTAATTTCGTTGACTTATTTTTGCTAAAAGGGTATAATAAAGGCAGAAAGGGTGCTTGACTATGATTATAAACGAAAAAATCGCAGACACCAAAACATTGGAATTCGTCATTTTCTGCATTGAAAATCTTGCAATCTCCCTCGGCACAGATGCGGAAAAAGTATACACCGCACTGAATGAAAGCAGCATATTGTCCGATTATATCATTGCGGAATACGAAATGCTTCACACCCAAAGCAAAGAATATATTATTAATGATATTATGGAAATCATGCAGGAAAGAGATGTGAAAATATGATTCTCTATCATGGTTCTTATGTTGAAATACCACGGCCCAATCTGATTTTTTCAAGGGAAAACGTAGATTTTGGAAAAGGCTTTTATACCACTCCCATTTACGATCAGGCAGTAAAATGGTGCGGTAAATTCAAACGGCGAGGAAAGGACGCATTTGTATCAAAGTATCAATTTGATACAAATGCCTTTGACAGCTTGCAAACACTGAAGTTTGATACATATTCTGTAGAGTGGCTGGACTTTATTCTGAATTGCAGACGTGGCTTGGATACGAGCACATACGATATCGTTATCGGTGGTGTTGCAAATGATAAGGTCTTCAACACGGTTGAACTCTATTTTGAAAATCTTATCGGCAAGGAAGAAGCTATCAAAAGACTTAGTTATGAAAAACCGAATCTTCAAATTTGCTTCCGCACCCAAAAGGCTATCGATTTTTTAAAATATGAAGGAAGTGATATGGTTTGAACGCTAATCCGATTTTACTTCAAAAAAAATACTGCTCGATTGTTGAACAGTTTGCAAAAAAAATTAATGTTTCATTATATGATGCGTTAGACCTTTTTTATAATTCGCAGACATATAAGCTGATCCGTGACGGTATATCCGATATGCACTGCATGAGCGTGGCTTATTTAGCGGAAGAATTGGTAAACGAATATAATTCAAATTAATTTCGTTGACAAAATTTAGCATGTGTGCTATAGTTGTATTGCGACATAAACTTAATAAAAATGGATTATCCTTGTGTACTTTTTACCTTTTGGTAAAAATGTATGCTCTTTTATGCACAGGGTTAATCCGGTTGTAAGTTTATGTCGCAATAAACAAGGAGCGTGCATTTTTCGGTGCATCAACTTTGTTGGTGCACTTTTTTAATTGTACGCTCTCTCCTGTCGCCAAACAAAATTCCACAAAACAAGACCTGCTTTGCGGAGCAGGTCTTGTTTAGTTAAAAACATCTTAATTTTAAATTATTCCTCTAAACTTTGTATGATTTCTTTGATGAATTCCAAAGTGTTTGGCTTGGCATATTCGTCATTTATATCAAAAATACATTTGAATCACTGACCGTTTGTATCATTCTGCTTTTTTATAAAATAAAATTCATCGTCATATTTTTCAACATAAACCAATGTATCTTTTTCATAGACGGACAAATGTTTATCGTTTAGTTCATAGATTATAGGTGACGGACTTTCCGGATTTATATCAGAAATATCCTTGAAAACTATTTTTCCATTGTTGATAAATATAATTCCTCCGCTTACATCATATTCAAAGTTGATTTTTATTCCCGATGCTTCTTCAAAATCCTTCAAGTCTGCCGGGAACTCAAAAGCTACTGCCCTGTCCCATTCAAAGTCGGTTATATCAGTAAGGTAGAATGGTTCTTTTCCTACACAAACTTTTAAAGAATTGTGATATGATTCGATTTTGCTATGTTTATGTAGATTAAATCCAATAACGCCAACACAAAGAATTATAATTGTTAACAAATAAAAAAATAGTTTTTTCATTTTTTACTTCCTTTCTCGTTGTTCTTTCGTGTAACCATTTGGGGACGTACATTTTTTTGCACTATTTTATAAATAACTCCCCTTTTTTTCAAAAACTTTTGTTCGATTTTTGGTCATTCTATCATGCCGAATGACGGAAATCAAGTCTGTTTTCGTAAAAAAACTGAACCTTTTTTTGTTTTTCAGCAGTATAAATCTTCCTTTTGGTTGACAAATCGCATATTATTTATTAAAATATATATGTTATAATGAAATAATTGTGACCAAATTAGGAGGTATATACAATTGCATAAAATCACAACCGCCATACACTCTTTTGCTATATGGCTTGTAGGGCTTGTCGGACTGGGTGCGGAATTTGCAAACTATGTGTACATAGTTATAGTTTCCATGGTTCCCTTAATAGAGCTTCGCGGTGCAATACCGCTGGCAATGGCACTTAAGATGCCCCTTGTCCCCTCATTCATCGTTTCGATTATCGGTAATCTCATTCCGATTCCCTTTATTCTACTTTTAATCAAAAAGATATGTGCGTGGATGAAAACCACAAAGCACCTTTCTAAAATCCCCCTCTATCTTGAGCAAAAGGTGGAAAAGAATAAGGATAAAGTGACAAAATACGCAAAATGGGGACTGTTCCTTTTCGTGGCAATTCCCCTCCCCGGAACGGGTGCTTGGTCGGGAGCACTTATCGCAAGCTTCCTCGACTTTAAATTTAAAGATTCCATGGTGGCAATTACCTGTGGCGTAATTAGTGCAGGTATTATTATGAGTATTTTTTCATACGGTCTTTTAGGACTTATTTTCGGATAAACGCCCAACAAACAACTGACAAAATATAGGAGGACTTACAAATGATTACAGACAAAAAACTTTTTACATCAGAATCGGTTACGGAGGGGCATCCCGACAAGGTCTGCGATAAAATTTCCGATGCCGTTTTAGACGATATTTTGGCACATGACCCCGAGGCTCGTGTAGCCTGCGAAAGCTGCGCGGCAACAGGTATGGTTATGGTGTTTGGTGAAATCACAACCACGCATACCTATGACGTCCGCTCAATCGTAAAACGCACATTGGAGGATATCGGTTACACAGACCCCAACATGGGATTTTCCGCAGACGGCATTGCTATTTTAAGCACGCTTAACAAGCAGTCAGCCGATATTGCACTGGGCGTTGATAAATCCAAGGAAGCAAAGGAAGGCACTTCCGACGGCAACGACATCGGTGCAGGTGACCAGGGTATGATGTTCGGCTATGCCACAAATGAAACCGAGGAATACCTCCCTGCCCCCATTTACTACGCACAGAAAATGGCAAAGAAGCTTACCGAGGTAAGAAAGAACGGACTTTTCCCCTACCTTCGCCCCGACGGAAAGACACAGGTAACCGTTGAATATGACGGCGACAAGGTAAAGAGAATTGACACGGTTGTTCTTTCCACACAGCATACAGCCGACGTAACTCAGGAGCAAATCAGAAAGGATATGATTGAAAGCGTTATAAAACCCGTGTTGGACGCTTCTCTCATTGACGAAGATACAATTTACCACATTAATCCCACAGGTAAATTTGTAATAGGCGGCCCTCAGGGAGACAGCGGTCTTACAGGCAGAAAGATTATTGTAGATACCTACGGCGGATATGCTCCCCACGGCGGCGGTGCATTTTCGGGCAAAGACCCCACAAAGGTTGACAGAAGCGCATGCTATATGGCTCGTTACATTGCAAAAAACATTGTTGCGGCAGGTCTTGCTGACAAGTGCCAGATTCAGCTTGCATATGCAATAGGCGTTGCGAAGCCCGTATCTGTACGCATTGACACTTTCGGCACAGGAAAGCTCACTGACGAAAGACTTGGCGAGATTGTAAACGAAAACTTTGACCTTCGTCCTTCTGCAATCATCAGCACACTTGACCTCAGAAAGCCTATCTATTATCAGACAGCGGCTTACGGTCATTTCGGAAGAAACGAACTTAATCTTCCGTGGGAAAGACTTGACAAGGTAGAAGTATTAAAGAAATATCTTTAAATAAACCCAAAAGAAAGGCATTAACAAAAGTTAATGCCTTTCTTACCATAACGTTTGCGTAGCAAACATTTCACCCGAGCAGAGCGAGGATTTCACATTGCAGAGCAATATTTCACCCGTCTGAAAGACGGATTTCATTGACTTCTTGGCTCTGACATACATATACTATTATTGGTGATAGTATATGTATGGTGCAATTACTGCTTTAATAATTGCACTAATGATGATAGCTTTTGTTATCTGCAAGGGTAACAGTATCAAGTTTGAAAAGACAATGTATTGCAAAAAATCGGAGCTTGGCTCTTTTGCAGCAGGGCTGCCCGACAATTGCATTATCGAGATTCGGATTGGAAGGAACACTTATGATGCCCGAAGATACACAGACGCTTCAAGGCGAGATTTATGAAATAATATATCAGAATGAAGATAACGGATACACCGTGTGCGATGTAAACTGTAACAATTCACTTGTTACGTCATGCGGACATATGCCCTTTATTGCTCCCGGAGAGCAGGTGGTTATGACGGGCAAATGGGTAAATCACCCCTCATACGGGGAGCAGTTTTCCGTTATGTCTATAGAAAGAGCACTGCCCAAAAAGGTCAGTGCTGTTCTCTCTTACCTTTCAAGCGGCATCATAAGCGGTATCCGCGAGGCTACTGCAAAAAAGATTGTCAATAAATTCGGTGAGGAAGCCTTGGAGGTTATAGCTCTTTCCCCCGAAAGGCTTGCCGAAATAAACGGTATATCACTAAACCGCGCAAAAAAAATCTCCGAATCATTCCTCATCCGTCAGGATGCGGCACAAACGGTTATCTTTCTTCAGGAATACGGAGTCACCCCAAACCTTGCACTGAAGGTGCATAAAATTTTCGGGCAGAAGGCTATAGCGCTTGTAAAGGAAAACCCTTATATTCTGTGTGAAAGCGTTGAGCGAATAGGTTTCAAAACTGCCGACCGCATTGCACAGGAAATGAAGCTCCCCAAAAACCACCCGGGAAGAATTTCGGGCGGAATTATATATATGCTCACCTATGCGGCATTAAACGGTCATACCTGCCTCAAATATGCCGAGCTTTCCGAAAACACGGCAACCTTCCTCGGCTGTGATATAGGAGAGGTGGAGCAAACCCTTGCACAAATGAAATATGATGCCAAGCTGATATTTGAGGAGGATTTTGTATATCTTCCCCTGTATTATAATATGGAGCTTTCAGCATCTGTTAAGCTCAGCGAGCTTATGGCACTTGCAAAGCCATATTCTAAGGATATTCCGAATGATATATTTATCCACTCAAAAAACAGTGCTATCGAGTTATCACAAATGCAAAATGAAGCCGTAAAGAAAGCACTAAATGGCGGTGTGCTCATAATTACGGGCGGTCCCGGAACTGGAAAAACCACCATTATGAAAATCATTATGGAAATCTTCCAAAGCCACGAATATAAAATTGCACTCTGTGCCCCCACGGGAAAAGCCGCAAAAAGGCTTTCCGAATCCTGCGGGATGGAGGCAAAAACGCTCCACCGCCTTTTGGAGGTGGAGGTGAATGATGCTCAGAATCAGCGTTTCGGAAGAAACGAATACAACCCCATTGACGCCGATGTTGTAATAGTTGATGAGATGAGCATGGTTGATATTATCCTTTTCGGTTCTCTTTTAAAAGCTCTTAAAAGAGGGACATGCCTTATTATGGCAGGTGACAGTGACCAGCTTCCCTCGGTTGGGGCGGGAAATGTTCTGCACGATATGCTCCAAAGCGGAGTTATCCCTGCGGTAAGGCTGAACGAAGTATTCAGGCAGGCGGAGCAGAGCCGTATAGTAACCAATGCCCACAGAATAAACATGGGCGAAATGCCCCTTGAAAATGATAGCAAGACAGACTTTTTCTTTATGGGAAGAACGCCTGAGGATGCTCTTGAAACAATTTGCGAGCTTTGCATGGGAAGGCTTGGCAAGGTTTACGGATTTGACAGCATCAGTGATATTCAGGTGCTTTCCCCATCACGAAAGGGCATTGTGGGAACAATCAACCTCAACAAGGTTTTGCAAGAAAGACTTAATCCCCCCTCTAAGGATAAAAAGGAAAAGAAATTCGGTGAGCGAATTTTCCGTGTAGGCGATAAAGTAATTCAGACACGCAACAACTATGATATGATTTGGACTCTCCCCGACGGAAGCGGTGACGGCTTCGGCATATACAACGGAGATATAGGAACTATCCTTGATATATCGCAAAAAGAAAAATCCATGAGGATTCTTTTTGACGATAACAAGATTGTGGAGTATGACTTTTCCTCCGTGGAAGATTTGGAAATGGCATATGCCCTCACCGTGCACAAAAGCCAGGGCAGTGAATGGAGCGCCGTTATAATTCCTGTATGCCCCTTTCCTCCCATGCTGATGACGAGAAATCTTCTCTACACAGCAGTAACAAGGGGGAAAAAGCTTGTAATTCTTGTGGGGAATCTTCAAAGTGTCAGCACTATGGTAAAGAATAACAAGCTTCAGCTTCGCTACAGCAGCCTTGAAAAAAGATTAAGGGAGAGCATGGAAAATGCTTAATAAAATACTTGACGTCATCTTTCCGCCCAAATGCCCTTTTTGCGGAAAAATCCTACAGGATAAGACTCCTGTTTGCCATAGGTGTATGTCTTCACTCCCCTTTATCAAGGGGAAAAGCTGTAAGATATGCGGCAGACCGGTGGAGGAATCCTCCCATGTAATCTGTGTAGGCTGCCGTCTTAACAGGACGTATTTTGAGCACGCATTTATACCGCTGATATATAAAGATAAGGCCAAGGACGCAGTCCTCGCACTTAAATCAGGGCATCCTTATTACTCAAAAGGAATCGCATATGTGCTGGCAGATAAGATAATCAATTCTCCGCAATATTCAAATTTTGACTTTATAACCTTTGTACCGCAGGACAAAATAGCGTTTAAAAACCGCGGATATAACCAGGCTGAGCTTATTGCAAGGGAGCTTTCCAAAATTCTCAATATTCCCTGTATCCCCACTCTCCGAAAAACCACTGACGGAAAGCCTCAGCACACGCTGAATCTTTCCGAACGTCGGGAGAACGTAAAGAAGTGCTTTTTTGCAACGGAAAACCGATTCAGCGGCACCGCACTTTTGGTGGACGATATTTATACAACTGGTGCAACCTCGAATTATTGTGCAAAGCTTCTTCGGAAAATGGGATTTGAAAAAGTTTACCTTGCAATTTCAATGATAAGAACGGATGACTGACGGCTGACAAGGTCAGCCTTTCGCAAAAGAAGTTTTCTTACGAAAACATTCTCTTGCGAGAAAAAGGGCTTTCGCTCGCGCGGCACTCACCGTGCCAGCCCTTGTAAGGAGTCAAAACCGAGGTACACGCCCCCGGTTTTGACGGATTTTATATTAAGGGGCAACCCCTTAACAACCCCGTTCTTGGAAAGACAAATCAGGTGATATTATGAAAAACAAAATTTTGAATTTCATACGCTCTCTTGGTATTGAAAAATGCGGTATTGCACGCTTTGGCAAAAGAAGTGCAATAGTTTGCCTTTTCCCATATTACTGCGGGGAGCGGGACGGCAATCTTTCTTTATATGCAAGAAGTCTTGATTACCACTTGGTTATAAAGGAAAAGCTCTCCCCTGTCTGCGATTTTATCCGCACCCTTTCCCCCGATGGAGAATGCCAAATTTTTGCCGATATCGGCCCCGAAGTTGACAGACGGTTAGCATATGAAGCAGGGCTTGGTTTTTACGGAAAAAACAAGATGCTGATAAACGATGATTTCGGAAGCTACTTTTTTATAGGATATATTTTATGTGATTTAGATTTAGCCCCCGACACACCGCTTCAAAAAACCTGTATGGGCTGTAATCGGTGCATAGAAAATTGTCCCGGCGGTGCATTGGGTGAAGAATTTGATATAAATAAATGTGCGTCACACATAAGTCAGAAAAAAGGCGACCTCACAGAAAGTGAAATCGCCATACTGAAAAAATCAGCTCTTGTATTCGGGTGCGATATGTGCCAGAGGGTATGCCCACACAATAATATCACGCCAAAGCCTATGGAGGAATTTACAAAAGATTTGATTGATAATATTAATCTTTCCGACCTTGAAAGCCTTTCAAACCGCGAATTTATGAAGAAGTATAAAAACCGTGCCTTTTCATGGAGAGGCAAAGGAGTGCTGGAAAGAAACATCAAACTCATAGAAGAATAACCAAAAAGGAACAAAACACCTCCCTTTTACATATGCTGAAATGGGAGGTGAATAACTATGTATAATTGTTCTTGCAGTTGTAGAAATAGTTGCGGTGCTCTTGCGATTATCGCAAGCATTATTATCGGCGTAGTTGCAACAGTTCTTAGAATTACTGCTGTTATAACCGTAACTCCTGCATTTTTGTGGACTACTTTCGGCATTGCCGTAGGATATCTTGCAATATCCCTTTTGGCACTTTCGCCCGGCAGACCATATCTCAGAGATTGCCTGTGTCCGATTCTTCCGCTTTTCCTTGCGGGAATTTTAGGTACGGTTCTCACGTCGGTAATACTCCTTGCCATTACCTTTGCGGCAACCAGTATTGCCGGAGCAATCATAACGGGACTGCTTCTTACGTTTTTCTCACTGATAATTACTTCTACTGCATGCCTTCTGAAGTGCGTTGCAGGTTGTGAGCGTGATATAGACTAAAAGAAGTTCCGATTTGGGGATAATC
>JAZUCF010000016.1:0-59075 GCA_045638945.1 Clostridia bacterium | reverse complement strand
GTCCTCGCTTATAAGGTTGGGCCCGCCTTTTATAATAGGCTCTCCGATTGATTTATCACCGAAAATATTTTCTAAGTTAATCATAGAAAAATCAGCCTTGGAAAAAAGCTCGCCTGCCTCTTTAAGTGCATTTTGTGCGTACCCTTTCCCGGGAAAGCTTTCAAAATAATTGAAAGACATATCCGCTCCGAAAATTATTTTCATATGCCAAATTCCTTTCTGTATAATGGTATGCCTTCTTGCTGTTTCGGGGAATATCCCTTTGCGGAAGCCTTTGCTTTTTGTGTAAAATTTTTCCGAGCAGCACCAATAAATCTTGACATTTTTCTATCTATATTATAAACTAATCATATAGCAATGTAAACACAACACATTTTTGAAAATTTGTAAAATATTTTATGGAGGTGTATTTTTGTATGGAACAGCACATTTTTCCCAATCAAATATTTTATGAGCCTTTGGAACGTATAGTAAATCTTCCACTTCCCTTCATCCCTTTTATTATAGGAAAAACATTTCCCGATTCTGACTATAGTCAGAATTCGCCCTCTATCGAACTGAAATCCTTTGAGATTTACCAGTTTGAATATATAACAGAGGGAACATGCTTGATGGAAGTAGACGGGAAAAACTATTCGCCTCATTCCGGAGATTTTGTATGCATAAAAAAATCCTGCTACAGAAAGTTGTACAGCAAGAAGGATGATCCGGCAGGCAAAATGCACATTTCCGCAAAAGGTCACTTTGTCGACGGAATAGTTTCTGCGTACTTTCCCGACGATAAGGTTATCATATGCAAAGCAGATGTGCGTGAGAATTTCGTACGGGCACTTGAGTTGTGTGAGAGCTCTGAAAATGCGGACAGTGAATTTTTAAACGCACTTGCGGTCGAACTGCTACGTATAATACAAAAGGTATCCGACTGTGTCAAACTTACAGAAATGGAAAAAAATATTCAGTGCACACCGGAAAGCATTATTCATTTTATCGACTCTAATCTGCAAAACAGGTTCACTCTTGATGACCTGTCCGCAAAGTATTATCTTTCCCCCTCTCAAATTATCAATATTTTCAAGAAAAAATATGGCACTACGCCAATGAAGTACGCACAGCGAAAAAGGGTGGAGCTCGCCAAGTATTATCTTTCAAAAACACAGATGCCTATTTCGGAAATACCCAATATCGTACCAATAGGTGACTGCCAGTATTTTTCCAATGTGTTTAAAAAGCAGGTTGGAATATCACCTAAAGCATACCGGAACAAGCACAGGAAGTAGAAGTTAGAGGATGTAAAAAAGTCCAGACCGCAAAAAAGCGATAATAATACATAATTTAAGTATTTTATAAATTATAAAACACCTAAATCAAAAAAGAGGTGTAAAAAACCGAGTTTTTTACACCTCCTAATATTTTCGGACAAAAAAGGAAGCATCTGAGGTGTGAAACCTCTGATGCTTCCTTTGATTTTTATTTTAGTTTAGAACAAGCCTGTGATTTTTCCGTTTTCGTCAACGTCAATTTTTTCTGCTGCGGGAACCTTGGGAAGACCAGGCATTGTCATTATTTCTCCTGTCAGTGCTACGATAAAGCCTGCACCTGCACTTACCTTCACGTTACGCACTGTAACGGTGAAGCCCTCGGGTGCGCCCAGCTTTGTCATATCATCAGAGAAGCTATACTGAGTCTTTGCCATACATACGGGGAGTTTACTAAAGCCAAGCTCGGTAAGAGTTTTAAGCTGCTTTTGTGCGTTTTTGTCAAAGATTACACCATCTCCGCCGTAAATACGCTTAACAATAGCTTCAATCTTTTCTTCGATTGAAAGGTCGTCCTCATAGCTGAATGTGAAATCGTTCTTTTCTTCACAAAGATGAACAACCTCTTCTGCAAGCTCAATTCCGCCTTCGCCGCCCTTTGCCCATACATCGGAAAGAACAACGTTTACTCCGAGCTTTTTACATTCCTCTATAATAACCTGCACTTCCTTATCGGTATCTGTGGGGAACTTATTGATTGCCACCACAGAGGGAAGCTTGTACACGTTTTTAATATTTGAAACGTGACGGAGAAGATTGGGGATACCCTTTAAAAGTGCCTCAATATTTTCCTCGTTAAGTTCAGTTTTCGCCATACCGCCGTGCATTTTAAGGGCACGGATAGTTGCCACAATTACAACCGCAGAGGGTTTAAGAGATGCCGCACGGCACTTGATGTCAAGGAATTTTTCTGCACCAAGGTCAGCACCGAAGCCTGCTTCCGTAATTGCATAATCGCCAAGCTTCATTGCAAGCTTTGTAGCGGTTACACTGTTACAGCCGTGTGCAATATTTGCAAAGGGGCCGCCATGCACAAATGCGGGAGTTCCCTCCAGTGTCTGCACAAGGTTGGGCTTTATTGCATCTTTAAGAAGTGCAGTCATAGCACCCTGTGCTTTAAGGTCTGCCGCTGTAACGGGTTTTTCATCATAGGTATAGCCTACGATAATTCTTCCCAGTCGTTCCTTAAGGTCGGAAAGGGAATTTGCAAGGCACAATACTGCCATAATTTCACTTGCAACGGTAATATCATAGCCGTCCTCACGGGGAACGCCGTTTACTCTGCCGCCAAGGCCGTCCGTTACAAAACGGAGCTGACGGTCATTCATATCCACGCATCTTTTCCAAACGATTCTGCGAGGGTCAATATTAAGGGCATTTCCCTGATAAATATGGTTATCAAGCATAGCCGCAAGAAGATTGTTTGCGGCACCGATTGCGTGGAAGTCACCCGTGAAATGGAGGTTAATATCCTCCATGGGAACAACCTGCGCAAATCCGCCGCCTGCCGCACCGCCTTTAACACCGAAAACGGGACCTAAGGACGGCTCACGAAGAGCAACCATTACATTCTTTCCGATTTTACGAAGTCCGTCGGCAAGACCTATTGTGGTAGTGGTCTTTCCCTCGCCTGCAGGGGTGGGGTTTATAGCGGTAACGAGGATAAGCTTACCCTCCTTACGATCTAATTCATCTAAAACAGAGAGGTCAATTTTTGCCTTATACTTTCCGTACTGTTCAAGATATTTGTCATCTACGCCTGCTGTTTTTGCAATCTCCGTAATGGGCTTCATTTCAACGGACTGTGCAATTTCAATGTCTGATTTATACATTAAAATCAATCCTTTCCAACGTTTGATTTAAGAGTAACGTCGTGGTAACCGCCCTCAACAATGCTTGTTGCGGAAACGAGAGTAATTTTTGCATTTTTCTGAAGCTCGGGAATGGTCAGCACACCGCAGTTACACATGGTTGATGCAACCTTGTAAAGGCTCTTTGCCACGTTATCCTGGAGCGAGCCTGCATATACAACGTAGGAATCAACGCCTTCTTCAAAGGAAAGCTTAGCCTTACCGCCAAGGTCGTAACGCTGCCAGTTACGTGCACGGTTGCTTCCCTCTCCCCAGTATTCCTTAACGTATGTTCCATTAATATTAAGCTTGGGAGTGGGGCTTTCGTCAAAGCGTGCAAAATATCTTCCGAGCATAAGGAAATCTGCACCCATTGCAAGGGCAAGTGTCATATGATAGTCGTGTACTATACCGCCGTCAGAGCAAATGGGAATATAGATACCTGTCTTTTCAAAGTATTCGTCACGTGCTGCCGCAACCTCTATAACAGCCGTTGCCTGACCGCGTCCGATACCCTTTGTTTCACGAGTGATACAGATACTGCCGCCGCCGATACCAACCTTAATAAAGTCTGCACCTGCTTCTGCAAGGAACATAAAGCCGTCACGGTCAACAACGTTACCTGCACCAACCTTTACATTATCACCGTATTTTTCACGGATGAATGCAATAGTCTTTGCCTGCCATGCAGTATAACCCTCGGAGGAGTCGATACAAAGCACGTCTGCACCGGCTTCTACAAGTGCGGGAACTCTCTTTTCATAGTCAAGAGTGTTAATACCTGCACCTACAAGATAACGCTTCTGCTCGTCAAGCACTTCGTTGGGATTACTCTTATGTGTGGAGTAGTCCTTTCTGAATACGAAATACTTAAGCTCGTTTTTATCATTAATAATGGGGAGGGAATTAAGCTTATGCTCCCAGATAATATCGTTTGCTTCCTTAAGAGTTGTAGATTCAGGAGCACAGATAAGCTTATCAAAGGGAGTCATAAAATCCTTAACCTTGATATCGGTGCTCATTCTGCTCACGCGATAATCACGGCTTGTAACAACGCCTAAGAGGACGCCTGTTGCAGTTCCGTCCTCGGTAACAGCCATTGTGTTATGACCTGTCTTTTCAAAAAGCTCCAACACATCCTGAAGTGTGTCTTCGGGTTTAAGATTGCTGTCACTTACAACAAATCCTGCCTTATAGCTCTTTACTCGTGCAACCATTGCAGCTTCGTCCTCGATAGACTGAGAGCCGTAAATAAAGGAAATACCGCCTTCCTTTGCAAGTGCTATAGCCATAGTATCGTTTGATACGGACTGCATGATAGCAGATACCATAGGAATGTTAAGGCTGTATTTGGGCTGTTCACCCTTCTTGAATTTAACAAGAGGTGTTTTAAGGCTTACATTGGCAGGAATACAGTCGGGGCCTGTGTAGCCGGGAACGAGCAGATATTCGCTGAATGTACGTGAAGGTTCGTTAAAATAAAATGCCATGGTTATATCTCCCCCATAATAAAATTTTATAGTATTTTTGTTATTATACAACAATTTCAGAGCATTTTCAAGATATAATACCTTATTTTATTTAAAAAAATCCTCATTTTAGGGACAGTCCCCAAAATGAGAATTTTTGCAGTTTCTTTTATTTTGAAAATTTCCCTGTTTTTATATAACGTGCGGCGGCTTTACCTGCTTCCTCGCCTGTTTTTGCACAGGAGGGAATAACACGTGCTACCTCCCAACCGTCACGGGTGGAGGTAGAAATTATTCTTCCTGCCGCAAGAAGATTGGGGAAAGCGGAATTGTAAAGTGCCGAAAGCGGAAAATCGTAGGTCT
This sequence comes from Clostridia bacterium, assembly GCA_045638945.1. Lineage (GTDB taxonomy): Bacteria > Bacillota > Clostridia > UMGS1883 > UMGS1883 > UMGS1883. The sequence goes on along the minus strand of JAZUCF010000016.1, from coordinate 54,077 downwards.
TGGGAATTTTATTTGAGCGGAAATCAGTAAGCCTTCCGATAGAATCGGGGAACGAGACCTCGGTATCGGCTTTGAAATCGCTGTCACCTACAATATGGCGGATTGTGCGGAATTGGGGCATAGTAGGAATTGACATAAGGTCAAAAGAGTAGCGGTCCCACTCTTTAAGCTTTTTCAGCATACGCATTTTTCCGCGGACAATATAGTCGCTCGCTTCCTTTGCATCAGTACCGCTGATGAGCTTTTCTCCCTCGGGTTGTCCCACTCCGTCCATATTACTTCCTGCTCCATCCCAGTCGCGAAGCTTCCATGTGATGGCATTCTGCTTATATTCGTCAATTATTTCGTCATTAATTTTATGTACGGTATAGGTAGCAAAATTCTGCCCTTCTACGCATGGAACTCCCGCACGATGCATAATTGCCGCCGTTCCCGTGGCATCAATCACAACGTCAGCACTGTATTCTTCCCTGCCGCTGACGTTTTCCACGATAACTCCTTTGCAAATATTTCCCTCCATAACAGGATAGGTTGCTAAGGTATCAAAAAGAAGCTCTGCTCCGTTTTGCAAAACATATTCATCAAGAGCAAGGGAATAAACAGTCGGACTAAACCTTGTCGCGTATCTGTCACGTCTCGGTTCACTTCTTTCGGTTCCTCCCCATTTTTCGGGAAAACTGTCGTAACAATACTTTGCGGTAAGCTTTATAAGCTCTTCTGCAATGCCGAATACTATCTGCTCGCCCTCGCCGTTACAAAGAGGCTCGTACCAGCTTATTAGTCCTCCCGTTGCAAGTCCGCCTAAATTTACCTGCTTTTCTATTATAAGAACGCTCATTCCCTCACGGGCGGCAGAAACTGCGGCAGAAACTCCCGCAATACCACCACCGACAACTATGACATTATAATGTCCTTTTTTCGTTACATTTACACTATTCATGCCATTGCCTCACCGTTGGTTTTTTTGTTCAGAAACTCAATATACTTCTGCCAATCGTATCTTCCTAAATAATGCTTACCCGCTCTGAGGTGATATCCTATATTGCCCTCGTGGAAGGCATCTCCGATTTCTGCAAGGCGATCGGGGTGAATAAAGCCCTTTTTACCCTGTTTTTCAAAATAGCTGCTTGCCGCAACGCAGGAAAGATATTCGTTTTTCGGTCCTGCCCATTCGTCCTCGGAGGCGCTTGCAACATATAAAAGGTGCTTCGAGTTTGCTGCCAGAAGATAATGCTGGTCAAAAGGAAGCTTATCCTCGTTATCCATATATTTAAGATAGTTTTTATTAAACCAGAATGGGAAGGTGGTGCATATATCCCTGATGGTTTCACCATCGGTTTCTCTGGAAAGTGCCGCACCGCTGCATCCCGAATTATTGGATATTGCACAGAAAAATCTATCGTCCAACATACCGGTAAGAAGTGCCGTTTTGCCAAGGCGGGAATGTCCTACAACCGTTATATGCTCTGTGTCAAGCTCAGGAAGTGTCTGTGCATAATCCATAACACGCATTGCCGCCCATGCCCACAAACCTATTTTTCCGCAGTCATGCTCTCCCCTTTTTCCGCCGGGGTATATAAGTCCCGAAAGCCCGTTTGTGAAATCACCGTCATCGCTTGAAACATCCTTGTAGCAGAAGGACAGCACACTGTAGCCGCTGTCAATAATTTCCTCCGTTGGCTGGTACATATCGGGAACATTGTCACGGAAATTGATATGTATAAAGCACGGAACTTTCTTATCGGAAAGAAGCTTTGTATAATAAAGAGGAAATGTATATTCCCCAAAAGAGCCTTTCACAGTAAATTCAAGCTTTGTAAGCACCGCCTTTCCGGTAGCAAATCTGGGTTCTTCTTCCAGAACACGAGCCGAAATCTCCGTTTTTTCTGACGGAAGATACCCGTATTCTTCCTTTAAAAGAAGCTCTTTAATTTCATCAATGCTCATAGAGTCTGGCATTGGTAGTTTTTTTAGTAATTCCATAACTGTTCACCTTTCACTAATGTAATTGTTCTGATTTTTATTATACGCTTTTTTCATATTTAAGTCAACCAGCATGAAAAAAAACACAATAAAACCCTGTTTCTTATAACTTTAGTGTGTTCGTAATAGTTCTGTTGCAAAAACACGCTTTCTTAAAAAGTAAAAATCCGCACACTGTTGTGTACGGATTTTCTGGCGTCGATAAGAGGATTCGAACCTCCGACCTACCGCTTAGGAGGCGGTCGCTCTATCCTGCTGAGCTATATCGACATACTAATTTACCGCCCCGTAAATACGGGGCGGTAAATCGCTTTCTAAGATTAGTTAGCTGCTTTCTTAACAACCTGAACGCCCTTGTAATAACCACAATGCTTACATACGATATGTGCCTTAATAAGCTCACCGCAGTTTGCGCACTTGATCATGCCGGGTACTTCAAGCTTCCAATTAGCTCTTCTCTTATTCTTTCTTGCCTTAGAAGTTCTTCTCTTTGGAACTGCCATTTTTCACACCTCTTTACTTAGTTTTCTAAAGATGGCGAATCTCGGGTCATAGACCTCATCTTCGCAATTGCATTCATTTTTATTAAGGTCTGTGCCACACTGATGGCAAAGTCCCTTACAATCCTCCCTGCAAAGGGGCTGCATGGGAAGAGAGCCGAATATGCACGCATCAATACTGCCGGAAATGTCAATCACATTACCGCTGACAGTGATACATTCTTCATCAATATCGGAAAGCTCATCGTCAATGCTTTCAAAAAGCTCTGCCGAAAAATCCTTCCTGATGGGAGCCTGACAACGCGAACATACCGTAGTATACTCACCCGTTATCTGCCCTGATATTTCAAGCGTACCCCCTATATTGTGAATCCTGCCCGTTATCCTGGGAGGATTTTCAAATGTAAGCGTGCTGCCCATATATTCAAAGCTTCCAAGCTCCGCTTCGCCCGAAAACTCTTTTGAAGCACCGTCGTTTCTTAATACAGATGCAATATTTATCTTCATATAAAAACACCTGCCCCCGATACCTCTTTTTTACATGTGCCTATATATTATACTATCGTTTCCCCTACTTGTCAACAATTATTTTGTCAATCTTTCAGTTTCGATAGCAATCATCATTTCTTCGTCGGTGGGGATAACGAGTGTCTTTACAGATGCACCCTCTGCAGAAACATCTGCTACCTTACCGCGAATCTTATTCTTTTCGGCGTCAACCTTGATTCCGAGGAACTCAAGCCCCTGTGTGATATCCCATCTTGTCTGTGCATCGTTTTCACCTACACCGGCAGTAAATACAACCGCATCTACACCACCCATAGCAGCAGCGTAGCTACCGATATACTTCTTGATGCCATAGCTGAACATCTTAAGAGCAGCTTCAGCTTTTTTATTTCCTTCTTCAGCTGCAGCACAAAGATCACGGAAGTCGCTGGAAACACCGCTTACGCCAAGCACGCCGCTCTTTTTATTAAGAACTGCATTGATTTCATCAATACCGAGGTTTTCCTTTTCCATAAGGAATGTAACGATGGCGGGGTCAATATCACCGCTTCTTGTACCCATGAGGATACCTGCAAGGGGAGTAAGTCCCATTGTTGTGTCGATAACCTTACCGCCCTTTACAGCCGCAACGGAGGAACCGTTACCAAGGTGACATGTAACGATATTAATATCCTTAATGTCTTTTCCGAGAAGCTCTGCCGCTTTGCCTGATACATAATTATGGCTTGTACCGTGGAAGCCATAACGTCTGATTTTATACTTTTCATAGTATTCGTAGGGAATACCGTAGAGGTATGCTTCCTCGGGCATTGTCTGATGGAAAGCAGTATCAAATACAGCTACCTGAGGCACACCGGGCATAACCTTTTCACAAGCCTCGATACCGATAAGGTTTGCAGGGTTGTGAAGAGGAGCAAGCTCAATACATTCCTCTATTGCTTTCTTAACTTCATCTGTGATAACAACGCTTCCGCTGAAGCTTTCGCCGCCGTGTACCACACGGTGACCTACTGCACCAATTTCGCTCATTGAAGCTATAACGCCGTGGTTTTTGTCAACAAGTGCATCAATAACAAGCTTGATAGCCTCTGCATGAGTGGGCATGGGGCTTTCGATTACAACCTTTTCACCGCCTGCGGGGGTGTGGTTAAGCTTGCTTCCGTCGATAGTGATTCTTTCGCAAAGACCCTTTGCCATAACAGCCTTGTTATCCATATCGATAAGCTGATATTTAAGGGAGGAGCTTCCTGCGTTAATAACAAGAATTTTCATTATGTATAACTTCCTTTCTTTAAATTACTGAGCCTGTGCCTGTGCCTGAACTGCCGTAATTGCAACAACGCCTACGATATCGTCTGCACTGCATCCGCGTGAAAGGTCGTTGATAGGCATTGCGATACCCTGAGTAACGGGACCGTATGCTTCCGCCTTTGCAAGACGCTGAACAAGCTTGTAACCGATGTTACCTGCATCAAGGTCGGGGTATACAAGAACGTTTGCCTTGCCTGCTACAGGTGAACCGGGAGCCTTGGACTCACCAACGGAGGGAACGATAGCGGCATCAAGCTGAAGCTCACCGTCAACACATACATTGGGGAAGGTTTCCTTACAAATGCGTGTAGCCTCTGTAACCTTATCAACATCGGCGTGAGCTGCACTGCCCTTTGTGGAGTGAGAAAGCATAGCAACATATGCCTTTTCGCCTACTAAAAGCTCAAAGCTTTCCGCAGAAGATGCGGCAATAGCTGCAAGCTCTTCACTGTTAGGATTCTGAACAAGACCGCTGTCTGCAAATACAAATGCACCGTTTGCACCATATTCACAATCCGGCACAACCATGAGGAAGAAAGCTGATACAAGCTTTACGCCGGGCTTTGTCTTAATAATCTGAAGTGAGGGACGAAGTGTGTTTGCGGTGGAATGGCATGCACCTGATACAACGCCGTCAGCGTCGCCAGCCTTAACCATAAGACATGCATAGTACATATAGTCACCAAGAACGATTTCCTTCGCCTGCTCATATGTAACACCCTTGCTCTTTCTGAGTTCTACAAAAAGATTAAGGTATTCTTCTGTTTTTTCGTGGTTAAAGGGGTCGATAATTGTAGCCTTCGAAACATCAAGCCCTTTTGAATTTTCATTAACTTCTTCGGGAGTCCCGATAATCACAAGATTTGCAATATCCTCTTTGAGAATTGTTTCTGCAGCCTCCCATGTGCGCCTGTCCATAGATTCGGGAAGAACGATGGTCTTCTTATCTTTTCTCGCTCTCTCCTTGACAGAATCTAAAAATTTACTCATTTTTATTCCTCCAAACCTTTATTTTTTTACTTATATAGTATATAATAGAAATATCCAATTTTCAACATTTTTTTACCAAAAAGCGAGGGATTTTATGAAAATAGGTGCTTTAATTGCAGAATTCAACCCCCTGCACGCAGGTCACAAGCTCCTTATTGATACCATAAAGCGTGAAAACGACGCTGTGATTGCCGTAATGAGCGGCAATTTCGTACAAAGGGGCGAATGTGCAATATTTGAAAAATACGACCGTGCAAAAGCCGCCGTAATAAACGGCGTTGATTTGGCGATAGAGCTTCCCGTACCTTATTCTCTTTCCTCGGCGGAGGGCTTTGCAAAAGGCGGTGTAGAAACGCTTAATGGGTGCGGAGTGGTTAATTCTCTGTATTTCGGAAGCGAATGCGGTGATATTGATGCCCTTATAAAATGTGCCGAGGTTTTAAATGATGAAAACGAGGGATTTTCTGCACTGCTTAACGAAAAGCTTTCCGAGGGAATGAGCTTCCCCAAGGCAAGGCAGTTGGCGGCAGAAGCCATAATAAAGGAAGCTTCTATTTTAAGCGAGCCGAATAATATCCTTGCCGTTGAGTATATAAGGGCAATAAAAAAGCTTGGCTCCAAAATCACTCCCTCCACCATACGACGTATGGGAGACGGTTATAATGACACTGATATTGAATCCACCATACCTTCTGCTTCTGCCATTCGTGCAAGGCTAAAGGGCGGTGAAGATGCAAAAGGATACATGCTTTATAATTATGAGTCAAGCCCTGTATTTATGAGAGATTTTGATATAATTACGGCATCAAGGCTCAAAGCAATCGAAAAAGAAGAGCTGATGCTTATACCCGACTGCAACGAGGAAATTGCATCAAGGCTTAAGGAGGCATCTTTTAAAAATACCTTTGAAGAAATCGTAGCCGAGGCAGCCTGCCGAAGATACACGCAGAGCCGAATCCGAAGAATCCTTTGCAATATGATAATAGGAAATAATTTTAAGGAGTATATCTCCCCCACCTATATACGCCCCCTCGCATTTAATAAAAAAGGAAGCGAGCTTCTCCGTCTTTTGAAAGAGAAATCTTCGCTCCCTATAGCATCAAGGGGTGCATTGCTTAAAGATAACCCGATATTTAAGCTTGAATGCAAAGCCACAGATATTTATAATTTAGTTCATCACATAGAGGGCGGAAAGGAATTTTCCGCCGTGGCGGGAATTATAGAATAAAAATAAAGAGGTTTCTCAAAAGCGATTGTTTTCGAGAAACCTCTTTATTTTATTTTTCCGATAATTGCTTTGCCTTATTAATTTTGGCGGATTTTATAACCTCATCTTTAATCCTCTTACAAAAATCAATGGACCCTTTAAGAAGCATTACAAGTATCAGCACTGCCGCAAGCGGTACGAACATCACGCCCATGGTGGGAGCCTTTGTAATAAACCAGCCTATAAAAGAAGCAATCATCACAATAGTTACAATGCTGTAAAAATCAATCATACGCATGAAGGTTGTAAACATGAAAATATTGTGGGTATCAACACTGCACATTTTGAAAGCTCTGAGCGTTTTATCGCTGTATCCCACAAAGCGTGCCGCAAGGCGTTTTTTCACATTCTTTTCAAGGTGTTTTATTACCTCTTCACGGATTCTCGCTTCATTCTCACGGAAATAATCGTTAAAAAGCACACGGTACTTTTTCGGATTTTCTTTGGAAAGGAGAATGGATATTTCATCACCTTTTATCCAATATTTCGCCTCGGAGGCTTTCATTTTCACTTTGAATTTTCTGCCGTCTTTTGATACTGCACGAAGCCACACGGCTTTTTCAGCAGATTTGTTGCGGTTTGTTATAACGGCGGTGATTCTCTCCCCGTTTGCCTCAGCATCCCTGCCCGTTTTGGGGACACGATTTGCACGTGCAGTAAGAAGAAAGAACACGACTATCATCACTATAGCTATTACAAAAGGCATATAACCACTCCTTAAATATGTCTGCCCAAGCATTAATATAAACACATTATACGACATATTTTAGGAGATATCAAGTACATTTACATTAAATTTACATCAATCTCACATACCGAGAGGCAACATAGCCCACAAGCCCTCTGTAATTTACAACGTACCAGTCCTGCCACTGTCCCACCACGGTCAAGACTGCACCGTTTGGAATGGACGTGATGATTCTTGATGTTCTTGACGGACGTGACCTTAGGTTAAGAGTTCCACTATTTAAGGAAACTGTTCCCATACGGGGAGTCATAGGCTCTACAAACGGAATTCCAAAATACTCCGTAAGCGAGAGCACAAGGTTTCGAGCAATTCTTTCAATGTTATCGGCAACCCAGTTTGCATCACCCACGTTATCATGATACCCAAGCTCTAAAAATACTGCGGGTGCTCTTGTCTGGGTTACTTCGCCTATGGTTGTGGTTGTGATTGCCCTGACTTTAGCGGGGTTGGGGTAAATGCTTTTTAAGTTACGGACAAAAATATCTGCCGCACGTCTTCCCCGTATGCTTATGGGGGAATAATAAACGTCTACACCCGTATATGTCCCGTACTGTCCCTCGGGTGCGGCATTTGAATGAAGTGCCAGATGCAAATCATAATTTCCGCTGTTCGACTGTGCTATTGCCTGCGATGCAGTCATGCCGGGGCTGTTTCTGGTATATTGGATTCCGCTTGAAAGCAGGTACGGAATCATTGCATCGGCAATAAGATTCATATAATATTCTTCACTTCCACCGATAACGTACATGTTGCCCTCCTGGGTGGAGGGGCTTAAATATATTCTTGGCATATAAACACTCCTTGGCTATTATTTTGTATTCGCTATATTATATGTCTGTCATGCCCAATTTGACAAAAAGGCGTAAATATGCTATAATACGGGGGATTCTTAATTTAAGAGGTGACTCAAATGAAGAAAATACGTGCAATTATAATTGCTTTTCTTATTCTTGTAACAAGTCAGATAAGTGTGCTTGCCGCGCCGAGAATTCCCGTTTACAAAGTAGGGAACGTCCTCTACTTTCTTGATAAGGCATCGGGGACTATAACTGGCTTTGCAGGCGAGCCGAAAGACCTTGTGATTCCCACTTCCTTAGGCGGATACAATGTAGTTTCAATAGGTCCGGGGGCGTTTGCAGGCTCTCCCACCCTCGAAACTCTTAGTATTCCCGACGGAATCAGTACAATTTCGGCAAAAGCCTTTGCATCATGCCCGAAGCTTTCAAGCGTTCAGATAGGTGCTTCTGTTTCATATATAGGAAGCAGTGCGTTTGCAGGATGCACCGCTCTGGGACAGGTCTATTTCGACGGTTTTCTTGAAAATATTGAGCCTGACGCATTTAACAACACGCTTTGGATGACAGGCTCTGAATCTGAATTTGTAATGCTCGGCGGAACAACCCTTATTAAATATAACGGTTCCTCCGAAAGCGTTACAGTTCCCGCAGGAATTAAAAGCATTGCCGCAAATGCGTTTGCATACAATACAACCATAAAAGAGGTAATTCTGCCATCTACACTTCAGAAAATTGAAGAAAATGCATTTGTTCATTGCTACAGCCTTGAGAAAATCACTATCCCCCCCTCTGTTTCCCATATAGGGGCAGGTGCATTTGACGATACTGTATGGATGTATAATCAGCAAGGCGACTTTGTATGCGTGAACGGAATTCTGATTGCATATAAAGGAAGCAATATACACCCTGAGCTTCCCGAAGGAATTACAGCTATAGGAAGCGGTGCTTTTATTGCAAACGACAAGCTTAAAAGCGTTAAGCTTCCTGAAAGTATAATCTACATTGACTCTATGGCTTTCGGCGGTTGCAGTGAGCTGAGAGTTGTAAATATTCCTTTCAGCGTGGAATGGATTGACGAATACGCCTTTGCAGGATGCGTTAATCTGACGCTTCACGGTACTTTGGGTTCCTACTCTCAAAAATACGCAGAATATATGGAAATGCCTTTCAGCACTGTTGTTTATGTGAGCTATAACGGGGAAAAGGTATATTTTGACAACGCTGTGCCCATTATTTATTACGAAAGAACCTATCTCCCCCTGCGTACATTAATGGAGCTTATGGGGTATACTGTAGAGTGGGACGGTTCTACGGGGATTGTCACCTGCATGAAGGACGGACGCACGGTTACCGTAAGTCCCGCAGGTGAAATTACTGTTAACGGAAATCTTTCCCCCACCATCGCACCTCCGATTAATATAAACGGAAGCAATCTCGTATCGGCAAGAGTTATTGCCGAGGCGGTAGACGCAAAGGTTGTGTGGAACGATATTACACGAACTGTAGAAATTTCTGATTAAAATTATTGCACATTTTGGAGGCGTATTACCATGCGTAAGCTACTGAAAGCAATGTTCAGTCAGGTTACAATTGTTTCTCTACTTCTCATACTTCAATTTGCTCTGATGTTTATGAGTTTATTGCGTATAAGCGATTACTTTATCTATGTAGACAGGGCACTTAAAATAATCAGCCTCATTACGGTTATTATCATAATAAACCGCCATTCAAACCCCTCATATAAGCTGGCGTGGGTTGTCCCCATACTGATATTTCCGTTGTTCGGAGGATTATTCTATCTGTTTATAACAGGGCAGATGCATACGAAAAAGTTTTTTGCAAGACTAAGCCAATCTGAAAAGGAAATTAACCTAAACTATCCTCAGAACGGACAGGTGCTAAAGGAAATTGCAGATAATTTCCCCCAAAGGGAAAACGCAGTACGATATATTAACAACGTTTCGGGGCTTTGTGCATACCCTAGCTATGAAGCAACGTATTTCCCCGTGGGCGAGGATATGTTTGAAAGCGTTCTTGCGGAGCTTGAGAAGGCAGAAAAATATATTTTCCTTGAATTCTTTATTGTAAAAGAGGGAAAAATGTGGGACACCATTTTGGAGGTGCTTAAAAGAAAAGCCTCCGAGGGGATTGATGTCCGCCTAATGTATGACGGTATGGGAAGCATGACGCTTCTTCCCAAAAAATATCCGCAGACTTTGAAAAAATACGGCATCAAGTGCTGTGTGTTCAGCCCCTTTACGCCGTTTATTTCTTCTCTGCAAAATAACCGCGACCACAGGAAAATTCTTGTTATAGACGGCAAGGTTGCATATACTGGCGGCGTAAATCTTTCCGACGAATATATAAACGTAAACTATCCTCACGGACATTGGAAGGACATGGCGGTAATGATAAAAGGCCCTGCCGCATTTTCTTTTACAAATATGTTCCTCCACTTGTGGTGGCACACCACAAAAACGAGAGAGGATATTGCACTTTTTGAACCGATCTTTACAAAAGAGGAGTCCGCTAAAAAGAGCTTAGGATATGTGATGCCCTATGCCGACATGCCTCAGGATAAGCATCCTACAGGCGAATTTATGTATATGGATATTATTTCGCGGGCAAAACAATATGTTTATATTACTACCCCATATCTTATTCTGGACCATCAGATGATGAACGCACTGGCAAATGCCGCAAAAAGCGGTGTGGATGTGAAAATAATATGCCCCCGCGTGGCTGACCACTGGTATGCAAGGGAGGTTGCGTACAGCTATTACAAGGAGCTTATTGAATGCGGAGTAAAGCTGTATGAATATATGCCGGGATTTATTCACGGAAAAACCTTCTGCTCGGACGGTGAGGTTGCCGTTGTGGGAAGCATTAATCTTGATTACCGCAGTTTGTATCTTCACTTTGAATGTGCCGCTTTCTTTATGGGTGCACCAGTTGTATACTCTGTTGCGGAGGATTTTAATGAAACCCTTAAGAAATGCCGCACAATAACAATTGATTACTGTACGAAGATGAACATTTTCAGGAAAATGTTTAATGCTATACTTCGTTTATTTGCACCATTAATGTAAATGCAAAGAAACAGTCAATACTTTTTGGAATGAAATCCAAAAAGTATTGACTATTTTATTCATTGTTTTCTTGACAATCTTACGGTTTTGTTGTAATATGAGAATGATTTTCAAATTCACAAAGGGTGATAAAGATGAAATCGGATTATGAAACAAAGCAAAAATCCGCCATTATTGATTTTATCAAATCAAACAGCGGACATATTACTGCAAAGGACATTGTAAAAGAGCTTTCAGATTGCGGGGAAAAGGTCAGCACCGCAACCGTTTACAGAAGGCTTGACAAGCTTGTAGACAGCGGTATGCTGAAAAAGTATATTACGGACAAGGGTGCCTGTTACCAGTACAGCACGGATTGCCACGGTGACCATTTCCACCTTAAATGCACCTCCTGCGGTACTCTTTTCCACGTTGACTGCGAATTTCTCATGAGCATTGCTCCGCACATTATGGAGCACCACAAGTTTAAGGTGGACAACCGTCGTACTGTAATGTACGGACTGTGCGAAAGCTGCAACAAGGAGGAGTGTGCCTATGAATAACCTCATAACTGTAAACAATCTTGCTATTTCGTATGATGGCAAGAATATTATTGAGAATGTCAGCTTTAATGTTAAGGATGGCGATTTCCTCGTAATTTTCGGGGAAAACGGAAGCGGAAAAAGCTCCCTTGTAAAAACACTGTTGGGACTTAAGGCTCCCTCCTGTGGCGAGATTGTCTTTTCTCCCGCTTTAAAGCAAAAGGAAATCGGGTATTTACCCCAATCGCAGATTATACAAAAGGACTTCCCTGCCTCCGTATGGGAGGTTGTGCTTTCGGGCTGTCTTAACAAAATGGGAATCCGCCCCTTTTACACAAAAAAGGAAAAAGACACCGCAAGAAAAAACATGGAGCTTCTTTCGGTATATGATTTAAAAAATGCGTGCTTCCGCAATTTATCGGGAGGACAGATTCAGAGAGTACTTCTTGCAAGGGCTTTGTGTGCAGCACAAAAGCTGATACTTCTTGATGAGCCTGTTTCGGGGCTTGACCAAAGCTCTACAGAGGAATTTTACGATTCAATAAAGAAAATCAATCAGTCGGGCATGACGGTAATAATGATTTCCCATGATATAAATAAATCGCTTCACCTTGCAAAGCACGTTCTTAATCTGAGCGGAAGCGATACTTATTTCTATGGAAGTGCCGATTCTTACAGAAAAGAGGAATAAAATGGATACTATAATTACTCTTTTTTCATATTCTTTTATAACAAGAGCCATAATAGTGGGAATACTGGTAAGCCTTTGCTCATCAATGCTTGGGGTAAGTCTGGTATTAAAACGCTACAGTATGATAGGCGATGGTCTAAGCCATGTTTCCTTTGGTGCTCTTGCCGTTGCGGCGGCACTTAATATGGCACCTCTCATGGTTTCCGTGCCGATAGTAATAGTTGCGGCGTTCTTTCTTCTTCGCCTCAGCGAACAAAGCTCATTGGGTGGCGATGCGGCAATAGCCGTTTTCTCTTCTGCGGCACTGGCTATAGGAATTATAATCACATCCGTTACCACAGGAATTAATACCGATATCTGCAATTACATGTTCGGAAGTATACTTGCCATGAGCCATAGCGATGTAGTTATAAGCGTAATTCTCTCAATTGTGGTTATATTGGCGTATATGCTTTTTTACAACAGGATTTTCGCCATCACATTTGACGAAAATTTCAGCCGTGCAACAGGCGTTAAGGTGAATATTTATAATATGGCTGTAGCCGTTTTAACTGCAATTACAATCGTATTGGGAATGCGTATTATGGGCGCTCTTCTCATATCAAGCCTGATAATATTCCCTGCGCTGAGTGCTATGCGTATCTGCCGCTATTTTAAGGGCGTGATAATATGCAGTGCATTAATCAGTGTTATCTGTTTCTTTTTGGGAATTGTACTGTCCTACTCAATGGAAATTCCCGTAGGCGCCAGTGTGGTAGTAATAAATCTGGCGGTGTTTATGGGGTTAACTTTATTAGGAAAGATAGTTAAAAAATAAAGGAACAAGGCAGAAAAGTCAAACTTTTCTGCCTCTTTCTTTTTATAATGTACCTCTTAAATGGTTCGCCATTTTTCTGCATAGCCAATATACGTTATTATCTTCCTTGCACTTTTTCATCCAAAGGTTGCTGTCCGTAATTATGCATGCATTACAAAGTTCCCATATGATATCATTTATTGATTCCACGCACTTTAATGTTTGTGTGGAATCTTTTTTGCTGTTGTACTGCGTAATCAGCGGAAGCAGATTTTTTTCAAAGGCACTGCGGCTACATCCCCCGAAAAAGTTTGTGCCGGGACAGGTTTTTGAAGATTTTGCGGCATTATAGTCTCCGATTTTCTTTCCGTCGGAGGTCCACCAGCTATGGTAAACAACCCCCGTTTCGGGATTTATACCGAATTTGTCTGCCATAATTTTCACTGCCGCAATAACGGCATTTTTCTGCGAATCTCGCATTTTATCTCCGCCACGGTCAAAGTTACCAAGACACTCAATACAAATTGCGCCGCTGTTTGCACCCTTTATCCCTGCGGGAATCATTTCCAGACTGCGGCCCGTTACAATCACCCCATCTGGGAAAATTGTAAAGTGCTGGGCTATATCGCTCCATCCGTTGGTTTTTATATGATAGCTTCGCATGTTTGATTGCAGCGTAATATGATTATTTCCCGTAAACTGTTTATACGATGGCGAATATGTATGATGAACCTGAATTAAGCTGATGTTACGGCTTACCCTTAAGTCATCAACATATTTTTCAAACTCCGATATGGTATAGCTTTTTAATTCACTCATTATTTAATCCCTCCGTTATATAATATGTGCCCGTGTCTATCTTATGACTGATTGTCCCCTTTTTCTTTTACTGCTTCCAATGCCTTCTTCACAAATTCGGGGTATGGTACTCCCATAAGTGCCAGATTTTCAATTACGCTAAGCCCCTCATTACCAAGGAAAAAGAAAATAGTTGCACTGCGGACATAATGCGTACCGCTGATTTCATCCACACGCACCGAAAGGGCAATAAGAATGAGAATGCAAGTTTTTTTCACTATACCCTTATACCCCACACTGCTTGAAGCTCCACCGTTTTTCGTTTTTTGTGACTTATGGAAAACCAGTGCCACAACCATGCCCGTTATATAATCCGCAATCATGAACATCACAAGGGCTTTTAGGAAAGAATCCCATCCCCCAAAAGCCTGCGAAAAAACACTTGCCATACCTGCAAGAAAAGCCAAAACTGTGTTTTTGATATTCATTGTTCCACCTCCCTCTTCTTATATTTACCGCTTATTACAGCCTCTGTCTCTGATTCAATTTCAATTATTGTTGTTCCCTTAAAGGTTGGTATGTCCTTTGCCGGTGCTCCGTTTTCGAATTGTACTGTCTGAGGCTCTATATAAGGCTCAAAGGTATCGTCCCCCTCGCATCGAAGCATAATGTTATCCATTGTCACATAATCTCCAACTGCATTGGATGAATTGTTTGCCTGAAAAAAGAATTGAATGTAAGATATATCTTCGCTTAGTGTAAACGAATATGCTTTCTTTGCAATAGTTGCAGTAAGTTGTACAGATTTTACCTGTGTGCCTTCACTATTGAAAAATCTGAACCCTATTTTGTTCGATGTTCCTTCAATTTGCGAGGCTACAACATCCATAGTTATATAAATGGTTTTGCCAACAGGTAAATAAATAGGTATCTTGTTAGTAGAGTTTATTGTTGCTGTTTTCATTGCTTTTAATCCATTGTTGTATGGTTGAGTTGATGATTTATTAAATGGTATTTTATCAACATCAAAGTAATTTTTTCCTCTTGCCGTTATTACCGCATCTGTTACTCCCTCTATATGCACATCATACACCTTATCGTTATAGCAATTTTCAAGCGTTACACTGCCTATGCCCTCAAATTCGGTCAGCTTATACCCTGCTATTTTTTTATCGCCCTTGTAAAGCTGTGCAGGGCGGAAATCGCCCTTACACAGTAGTGATTTGTTTTCGCCTACATAAATCATTTAACCACCGCCTTAATATACAAGATAATACGTGTTTTCGTCCTTGACTGCCGATGAAAATTCTTCTTCGGTCATTTCCACGATGCGGTGATTGTTTATCATATTGGCATTTAAGGCATTGTTCGCCGTAGTTGCATTGCCTGACTGTACTGCATAGCTTGTTCCCCATACAACCCAATTTTCACGCACGGAAGCATCGCCTAAGCACTGCCATGTCTTTGTAATGGTCTGCTCTCCATCAACTTCTTCTATAAGCTCTGCGAGGTCGCCACGTTGAGCAACGAGGCTTGTTAGCTCGTCCTCGCTCGTTACAGTATATATTTCCTGTGTTGCCGTTGCAGGGATTGCAGAGAGCGGAAGCTTGCCCCCTGTTGCAAGGATAATATCTCCGCCGTTTATCATTTCAAGCAAATCCTCCATAGCGCGTGATGCTATTTCCTCAGATTCAGCGGCATTTTCCTCGGAAACAAGGGCATTTGCCGCAGAATTAACCGCCTCTGATGCCGCCTTGTTCACAGCTTCAATTTCGGGAATGGCACGAATAAGAAGCTCATTTTTCTCTTCTTCGGTAAAATCCGAATAGGTGAATTTATCACCTTTTACACTGCCCACATTAAAGGAGCTTGCTCCGTTTTGGTCTGTCGTAAGTATAAGCTCACCATTTTCATTAAGCTCTACATCGGGAGCGTTTTCGGAGTCGGGGTAGCTTACCCATAAATCACCGTTTTCGTCAACACTGAAGCTGTAAAATCCGTTTGTAGGGACAACGCTGCCGTTTAGACCCCGTTCCCCTCTTTCGCCTTGGTCTCCTTTATCGCCTTTATCCCCCTTTTCGCCTTTTTCGCCCACTTCACCGCGGATTCCCTGAGGGCCTTGATTTCCCTTACTTCCCCTATAGCCGCGGGCGGCTATCATAAGCCAGAATTCCTCGTTTTCAGGCGATACTCCTATGCAGTTTTGTCTGCATACAAAGGATGAACCGTTGAAAGTAACCTTGTTACCTGCTTCATAGTTAGTTTTTGAGTTGTATTCCTCCCATAAAAGCAGTCTCCGTGAAAGTGATGATACTTCACCTTTGGTTTTTTCCATCAGGGCGTTTACATTTGGCATAATCTCCTCAATTTCACACTGAAGCTGCATTGCCTCGCTCTTTGTTACGGGGGGGATATTTGCCTCTCCCTCTGCATGGGAAACGAAAAGGCAGTCACGCACACTCATCATAACCTTGTCGGGTGATGCTGTGTAATATCCCTCCACCGTGAAGCTGCACCAGCCTTTCTTTGCTGTAGCTTCACCGGGAATATACGAGGAATATTCCGAAGTTTCGGATGCAATTTCCGGCGTCAGAATGACGGAGGTTTCATTTTCACCAAAACTGTCACGCCAGATAACCCTCTTTGCATATCCATCCCAGCTTTTGTCAAATATAAATTTTAATTCACGGGAATTTGCACTCCCTGCCGCTCCTGCATTTTTCGTGGATTTGCGAATAAATTGCCCGTTGATATTTATTGTAATACTATTCATTTCACTTCTCCTTAACTAAAAATCCCCCATAAAACCACTAGGTGGTTTCATGAGGGATTCTTATTTTTAATTTTAATTTCAGATTTTGTTTTTGATATATTCATCAATGGCTTTTGCCGCACTCTTTCCTGCACCCATGGCAAGAATTACAGTTGCCGCACCTGTTACAGCATCTCCGCCGGCATATACTCCCTCACGGGAGGTAAGCCCATCATCACCGTTTGTGATGATACATCCGTGACGGTTGGTTTCAAGCCCCGGAGTGGTCTGCCTTATAAGAGGGTTAGGCGATGTTCCTATTGACATTATCACCGTATCAAGCTCTATCTCAAACTCGCTTCCTTCTTTAACCACAGGGCGTCTTCTTCCGCTGTCATCAGGCTCTCCAAGCTCCATTTCCACACATTTAATTCCTCGGACACAACCCTTGTCATCGCCTAAAATTCCGACAGGATTCGTAAGGGTCTTAAAGACAATTCCTTCCTCCATGGCGTGCTCAATTTCTTCCTTTCGTGCGGGAAGCTCCTCCATGCCTCTGCGGTAAACTATATAAACCTCATCGGCACCAAGACGCATGGCACTTCTTGCCGCATCCATGGCAACATTTCCCCCGCCGACTACGCCAACACGGCTGCTCTTTTTAATAGGCGTTTTTGAATCGGGCAAATATGCTTTCATCAGATTCACTCGTGTAAGGTACTCGTTTGCACTATACACTCCGCAAAGTGCTTCTCCCGGAATATTCATAAATCTGGGAAGTCCTGCTCCGCTTGCTATGTATACCGCCTCAAACCCGTCCTCAAAGAGTTCGTCAACAGTTATTATCTTACCTATAACCATATTGGTTTCGATTTTTACGCCCATTTTTTCAAGCTTCGTTATTTCTTCCTTAACAATAGCCTTGGGAAGACGGAATTCGGGAATACCATATACCAAAACGCCGCCGGGGGTATGCAGAGCCTCAAAAACCGTAACAGAGTAACCAAGCTTTGCAAGGTCACCTGCACAAGTAAGACCTGAGGGGCCTGCTCCCACAATTGCCACTCTGTGTCCGTTTAAAATGGGTTTTTGGATTTCTTCTTCAAAATGCTCTCTGCAATAGTCGGCTACAAACCTTTCAAGTCTGCCGATTGCCACGCTTTCTCCCTTTATTCCCCGAACGCAAGTACTTTCACACTGGCTTTCCTGAGGGCATACTCTTCCGCACACGGCAGGAAGAGCGCTGCTCTGGGAAATAACCTCATAAGCACCTTTAATGTCCTCGTTTGCAAGCCTCTCTATAAACTTCGGAATATCAATTGCTACGGGACACTTGCTCTGGCAGGGCTTTGTTTTGCAATTAAGGCATCTTTTCGCTTCCTCTATTGCCATTTCATAAGTGTAGCCCGTTGCCACTTCTTCAAAGTTACGCTTTCTTATGCCCGGCTCTTGTGAGGGCATAGGGCATTTTTCAGGATTCATATTCGGCATATTACTCTACCTCCTTTTTAAAGAGGTTACAATGCTCTTCGCGGCGTATTGTTTCAAAGTCCCTGTAAACACCGCTGCGGCTTATAGCCTCATCAAAATCCACCAAATGGCCGTCAAAATCGGGGCCGTCCACGCAGGCAAATTTGGTTTCTCCGCCTACGGTAAGGCGGCACCCTCCGCACATGCCCGTTCCGTCCACCATTATGGGATTCATGGAAACTGTAGTTTTAATGCCGTATTTTTTTGTGGTAAGAGAGACAAATTTCATCATCACAAGAGGTCCTATGGCAATAACCTCATCGTATTCGTTCCCCTCGGCAACAAGCTTCTCAAGAGCCTCTGTAACAAGCCCCTTTTCACCGTAGCTGCCGTCATCGGTCATAATCTTCATCACGTCTGACACCTTGGAAAACTCATCCTCTAAAATTATTAAATCCTTGTTTCGAAAACCCGTTATACTGTGTACCTCTGCCCCGTTTTCGTGAAGTTTCTTCGCTATGGGGTACGCAATGGCACATCCCACTCCGCCTCCTATAACTAAGACCTTCTTAAGTCCGTCAATCTTACTGGGCGTTCCCAAAGGACCTACAAAGTCCAGAATATAGTCGCCCGCATCAAGGGTATTAAGCTCCATTGTAGATGCACCCACAATCTGAAAAATGATGGTAACAGTGCCCTTTTCTCTGTCATAATCTGCAATGGTAAGCGGAACACGCTCGCTGTTTTCCTTTGCTCTGAAAATAATAAATTGTCCCGGCTGAGCTTTTTTAGCAATAAGCGGAGCCTCAACAACCATTTTTACAACTGTAGGATTAAGCACCTCTTTTTCTGCAATCCTGTACATAATATTCATCCTTTCGCCTATGTATAAGACTTATTATAAACTTTTTTCACGTTTATGGCAAGTCTTTTTTACTGTTTAGGGCGAAAATACAAACTTATCTTCTGTACAATTTATACTGCTGTGCTTTCTTGTAGTCGTAGTCACTGGTGTGAAGTCCTTCGGGAAGCCCTAAAATTTCCGCGCCTTCCTTATCGAGGATTCCGCTTTGCTTCCACTTTAAGAGTGCGTTATCGATTTTGTCCTGTTCCTCTTTACGCAAATTCTCCTGACGGCTGTCTTCAAGCTTTTGCATCTGAAGGTCATAATCTCTTTCATCACGAAGAATATCCCTCTCTTCCTCGCGCTGACGATATTCGTTCTCAAGGCTTTCGATATAGGCGTCATAAGAAAATTCACGATCTGTATTATACTGCTTTAAGGAATCAAGATATTGTGAATACTCCTTATCCGATAATTCACTCAATATACTCAGTTGCTTTTCCTTAATTCCAAGCTCCTCAAGATATTTGTCAAAGGCTTTGCTGTAAAGTTCAGGAATCTTGTCCGTCATTTTTTTGTTATAATAATCAAGGCTCTGCGATGCCGCAGTAGCCGCATAGCTTGAGGCAATACCGCCGGTATTTGCGGAAAGCTCTCCCAAAAGGTCCTCCATGGCACGCTTTCCCTCACGCTTATACTGCTCCTGATAGTACTTATATAGCTCGTCCTCGTAAGGATTGTATTTAAAATCCCTTATGTTTCTCAGTTCTCTTATAAGATCACTTATGTCGTCACTGTAGCTGTCCCTGTACTGCGGAGGGCGCTCAGCGTAAGAAAAGTCGCTTCCTCTTATATATCTTACGGCAGCATCATAAACATTGTCGTATGCATACTGACTGAGTCCCTGTGTTCCGCTTGCCTTCTGGACTCTCTTTTTGAGAGTATCGGCAACGTCCTTTCTTGATGCACCGCTTGAAATCTGACTGCGTATTACATTGGAATAATCGGTCTTGTCAAGCCATCCGCTGTAGTTATTTGTTTTGGAAACGCTAAGACCTTCGCCGTCAATCTTTTCATTTCTGCTTTTTTCATACTTGGCTGCACTTTCATAGTCGCCCTGCTTTACCGCTTCGTTAATTTTTGCCTGATAGTCGGTATCTTTATTATAGCTCATTTTCATCCCCCTTATAAATATTTGTTTTACTTAAATCAATTTCAATAATGTTGGAGCTGTCAAGATGCGTTAATATATACTCTAAAAGTTCCTGGTTTGAACGCAGATAATCCTCTATTATACGTACGGCTTCCTCTGCTGACTTTCCGTTTAAATCCGCTAATTGCATAAACATAAATATTCCCCTTTCAGTTAACTGAGAATTCTCTCGTTATTGATTCAAGGAGGCACTTTCCCTTTCCCGAAAGCTTTAGTTTTATGCTGTGACAGCTTTTTATAACACAGGGAATGTTCAAGTACTTCTTTTCATTTGCATAGCAGGTCTGAACATCACGCCAAGGCTCGTTATCGCAGCTTATCTGGGTGTTTACGTATGCGTTTTCGAAAAGGTGAACGCTTATATAGAGTCTTGTGTAATTTTTGGTTTTGTGGTAATCCTCGTCAAAGGGACAGAGAGTAATACTCCACTGTGCCTCATCATCTGTTTCCTCTAAAAGTTTTTCCACGCCGTGAGGGTGCAAGCGATATAAATTTCCGCCATAGAAGGAATAACCTATAACGTCCCTCACTCCTGATTTGCTCCACAGATTTCTTTCCATATCCCAGACAAATTCCTCTCTGCCTTCCTCTGTGTCGGCAGTGATATAGAATCTTTTTCCGTCACTTCCCGAAACTGCGTTATCCATTGTAATTCCCGTAAGCTTTTGAGAAATACATTGGGGTACTCCGCCGTAAAATGTGTAAATTCCGCCGCTTCCCTTATATATAATTCTGCCTCCGGTACTTACGATGCTTTTTGAGTCGGTGGCAAGTACTCCGCCTGCGTAGCTTTCAGTAAGTTGAAAATTCGACGGACGGTTTCCGTAAAGCTTAAAACAGCCGTTTTCCTTAAAGAACAAACAGCAGTTACCAAAAGGCATACAGGCTGTAAAATCTCCTGCGGAATTTGACATTACACTGAAGCTGTCGGTGGATAAATTTTTGTATATAAAGAAGTTTGTCATATCTCCAAGTGCCGAGGCGTATATGGTGTTTCCCTCACAGCCCCACAGTCTGTTTTCATAACTGCACACGCAGGAAAAATCGGGAATTTTACGCTTAATTGTAATTACGGCGGTTTCCTCAGCCTCTGAAAAGGTTTCATCGGCGAACCGAAGAACGGATGCCGATGCACTAACAATTTGTGCCGTCTTGTTATTGCTTGTATATTTCTTACATCCCGATATTTCCACCACATCTCCGCTCTTTAGCTGTGAAAACAGATTTTTCACGCTGTTATTTACGGATATGAGTTCATTATCCACCACAAAGCTACCTGTTTCCTCATCTTCTCGGATGCTCACGACACGTCTGTACTGATTTTTTTCACACTTTTCCCTGAATATCACATTGGGGGTAAGTTCCTCTACCTTCATCAGCTTGAATCCCGAAAAGGTATATTCCGCATTTTTGCAGGATACGGTGTTATAAGTGAAAATGTTGGCATCACTGGAGAACGAAAGCTTTTCTAGTACAATTGTTTCTTCATTGTAAACCGTTGGAACACTGACAGCGTTTTTAGAAAAGGTCACCGTTACGCCATCAGGGCTTTTGCATTCGCCCTGAAGGTCAGCCGTCTTTCCTGTTTTGGTATCGTAAAAAATCTTATCGGGAAAAACCGCGATTTTCTCACCTAAAATTGCAAGGTTTTTTCTTCCGGGGGTGAGCGTTGCTACCTTTTTGCGGTCGTAGTACAGCGCTCCGTCTGCGGCAATACATTCCTTTTTCCCGAAAATCATAGCTGAGGGGGCATTACATTCAAACACCGACTCGCTTTTTTGCCTTTGGGTAATTGCAGGGAAGCTCATATGAGAAATTCCGCTGCATTCACAAAGCTCACCCTCCGAGTAATCCTGTAGCATATTAATGCCTCCGAAGTATGTAGTGCTTTTTTTATACCTGCTGCCGCCTTTAATTATGGGAAGATGCATACCTACCCCTCCTTAACATGTATAATTCTGCTTTGGCGGAAGATTGTTTCTGAGGTAATTTTTCCGAAATTCCGAATATGCCTGCTCGAACAAAATAGCAGATGCACTGTAGTTTGCCATTTCTCCGCTGAAAAAGTCACTCATGGCAATAAGGTACAACTCGTATATGTTGTCGTAAGGCTCTCCCACCACAAGCTCTCTTTCTCCGTCCTCAGGAAATGAATACGCCTTAAATTCATTTTTCTGCATGGTTTCACGCATTATTTTTCCGTCAAGCTCGCTGAGCCAGCGGCACTTAATTGCATCGGGGATAGTGTCGGGGTGTAGTTTTGCGGCATGTTCTATTACCGAGTTAATTGTACGCATCACTCTTACACTCCTTCCATTTTCCGTCCGAGAAGACATATATTCCACCGGGAGTTTCATACAGCTTTACTGCCGGAGAGGATTCATACTGCGTATTTTCCACCACGGTATCATAAGGAAGCACTATTGCCGGTCTCAAGAAGTATTGTGCTGTTTTTCTGAGAGTGGTAAAGTTTCCTATATCCGACACTCCGTAGGCATTATTGCTATCGGATATACTTCTTGTAAAGTATACACTTTTTGTGGAAGTGCCCTTTTTTGTGGCACATCTCAGGTCCGCTGAGGAGAAATACTCCATGGAATAAAGCTCCGAATAGGAAAGCGGAAAGCACCTGCGCATAAAACCGTTTTCAATGTTTGTGAGGATAAGAAGCTTTCTTATTCTCTCGGGAAAGAGATTTATATACATTGTTTCGAGGAATACATCTGTATCGCTCATAACATATGACATACTGGACTTTGTGTCTAACTGAAGAACTATATCTGTAAGGTGTTTTCTAAGAAGCGTCACGCTATTTCCCCCATGAAAGTTTTTTCCGATAATGATATATTCACACTCGGTTCCGCCCTCCGTTACAAGAAACGAAGTACCCACGGCACACTCGCCAAGCTTTTTGCCGTTTTCTTCCTCCACAATAATGCAGATATCGCCGTTTGCACCGCTTTCGGGCAGTTTGCTGACAACCGATACATTACGCACACAAGGTGTTGTCAGAGAATTTTCACCTGCATCAAGAGCACCCGACAGTCTTCCGCCCTCTTTTTTTATACAGGCATCTGCAAGATTTTTTGCGTAAGCAAATATATCCTGATTTATCCCCTGTGTATCATACACTGCTGACTTCATATCACCGTCAGCGTCTTTTCCGTCATGACCGCGGGGAATGGAAAAGTTGAGAACGGGATTTAACACATCATCCGCATTTAATTCCACATAGGCTTCCTCTGATGAGGGAAGCGTCTTCGTATTACCTATTGTAAAAACAGGAGTCTGAGCATCGCTTCCCCTTTCTCCTCTTTCTCCTCTATCGCCCTTGTCACCCTTTGCACCTGTATCGCCCTTATCGCCCTTGTCGCCTTTTATTCTTCCGAGATTAAAGCTTGCCATAAGCATTACCTCCCTTTAAATATTTCTTGCGGCCGCCTGGGCAAAAAATTCATCGGACGTACTCTCCATAAGACGGGCAGTCTTTACATCCTGCTTCATTGAAAGTGCGATTATGTCTGCAAACTTCTTTTTGATTTTTACCTTTTTACCACGGGCAATTACACAGCTTTCACCGTTCACTGCTACAAACACATTGTCCTTGTAGTCCTTATTGTCACGGAAAAGCTCGATTTCCACCAATGAATTTTCATCAACAGTCTTTGCCTTTGTTTTTTCCAAAGTATTTTTAGTTGCCATAAAATATTCCTCCTGTGTTTTATTACGTTCTGCGGCAGTAAAGCCGCAGAACGAATATTTTAAATTTAGTTACCGAATGTACTTGCTGTCTCAATACGAATCATGTATGGTTCTACAAGTCTCACTGCCGCCTTTGTAGCCTTCCAGCCAGCTGTAGCACGCTGATTAAGAGGATCGGCACTTCCTGCAGAGCCGAGTTGCTTCACAATGTGCTGCAAACCGCCGCCTGAAATTTCTGTAGTGCCGTAAGCGTTGTCACCGATAATAAGGGTAATATAAACGTCACAGCCCTTAAAACCTGCTTCACCGGGGTACAAAATATCACCCTTTGAAGGAGTATTAACAGGTTCTGTATGAAGATAAAGGGCTTTATTCTCTATATCAACACCGCCTACGCTTAATACTTCAATACCGTCCTCTACACCAAGCTGAATAGTTGCATCCACAATTCTTAAAGCATCTTCCTCTGTAAGAGGCTCCTCTACGACAAGCTTGTACAAGGTTCCTTCTCCATGTGTTGCATTTTCTGCAGATGAAAGTGTGCTGTAAGAAGAAACTGTAAGATTTCTGCTTTCTTTGCAAAGATCTTCTGCGTGAATCACCTTTGCTTCGGAGCTTTCAACAAATCTTACGTTCTCAATCTTACCGATTTCACCCTGATAGATACCTTCGGGATCGGAATATGTCTTAACGTTAATCCACTTGGGATCACTCATGAGGTCGTATGCAGTGTCGGGGTGAATAATACCCACATAGCTTCCGTTAATCGTTTCCGCATTCATTTTCTTAATATAACGCACTGCACGTCTTATACTGTCAACCGTAAGATAATGGTTGCCCGATTCCTTGCCACCTGTAAGAAGGCTTCTTGATGCAACCTGTCCCTCGGCAAACTGTACGTTTGTACCGCCGCAGAGAACCTCTCTTGTAATTGCATCAAGGGTTCTTCCTGCCTGACCGCCCAGAAGCTTGGTTGCCTGAACGAGATTATTATCGATAGCCGCAAGCATAAGAATATCTGAAAGCTCAATAAAGCCACCGTACTGCTTAACCTCTGCCCTTACAACGCCCAGCTCCATCTTCTGACCGTCGGGAGTTACACCCTCCACGAGAGGTGTTGTCATCTTGGGAAGGGGATCATACTTACGGAATTCAATAGTCTTACCACCGTTTTTGGGAATTGTACACTTCTGTCCGAACTGGTCGTGCACCAGCTTGGGCTCTGCCATATCAATAAGATAATCTGAATAATAGGTCTTCATTTCATTTGAAAGACCGCCTGCTTCACCATAGGAAGCTACTTCACCTGTGTTGGAATTTGCAATACCATTTGAGGTATGTACAACATTGCCTGCAGCAAAATGCTGCAAATTAAACTTAAACATATTTCTTCTCTCCTTCGTCGTTCAAATTGATAATGGAAAATGTAAAATGGAAAATAGTTGTGGATTTTTGCCACTGCAAAAATCTTCCTTAATTTTCAATTTTCAACTTTCAATTTTCAATTAATTAAAATTTAATCATTTCTCCCTTTGCTGCTCTCTTTGCAAGCTCTGCTCTCTGCTTTTTATTAAGCTTTGAAATATTGCTTGAAAGAATAATTCCGCCTGCGTCCTCGCTTCCGTTCTCAACGGGGCGGTTTCCCTTAAGTCTGATTGAATCAACCACCATTTTTTCTGCATTCTTTGAATTTTTATCCAAAATAGAGTCAATATTGAGAACCTCGTAGGCGGTCTTCATTCCGACACCGAGCTTCAAAAGCCTGCAAAATTCAGGGTTTTCAAGTTCCTTCTTAAGGTCAAAATCGCTGTACAGCTTCTTTGTCTGCTCTGCCTGCTGTTTCCACTCAGTCACAAGAGAATTAACCTCTGTATCGTGCGCCCTTCTTTTTTGTTCCTTTTTAAGATAACTGTTCTCGGCAAGGAGCCTTTCTATAACTCTCGCAGCTTTTTCTGTTGCTTCCTTCATTCCTTTCACCTCCTTTAATCTTTTTGTGATGATTTTCTGCACTGCCTTATTAAACTGCTCTTTGTATTCGCCTTCAATAAGGGCACGAAATTCATCCTCTTTGCTTTTTGTGTCTTCGGCGTCAAGACCCTCTTCGCCCGCAGGCAGCCGGCTGTCTGCTGCCACGTTTCCAGCCTCTTTACTATCTCCGCTCTGCGCGCTTTCGGCAGAGATTGCAAGCTTTTCTTCTTGTCTTTTCATATCAAATCGTCCTTTCATTCAACGCAATATTTTTGGGGTGTTTCCTTTCTATTTCTCTTATGCCGGAAAGCACCATATTAAAAGCCCCCTCCGTATGCCGTCCTCCCGTTACGGCAAGGCGTAAAACGTTTTGCTTAGTGCTGCCTTTAAGTTTTATTACTCTGTCATCCTTTTCCGCAAGAGATAAAAGTGCGTTGTAGAGGGTTTCTATTTTGGAATAAATTTTTCTGTTGCTGAGGCTTCTTCCCTTAATTTTCAGGTAAAAGGAATTCTTCTGCCCGAGCGCCGTTATTTGTATCATTTTCTGCTACCTCCCTGCTGTGATTGGCTATTTGCCTTATTTTTGCTTCAATTGCCGCTTTACCGTCAAAATCCATGATTTCAAGTGCACTTAATGACTGCATTGCATTTTGAGGATTGAAAAAGCCTATGTTAAAAAGCTCCTTTGCAAGTTCATTTTGTGAAAGACGGCTGTAGGGACTTTTTTTCTGAGTTTTTAC
Source organism: Clostridia bacterium (assembly GCA_045638945.1). Classification (GTDB taxonomy): domain Bacteria; phylum Bacillota; class Clostridia; order UMGS1883; family UMGS1883; genus UMGS1883. The sequence continues at coordinate 27,390 of JAZUCF010000016.1, read as the reverse complement.
GGCAATATCAAATACGCTTTTGCGGCACGCATCTTCCTTTTGGGGAATTCTGATATTCGTATTGCTGTACTGGGTAAATCCGTAACCGCCGTCGGGATTATTTACGCGGAAGCTTCGAAGTTCCGTGTAAAACTGACGGATAAGCTCTATACAAAGGTAATTTATCTTGGTATAGGCACGGTATGTTGCCTTGAGCATGTCACGGCTGACCTTGTTTCCCGCTTCCTGCAGTGCCGCTATTGCCGATGCCGCAGTTACTCCGTTCACGGCAGCACCTCGGTTAAAGTCACTGTTGGAGCTTGTTTCCTTAAGCTCATCTATTTTCATCCGAAGCATTTCCATGCTTGCGGGCGGAAGCTGCATCACGCTGATAGGACGCAGTCTTTCCTCATTAATATCACCCTCAACGTGTACTATGGGACGTGACCAGTCGAGAAATTCGTTCTCATTTACCCCTGCACTGATTTTTGCAAAATATCTGGGTTTTGAAGCCATCAGCGTGTTTTCTAAAATGGCATCGTTAAGCTTATCAATATACATCTGAGGATTTTTGGTAACTGCCACAAAGCCAAAGCCCGCAGGCGTTCCCTCCTCGGGGAACAAGCTGTCAAGAACTATGGGATATTCCCCGTGGTCGTACCAACCTCTATAGGCATATTCCTCTAAATTTTCAGAGGCAAACAGGAGATTTTCTCCCACGAATTTTGAGTAGTGGAGAAGTGTTTTTCCATTTTCGTTCCTTATTTTATAGTACCAGTCCACAACGGCTACTTTTCCTGATGTGTCAACAGTGCTGTCATAAATGTACTCCTTAATATCGATGCTGTTTCCCAAATCTTTGCCTCGGAGGACAGGGTATTCACACTCCAAAATGTCCCTGTCGCGAAGGCTTACAATAAAAAGATTTCTGCTTTTCTGAATATCGGTAATACCCGGCTCCCAGAAGATGTTCAAAAGGTCAATTTTCTTTATCTGAATATCACCAAGTCCTCCTTCAAGCTCACTGTTCCAGAAAACTCCGTAAGCACAGCAGCCGTGCTTAAGCTTATACCACCAGTTATTTGAATATATTTCCTCAAAATTGTTGTGTTCCATAATTGCGGGAATAATGGCAGAAAGCTTCTTTGCCTCCTCTTCATCATCTTTTTCTCTCGGAAGAACGGTTGCTTCGGGAAAGCTGTCCATAGCATCTGCGTGCTTGTTTGCCAAGGCATTAAAAAGCCATGCACTGCTGCTCCCTGAGTCTTGCTTATCTGCTCTTTCTTTGCTGTAATCCTTATGTCGAAGCTTCCACCACTGTTCGTTCTCTACAATCCGTTCCTCTAATGCTGCTTTGGCATTTTTATAATCCTTTAATATCTGCCCTGCCATTACAATTTCGCTTTCTCCGATTTTTCGTTTTGAGGCAAAATTGCTTTTGGGGGCAAAAATATTGTTTAGCTTCAATTTTTTCCTCTCCTTTGTAATTAATCTTCTACGGGTGGCAGTATCACCACGCCTGTTTGTGCTGTTTCTTCACTTTCTGTTATCTTTTCCTGACTAAGCTGAAGCTTCCTTTCCTCAATGGGGGTCAGTATTCCGTACATTACACATTTTATCTCCTGAAGTGCTGAAAGTGCTTTTATGGCATTATTGAGTGACTGCATATCCATTTTCCCGAATATGCGTTCCTCCTCGCCGCTGTCACTTCCGTTTTTCTCTTTTACGATATATCGGTAAAACTGCTTTTTATCCTCAATTGCCTCATTTAGCACATCGGAAAGCTTATCGGCTATATCAATTTCCTTTGCCAGCTTTATTGCCGCGATACAGGCCGCATTGTCAGCACATTTTTCCATAACGTTTTCTCTGTATTCACGCCTTGCCTCACTCCAACGTTCTATCTGATAATGGCGGTAGAGTGTAGCCTGATTAATTCCGTGTTTTTTTGCAAGAGCCGCCGCGCTGTCCTCTCCCGTAACAAATTCGGTTTTAATTGCTTTCCAGTCGTATTTTTCTCTTTTCATTCCATCATCCTAATCTGTAATAGTTATAGTGCTTGTAATCATCTGTACTAAGCGGATCATACATTATCTGTGGCTGTTTCTGGGGTGGCGGATTTATGGGATTTGCCATGGCAATATAGCGAACCTCATCATATATATGATCCTCTGCTGTTGTGTCTATGTCCTCAACATCAATCTGACTGTAAACAAGTGCAGGAACGGTCCTTATAAAGTGCTTACAGGTGGAAAATATGTAGAGCATAGGAATACCCTCGTCATCAAACGCCAACCTATTATGAAGCTGCATTTTTCCTGCTATACGGGTATTGTCTGCCTTTTCAAAGTATACGCCCTCCCTTTCCATCAGCCTGCCTACGCTTTCGCCGCGGCTTTCATCAAAAATGGAGGGGTCAGCAATGCCGTTTATATACTTACCGCGAAGATTGATATCCTCATTCTCAATACGCTTGATTTCACGTGCAATCTGGGCAGGCTCCCACCTGACACCCTCGTTAGGAGTGCCTGTACATCCATAAAGCTCCTTAATCCGATACAGTCTGCCGTCATGGTCCACACTATACCAGCCCACCGAAAAGGGGCGTGAATAGCCAAAGTCAAATCCGCGGTATATTTTCCATGATGAGGGAATTTTGAAAGGGTTTATTACATGAGTATTTCTGCGGTTTTCATACCCTTCGGGGTTGTTTCTCCATTCCGTAAAAACCTGTCCCGAAAAGCTGTCCCAATCTCCGTATAAAAGTGCTTTTTTCTCATTTTCGGGAAGCGAAGCAAGCCTTGTAATATAGTCGGGGTCATTCTGCATCAGAATTTTGTTATCAAAAACACTTGACGGAACAAAAATTCTGCTTTGACGTCGAAGCTCGCTTTTTCCGTCGGGAAATACTATCTTTACCTCATCATATATAGGCGTCATTGGCGGAGCAGGCGTAATGAAGCGTTCCTTCACCCAGCCGTGCCCTATCCCTCCGGGATTTGCCTGTGCCCTGATATAACAGCGTGTACCGGGACCGTTGGGGCGGTTACGGCTGAAAAGATAGCTGTATTCATCCCAAGTAAAATGTGTCAGCTCGTCAAAATCTATAAAGTCATAGCGTTTTCCCTGATAGTTGGTTCTGTCCTTTGTGTGCTGCATGGCTCCAAAGTAGATTTTTGCTCCCGATGGAAATGTCCAGCAGTGCTTTTGGTCGTTAAACTTAGCATCGGGAAAGGCAGGGTAATATATCTCACGGCTTCTGTCTACCATTTCCGAAAGCTGTGGGTAGGTTTTTCTCAGAATCAAACCGCGATAATGAGGTATGTGCACCTGCCTTAGTGCTTCTGCTATTGCACAGTCGCTTTTCCCTCCGCCTGCCGCACCTCCGTAGAGAGCCTCCGTTTCCTTTCTCTCCATAAACGCTCTTTGCCTGGGCTGTGGTGTCCAGATGATGTTCATTCCTCTTTTATCTCCAGCTCGTAGTTTCCGTCCTTGTCACGCTTTGCACCAAGATGATATTTTCCAAGGGCATCGCTGACCTCGGTTTTAGATAATGTAACCTTTCCGCCTTTTTCTTTTGTCAGAAGCACAATGTTTGCCGCCGCACAATCAAGGAGCTGTCTTAATGCCGTAATTTCCTCTTTAAGCTCCTCTATTGTCTTTTTGCAGGTTTCGATACGCTTATCCCTACGCATAATTTCATTTTTATAATTCATTATTTTTCGTCCTTTCTGTCATAATAACGCTGCATCGAGTGTGCCACGCTGCATTTTTGCCAGTTAATATGATTTGCACAATAATTTTCGAGATAATCTCTTCTCGCCGTTATATCGGGAAACTTCATACTGCATCCCTCACAATAAAGCTTGAGATGGCTGTCCATTTTGTAAAATGGGCACTGAATTACTATTGGCATATGCGCTCTCCTCCTTTCTCCCCTTTGCTTGTCATACTTGCCATATATTTACCGTAGCTCATTCCCTTGCTGTGTGCCTGCTGCTGGAGAGCAGTTAAATCATCATAAGGGAGCTTATCGTGCCCCAGATACGGGGCATAGCCACATTTCTTGCGTCTGCGGCAAAAATCACTGCAGGTTTTCTTTCGGCGTGAAAGCTCGGGTATTCTTCTTCCGCAAACAACACAAAATTTGCCTTCATATTCCATAGTTATATCTTTCCTTTCGTGTAAGTATTTTTGTTTTCTTACTTTTTACGTAAGTCAGTATAAAACACGAAATGACGAAAGTCAATACTTTTTACGTAAGTTTTTTAAAATTTTTCTTGCATTTTAAGTAAGTTATGTTATAATCGTTGTAGAAGCAGTTTTTTAAGTAATAATGAAAGGAAAATTATTATGAAATTACATGAAAGAATTAAGGAAAGGCGTACGGCGCTCGGGATGACACTTTTGGATGTTGCCAACGCACTGGGAGTTAAGGAAGCTACGGTACAACGCTACGAAAGCGGTGAAATAAAAAATCCCAAGCACGCAACCGTGCTTGAGATGGCTAAAATTTTCGGTTGTACACCCTCATATCTGATGGGTTGGGAGGAGGATGTTCTTCCCGATGCTGCAATGATGATAAGCAAAAAGAAGTTGCCGCTGCTTGGTGAAATTGCGGCAGGTCAGCCGATTTTTGCCACGGAGGAATATGAATATTATTCCCCCGTTGATGAGTGCGGAGCTGACTTTTGTCTTCGTGTTCACGGTGATTCCATGACGGGTGCAGGCATAAAAGACGGCGATGTAGTTTTCATCCGCAAACAGGAATCAATAGATGACGGCGAGATAGCTGCCGTTTTAGTTGACGACGAAGCTACACTCAAAAGAGTTTATCAGGCACCCGATTCCATAACCTTGGTTTCGGAAAATCCAAAGTATAAGCCTATTGTATATACAAAGAAGCAGGCGAAGAATATCCGCATTTTGGGCAAGGCTGTGTCATTTACAACTAAATTATAATCTTAAAAACAGAAGAAGAGGAAGTATTTTTACGCATTAAAAATACTTCCTCTTCTTCTATTTTACCTCTATATTCATTACATCATCAAACATTGTTTGAAGCTTTTCCACAGACAGGGAGCTTCCGCGGGTATTTTTCTTTGCAAGCTCGTCTGTATAATCGCTTAGCATATACACGCTGTACATTCCGTTTTCTCTGTGGGTTACGGTTGGAAGCATTTCATAACTATCAATGCTTACATTTTCTCCATCTTTTGTAATTGTGATATTCGCCATACCGCCGAGGATTTTCGGGGTTTCTTTCTGGTTGGAAACAAAATTTCCAAGGCTGTAGAAAACTACCGCCCTATTTCCATTCTCGGAAATATGCTCGCACACAGGCTGAATCACATGGGGATGAGTACCAATGATAATATCCGCTCCGTTCTGTGTCAAAAACTCCACATCTTTTATTTGCGATGCCGTAGGCTTATGGGTATATTCCGTTCCAAAATGCAGGAATACCACTGTAATATCGGCAGCTTCCTCCGCTTTGGAAAGGATCTCTTCCTCCCTCTCACCTCTGCCGAATATATTTACGAGATAGGATTTGTCGGCAGGCGGTCTGTAGCCGTTAAGCCCATAGGTAAAATTCAATAGTGCAATCTTAAGATTGTCCTTTTCCCAAATGGTGATGCTGTCCTGCTTGTCCTGATTTTCATTTATTCCGATAACCGTGACATCCTTGTGCTTTTTCCAAAAGTCTATTGTATGGAAAACGGCGTCCGCTCCCTTATCATAGGTATGATTCGTTGCGTGCGTTACAAGGTTAAACCCTGCCTTTACCACACTCTCCCCAACCTCGGGCGGTGTGCCGAAAGCAGGATATCCGCTGAGTGCAGATACTGAATCAACAAAAATGGTCTCCTGATTTATGGCGGCAATGTCTGCCTCCTTTATATGGGGAGTGATATTTGTATATAGCCCGTCAAAATCAAAGCCGTCCTCCGTCTTACACGAATTGTATATTGGGGAATGAATGAGATTATCCCCCACCGCTTTAAGCGTAACGGTGACTTTAGACGGCTCATTGATTGCAGGCTCCTTGTGTGTATCAAACTCATTTACAAGCATTATAACAAGAAGTATAATTGCACAGGTCATCACCGAAAAGACTATGGCAAGCTTTTTATTTCTGCTCATATGCCTTCTTTATCCTCTCCATGGTGCGTTCTTCGCCCAACACCTGCTGAATGCACCACACGTCGGGAGAATTTCCTCTGCCCGTCACTGCCACACGGATTACTCCGCTGACATCACCTACATGCCCCTTATAGTTTTCGGGGTTTTTCTTGTAAAGCTTGGGCTGGGGTGCATAACCAAGCTCCTCGCCGATTGCACGAACCTTTGAAAACCATGTTGACTGGTCATCACTATGGTCGTATGTTTCCATGTATTTTGAAAGAATAATCTTTCTGTCTTCCTCGGAAACGTTTTCGGGGTAGCTGTCCTCAATTTTAAACAGCTCGTCAAAGAAGAAGCTATAGAAATCCTTGGATTGCTTCCAATGGCTGATATCCTTACGGGGCTTTTCGCCGCCTCTGCCAATACCAATCATACCGATTGCAAAATCCTTGTCACGGGTAAGGAGGTTGTAATATTCCTCATCACATTCCTTTGCCCACGCGGTAATATAGTCGTAAACGGTCTCACTGTCAAGAGTAGCAAGATAATTTTTGCTGACATCGTTAAGCTTGTCTATATCAAAGAGAGAACCGCTGATACCCATTTTCTTTGCAGTAAATGGGAACTCTTTCACATCGCTTTCGGGGTTGTCCATTCTCCACTGCTCATAGTTTGAGTTAAGCACAGTCATAAGATATTCCCATACTGCTCCGGGAAGGTAACCCTCGCTCTTATAATAATCAAGGGAAAGCTCGGGGTCTTTACGCTTACTGAGCTTACGCTTTACACCATTATCAATCTTCATAAGCTGTGCTGTGTGGCAGTAGATAGGTGCTTTCCAGCCCATAGCTCTGAAAAGCTGTACGTGAATGGGAAGCGTTGCAAGCCATTCCTCACCGCGTACTACGTGGGTGGTACGCATAAGGTGATCGTCTACCACGTGTGCAAAGTGATATGTGGGAATTCCGTCTGATTTAAGGATAACTACGTCCTGTTCATTTTCGGGCATAGTAAGCTCACCACGGATTGCATCCTTAACGGTAAAGGTCTTACCCGTATTTTCGGGAGCACGGAAACGAAGAACGAAAGGCTTTCCTTCTTCAATATTTTTCTGTGCTTCTTCAACCGTAATATTTCTGTGCACTGCCCATTTACCGTAGTAGCCGAAATTTTCCTTAAGCTCGGTCTGCTTTTCACGCATTGCACTAAGCTCTTCCTCAGTGCAGAAGCAGGGGTATGCCATACCCTGCTCAATAAGCCATTTTGCAAAGGTCTGATAGATTTCGGCACGCTGTCTTTGGCGATAGGGGCCGTAATTACCCTTTTCACCGTCACTTGTAGCACCTTCGTCAAACTCCACGCCGAAATAACGCAGAGTGTTGATAACAACATCTACAGCACCCTCAACCTCACGCTTGTTATCGGTGTCCTCTATGCGAAGATAGAACACACCATCACTGAGGTGTGCTAATCTTTCATCGGTAATTGCACCGAAAAGATTACCTAAGTGAATAAAGCCTGTAGGGCTGGGGCCGAGCCTTGTAACCTTTGCCCCCTCGGGAAGATTTCTTTCGGGGTAAAGGTTTTCGTAATACTCGGGAGTTTTGTCAATATTGGGGAGCAGAAGCTCTGCCATTTTTTTGTTATCCATATATTTCATCCTTTCTTATTTGTCAAAGTAGCCAATATATTTTACAGTGGGTGCATCGGGCAAGAGATGAGCACATACATCTATAAAATAGTCATCTGTCATCGATGCAATAAAGTCCGTCACAATATCATCGGGAGTATCTTCCTCCTCGTAAGGCGTTTCGGACTTGTAATATCCTCTGCGTGTGTTCACATAATCAATATGATGGCGGTAAATGAGGCTGTCCTTATCCGCCAAATCTTTTATAAGCCTTTCATAAAGCATCTCAAACATTGTCTTAAGGCAGGTGTTATACTGCTCATTAACACTGTCCGCAAGATAAATACGCTCGTAGTTATCGCTTTTCGCCTTTTTCAGTGCTTCAAAGTATTCCCCGTCCATTCGGATTGAGTCTTTTCCAAAGCTGTTTTCCACAATGTTAACCACAAAGTTATTTATCATATGGGAATTATCCGTGCCTGCGTAAGGAACCTTTACCCCTGCACGCTCTGCATCCTGCCTGTCCTTGCCGATATATGCTATAATATCGCTGACTCGGACAACGCATCCCTCCAACGTTGAGGGAATCAGCTTTTTCACATTATCGCGGTCAATATAACAGCTTTCCACCTTTTCATCAAACTCATCAAAACCTGATATTGGTAACGGGGAATATTCCTTAAGTTCAAGCTCGCCGTTATGACAAAGGATTCCGTCGAGGGTATCAAGGCTGATATTAAGATTGAATATCTTATCGAGAACTCTTACGCTGTGTACGTTATGATTAAAATATCTTCCCATGCGGGAGTGGTATATTTCGCCCAATAGCCTTTCCCCTGCATGTCCGAACGGCGTATGCCCTATATCGTGCCCCAGAGCTATCGCTTCAATAAGGTCAAGGTCAAGCCCGAGGAGCCGACCGATGTTGCGGGCAATTCTCGATACCAACTGCACGTGAAGGGCACGGCGGGTAATATCATCATCCTTGAAAAAGGAAAATACCTGTGTTTTATCGGTATAGCGGTTGTAATAAGGGTGATGGAGGATTTTCTCAATGTCGCGGACGTAGCATGGCCGCCATATTTTGGCACGGTCACGGTCATTGTTCCGCCTTATGACCTGCTTTAGCGGAAGCTTCAGCTTTTCTTCAATTTCGTGTGATTTTTCTTCCGATAAATGTAAATAATCATTCCTTGCCAAATAAATCCCTCCTTTTCACAATAATATGTGCGGCGATACCCGTAAGGATTCCGCATACAACGCCCGATACCAAAAGTACGGGGATATAAAAGATTACGCCATTTCCTATAATGAAATATGCACACAAAAGCTGTGCCATATTATGAAAAACTCCGCCTAAACTGCTTACTCCTATAATCGAAAACTGCCCTGTTTTCTTTGCAATGCTCATGATACACACGCTCATAAGTGCACCGCTGAGGCTATATACAAACGCCGAGGCGTTACCAAACAGCATCATGCATAAAAGCACCTTTAAAATGGCAATAGCCCACGCTTTTCCCACGCTCTGTGTGTAAAGAGAGGTTAAAACCACAGTATTTGCAAGCCCTAATTTAACACCTGCCGCAATGGGGGGGAACAGGCTCTCCACATATCCTAAAAGCACCGCCACGGCGGTAAGTGCCGCCGTCCTTGTAATATCCTTTGTTTTTATCATAGCAATACATCCGCTTTATTCTCTGATTTGGTGTTTTCTATAATTATACTTAGTCTGTTGGGAAGGCATACGATGCTTCCTCCGGAAGAATCAATTTTTTCTTTTTGACAAAGCTTGTCGGGACAATCTGCTTGTACTATTGTAACAACACCGTTTTTTACAGACACTGTGTTTTCTCCGAAATCACTATTTACGTTTATTTCGCAATCCTTTTCAAGAGAAATCCGCTTGTATATTTTTCCGTCGACGTAAATTGCCGCCTCGCCGCCATGTTCCTTGGGAATAAGCCACAGAAAAAGAAAAGCTACAGCGATTACAATTAAAAATATATCCCCTTTTTTCAAGCTTTCTCCCCCTTGTTTCCATAGTTATTCCATAATACAATATTGTACCGCTTTTTTGCGTCTTTGTAAAGACTTTTAAGGGAAAAAACGGCCAGAAACTCTCTTTTGAAAATCTCTGACCGTTTTCCTCTGCAATTATATTCGATTGACTTTCGGGATTCATAACAGAAATACCCTTGAAAACTATTTACGTATCAAACTCAAAGTAATACATTTTATCAGTTTCGCAATCATAAACACCTATTGAAAAATTAAATGAAGACCTATCTAACAATTTTGCATCATCTGCACTATTATTACTTCCTGATTGCTTGTTCTTAAACATATAATAACCATTTTCAATTTTTGGCATATATGCTTCTTTTGCCAACTCATAGTCATATACTACACCGTCTTTTTCTCCTCCGTACATAGCCATATTAAGATTTTCTGATAAAGGTAGTTTTTTCCAATCCTTTATTATATCCAATGCTTTTTGTTTGTTGCCGGAACAATCCAAAATGAGATAATAAGACCCTTCTCCTTGAAATCCGCCATGGGAATCAAGTTCATCGACAACCGAAAAATCTTTTTTTGCAAACCCAAAATATGGTGTTGTCTTGTCAATGTAATTATTTATCGGTTTTAATAGCAGCAAAAGCATCACCGATAACAAACCGGTTAGTATTGGGAGAAATGTTTTTGCGGTAATTCTATTTTCTTTCCTTGTTTTTGAAAAAGCATATACATAACCAAAAAGATATATGACCCCTGCTGCTATTACGCATAATGAAGATAAAGTTTCGACCAAGCGAAGGTTTCCTATAATTACACAGGCAATCCATATAAAAGAAAATAAAAAGCCTACCATAGCAATAGGAATTGGTATCGCAAATAGAATAAACAAAAGTATAATTAAAATTTTGTTTTTCATAAGACTTCTCCTTTAATACTTCTTAGTATAAGTTATCTCAACCCCAACGGGATCCAACAATCCCCACTTTTGATCCATATACGCAATATCATTAGCCGCCCATAAAAAGCCTTTCATTATTGAGTCTTGTTTAAATGGATTTTTTAATTCTGTAAATTCAAAATTACTCTTACCGAAAAGGCTTTTTGCTTTAACAACGCCTTGTACAAATTTTCTAAAAATTTGCATATCCGTGATTTAGTACATTGGTTAACCGCCCTACGGTTTTCTAATGTACTTTTTCTTTTACAATAATAAAACCACCGCCTTTTGAAACATTTGTTCGCTTTTTTGCTATTATATCACGGCAAATGACGAAAATCAAGTCTGCTTTTATCATAATTTTACTTAAATTATTTTTAGAGGGTTTTAGTTCTAATTTACAAGCGCCTCAAAAAAACCCAATCCCTGCTTTAAATCTGCATCGGATTGGGTTTCTAATTATCATTATATTATTTCGCCGTATATTCTTCCGTCTTTATATTCCTTGATTTTCACATTTCGGATTTCGCCTGTAAGCTCCTCTGTGCCTTTTGCGTAAATACGCAGGTAGTTTCCTGCAAGTCCTTCGGCATATTCGCCCTGTACTTGCTCGAAAAGCACCGCAAGACTTTCCCCGATAAAGCTCTCTTCTACATCTTTTGCAATTTTCTCTGTCAACTTTGCAAGATTTGCCGCGCGTTCTTCGCGGATGTTATGAGGTACTTGCTCCATTCGTGCCGCTACAGTTCCGCTTCGCTCGGAATAAGGGAACACATGCACCTTTAAAAAGCGTGCTTTTTTCACAAATTCCATGGTTTCAAGGAATTCTTCATCGCTTTCTTCGGGAAATCCGCAGATTATATCCGTAGTAATTCCGCTATCGGGCATAGCCGTTCTGATTCTTTCCAGCGTATCAAGGTATTCCTCTGCGGTATACTTCCTGTTCATACGTTTAAGCACGCTGCTGCTTCCGCTTTGGAGGGATATATGAAAATGGCGGCACATTTTCCTTTCATTTGCAATGAAAGCTATAAATTCGTCATCAAAAATATTTGGTGAAATACTGCTGAGGCGGACTCTTTCAATGCCATCAACCCTGCACACTTCCTCGATAACATTTTTCAAGGTTTTGCCGTCTTTCAAGTCCTTGCCGTAAGAAGCAACACTGATTCCCGTCAGGACTATTTCCCTGAAGCCTGCCTCTGCCAACCTCTTTGCTTCGGGGACAATGTTTTCAAGCTTTCGGCTTCGTACAGGTCCGCGAGCATAAGGCACTATGCAGTAGGAACAGAAATTATCGCACCCGTCCTGAATTTTGATATAGGCACGTGTACGCTCGGTTTTTCCCTCGCACTCTAATTCTTCGTAGCACCTTTCTTTCATAATATCGCAGAGGAGGTCTATATCCTCGCCTTTTATCTTAGCTTCCACAATGCGGCATATATGAGAGCGGTTAGCAGTACCCAGCACCACATCCGCCTCAATCATATTCTTTACTTCCTCCGCCTTTGTCTGGGCATAGCATCCCGTTACGGCTACGACCGCATCGGGATTTTGTTTTTTTGCACGGCGAATTATCTGCCTGCTTTTTCGCTCTCCGATATTCGTTATTGCACAGGTGTTAATTACATATGCATCGCATTTTTCCGAAAAGCTTCCGATTTCCCATCCCGAATCGGCAAACATTTTTGCATAGCAGTCTATCTCATATTGATTTACTTTACATCCTAATGCATAGAATGAAACCTTCATCAAATCATTCCTCTGTTTTTCATCTCATTTACCTTCAAAATCGCAATACAGGTCTTTGCATCTACGATTTCTCCACTCAGTACCTTGTCGGTAACTTCGGAAAGCGGCACTCTCTCAAGTTCCATAAATTCATCCTCGTCACGGTTTACGCTTCCCTCGTACAAATCGGTTGCCAGATACATGTGTACAACCTCTCCGCAAAAGCCGGGGGTGGGGTACATTTTGCCGAGATATGTGTAGTTTCTTGCACAATATCCCGTTTCCTCCTCAAGTTCACGCTTTCCGCATTCCAAGGGGTCTTCTCCATAATGGAGCTTTCCCGCGGGAATTTCATATGTATTTGTATCAAAGGGACGGCGGTACTGCCATTCCATAATTATCGTTCCGTCATCAAAAAGAGGTACAACGCACACGCCACCGGGATGCTCCACAAGCTCTCTCGTGGCAAGGTTGCCCGAAGGTGTTGTCACCGTGTCCACACGGAGATTTATTACCTCTCCTTTAAAAATATATTCTTTTTTTACTGTCTTTTCGCTAAAATCCATTATTCTGCCTCCAGCTTTATAAGTGTCTCAAGTTTGGGAGTGATACCCAGCATTTTTTTCAGCTCGTAATATTCCTTTGTTGCTTTTTTTGCGTTTTTACCGTCTTTAAATGCTTTTATAAGCAAATTTTTCGGGGTTTCCACGGGTGAAATATATTCCTGTGGTGTAACGGAATATCCCGAAGCTTCAAGAAGCAGACAACGAAGCGAATCAGTAAGCAAATCTGCCTGTCTTGCTTTAAATATACCATGCTTTAAGAGCGGAGCAAAAGGCTCATAAGAATACTGCCCCAAAAGCTCCTTATGACAGCACGGAACGGCAAAAATCGCCTTTGCACCCGCGTTGATTGCCGCACCGATTGCCATATCGGTAGCCGTATCACAGGCATGGAGGCTGATAACCACATCGGGCTTCCTTTCGGGAGTATAGGTTTTTAAATCCGCTTTCACAAAGGTCATATTATTATACCCTAAGTTTTTTGCACTTTTCTTTGAAGCTTCTATAACAATCTCTGAATAGTCAACACCTGTTACATGGCAGTCTTTTTTAAGCACGTCTTTTAAGTAGTAGTTAAGTGCAAAGGAAAGATAGCTTTTTCCGCAGGCACAGTCAAGCACCTCAATTTTTCCGTCAAGCTTTTTCAGGTAGTCTGCAATAAGCTCTACGAAATGGTCTATCTGATTGTATTTCCGCACCATATCATTTTTTATTTTTCCGTTCTGCCCCATTATGCCTATTTCCTTGAGCAAAGCGTTTGCTTTGGGAGGAGCTATGAGATACTGCCTCTCTCCTACCGTGGCGGTAGTGTTTTTTTCTATCGGTGCAATATCGTCATATTTAAGGGTTACGTTTCTGTCATCGGCAGTTATTATTGCATCTGTGCCGCGTTCCTTATATACAAGCACCATTGCATCGTAATCCTTGGCAATACTTTCAATTTCTTTCCAGTCAAAGTCTTTCTTTGTTCCCGAAAAGGAAAGCACAAGCTTCTCTCCCTCTTTTTTTACGGAGGCGGGGAACTGCTTCGTTCCCGATTTAAAGCTTATGCTCATTTCAATGAAATATTCTCCGTCGCCAAAGCGTGCTTTAAGCATCTGTAAATAAAAAGAAAGCTTATTTATTGAATTTGATTTCATAACTACCACCTTGTAAGTATTTAAAAGAATGTAGGAGCCGTTTTTTAATCTGCCCCTACATTCTTTAATTCAATATGTTATCGGAAAGCAGAATCACTCCGAATTCCGCATTTTTATTCTACCGTTACCGATTTTGCCAGATTTCTGGGCTTATCAATATCACATCCGCGGATAAGTGCCGCATAATATGCAAGATACTGCATGGGAAGCGCACTTACAAGAGGAGCAAACATTTCGTCCACATCACCGATAACAACCTGGTCGCTGTGTGCGCTGATTCTCTTAAGCGAAATAGTAAGCACCTTAGCACCTCTGGAGCGAACTTCCTTGATATTACTGCGTGTATTAAGGTTAACTGCCTCTCTCGTAATGAATGCAACTACGGGAGTATCCTTTTCAATAAGGGCGATTGTGCCGTGCTTAAGCTCGCCTGCGGCAAAGCCCTCCGCCTGAATATATGAAATTTCCTTTATTTTAAGTGCCGCTTCAAGGCATACATAGTAGTCTGTACTTCTGCCGATATAGAAGCAGTTGCGTGTTGTAGCAAAAAATTCCTTTGAAAGCTCATGGAAAAGCTCACGGTTATTGCAAAGGCTTTCCATAACGGTTGCTGTCTTTGCAAGCTCGTATTTGAGGTTCACGGGATTATCCGAAAGTGCATTTGCAAGCACTGCAAGCACTGCCATCTGTGCAGTGTATGCCTTGGTAGATGCAACTGCAATTTCAGGACCTGCGTGAAGAATCATTGTATGGTCTGCTTCCCTGGAAAGAGTAGAGCCTTTTACGTTGGTAATTGTGAGGCACTTGTGTCCCATTTCCTTTACCTTTACAAGCACCGCACGGCTGTCTGCCGTTTCACCGCTTTGGGAAATAAAGATGAAGAAAGGCTTCTTTGAAAGAAGGGGCATATTATGAACAAACTCACTGGCAATATAGCTCATTGTGGGAATCTTTGCAAGCTGCTCTATATATGTCTGCCCTACAAGACCTGCATGGTAGCTTGTTCCGCAGGCAATAATATAAATTCTGTCGCTTGCCTTGATGTCCTTTACAATGTCCTTATCCACAACAAGATTTCCCTCTTCATCGGAATACTGCTGCATAATTCTGCGGATAACAAGGGGCTGTTCCTCGATTTCCTTAAGCATGAAATGAGGGTATGTTCCCTTTTCTGTATCAGAAACATCAATCTCAGCATGGAAGGAATCACGCTCTACCTTTTTTGCATATGACGTATAAATTTCAATGTTTTCACGGGTGATTACTGCAAATTCCTTATCATGGATTTCATAGAATGTATCTGTATTTGCAATCATTGCCATAGCATCTGAGCCAATCATATTGAATCCGTCTCCCTTACCAACAAGGAGGGGGGACTTATTCTTTACGGCATAAATTGTATTCATATCTTCCTTGTCAATAATTGCAAGGGCATAGGAGCCTTCAAGCTCACCTATAATATGTCCAATGGCAACCTTTACATCCTTGTCTTCTTTTATGAATTTCTCAAGGAGATGTACAATTACCTCAGTATCTGTATCACTGTTAAATTTAACTCCCTCAAGATAGTGCTTTCTAAGTGCCGCCTCGTTTTCGATGATTCCGTTATGTACCAATGTGAAACGGCTCGAGGCATGAGGATGTGCATTGTTTTCTGTGGGCTTGCCGTGTGTTGCCCATCTGGTATGACCTATACCGATAGTTTCAGGCATTTTTTTACCGCCATCCGTCTTTTTTATAAGATTTTCAAGTTTGCCCACAGCCTTATGAAGCTGTACCTTTCCATTCTCAGCCACAGCTATACCTGCTGAATCGTAGCCTCTGTATTCAAGCTTGGAAAGCCCCTCAAGGAGAATGGGAGCTGCATTTTTGTTACCTATATATCCAACTATTCCGCACATAAACATCTTCCTTTCATTTAACAACAATCCTACAAGATATATCATACCATATTATACATCAGATTTCAAATGTTTTTTGCATCGTTTTACATTATAGTTTTTAGATAGTCATATTTACGAACATTCTGTCGGAATATTTTTGGTATTTTTGAAAAAAACAGTAGATTTTTCTGTCTGAATCCATTATAATAATATTATTCAGAAAAAGAAAGGGTGATTTCTATGAAAAACAAAATCTTATCGCTGCTTGAATCGGACAGCCGTCTGACTTCATCCAAGATTGCGATTATGCTTGGTATAGAGGAGGGTGAAGTAAAGGCCGCCATAAAGGAACTGGAAGATGAGAACGTCATCCTTGGCTATAAAACCATTATAAACTGGGAACTGGCAGGCAGAGAAACCACTACTGCCAATATTGAAATTAAGCTTACGCCTCAACGCGGCGGCGGATTTGATACCGTTGCTGAGCGTATTTACAAATTCCCTCAGGTGAAATCCGTTACACTCATATCAGGTGCGTATGACCTTCTCGTAACCGTTGAAGGCAAAAGCTTAAAAGAGGTTGCAATGTTTGTGTCCGAGAGGCTCGCTCCCATGGAAAGCGTTGTTTCCACGGCAACTCATTTCGAGCTTAAGACCTATAAAAAGGACGGAATTTTCTTCACTGAAAAGGAAGAGGATAACCGGGAGGTTATCAGCATATGATAGATTATTCAAAACTAATATCGGAAAACATTTCGTCCCTTGCTCCCAGCGGAATCCGAAAGTTTTTTGACGTTGCCGCAGAAATGAAGGACGTAATATCCTTGGGCGTAGGCGAACCGGATTTCGTTACCCCCTGGGCAGTAAGAGAAGCAGGTATTTATTCCCTTGAAAAAGGTCATACCCACTACAGTGCAAACAGCGGCCTTATCGAACTCAGGAACGAAATTTGCACATATCTTATGCGGAAATATGACCTCCGCTACAACCCCAAAACCGAAACTCTTGTTACCGTGGGTGGTAGCGAGGCTATCGACCTTCTTATCCGTGCAATCATTTCTCCGGGAGATGAAGTTCTGATTCCCGAGCCGTGCTTTGTTTGCTATAAGCCCTGCACGATTATGGCAGGCGGCACTCCCGTCACAATTCAGACGGAGGAAAAGGATAATTTTAAACTGACCGCCGAAAAGCTGATTGAAAAAATCACGCCCAAATCAAAGCTTCTTATTCTTCCCTTCCCTAATAATCCCACAGGGGCAGTGATGGAAAGAGAGGACCTCCAGCAGATTGCAAAGGTTGTAAAGGAACATAATCTCTTTGTCCTTTCGGATGAAATTTACGGCGAGCTTAATTACACGGGGAATCCTCACGTTCCCTTTGCCGCAATCGAGGATATGTGGGAAAGGACAGTAACGGTAAACGGCTTCAGTAAGGCATTTGCAATGACTGGCTGGCGACTTGGCTATGCCTGCGGTCCTGAGCCTGTTATAAAGCAGATGACGAAAATTCATCAATACGCAATTATGTGCGCCCCCACGACAAGCCAGTATGCGGCTATTGAGGCAATGCGAAGCTGTGACGACGATGTTGAATACATGAAAAGCGAATACGACCACCGTCGCAGGGTGATGGTGAACGGATTCAGGGAAATGGGACTTAGCTGTTTTGAACCCCTTGGTGCGTTTTACGTATTTCCCAACATAAGTGCTACGGGACTTACCAGTGAAGAATTTGCCACAAAGCTCCTTTATGAAAAAAAGGTAGCCGTAGTACCCGGCACAGCCTTTGGCGAAAGCGGTGAAGGTTTTATAAGATGTAGTTATGCCTACAGTATTAAAAACATTGAAAAAGCACTGGAAAGAATAGGCGAATTTGTATCAGAATATATAAGGTAAAAAAAGGCTGTAAAAAGTTCAAACTTTTTACAGCCTTTTTTTATCTTATCTCATACCCACCCTTAATCATAATAAGGCAGTTTGTTAAGGCTTTTACGCCTCTTCCATCATTTACGGGAACTACAAGCAGGTGGTTTCCCTGCACCGTGATTCCGTCAGCAAGGTCATAACCCATAGTAACATCGCTTACTCCGCCCTTCTGGGTTCCGATAATACTGCATTCGCCCTGACGGAGAATCATTTCTGTGCCAGCCTGCCCATACACACTTTTTCCCTGCAGAACCTCCACAACGTTAAAGCGTGTCATCTGCTCAAGGTAGCTTTTAGTCACAAGCGGGTCCTCATTTGTCCCCGGCTGCGCGGCATATGCCGCCGCAAATACGCCTATAGCACTTAAGATAATCGCCAATGTCTTTTTCATTCGTAACACAACCCTTTCAGTTTTCTACCAATCCGAAGCTGACGGAAATGGCATCATTAACCTTTATCATTTGCAGTTCATCTAATTTACCGATTTTTTCCCGAAGCCGTTGTTTGTCAATGGTTCTGACCTGTTCAAGAAGTATTACGCTGTCACGGCTTAAACCATACTTCTGTGCGTCAAGCTCGATATGGGTGGGAAGCTTTGCCTTATTAATCTTACTGGTTATTGCCGCCGCAATAACAGTAGGGCTATATTTATTTCCCACGTCATTCTGAACTACCAATACAGGTCTTATTCCTCCTTGCTCCGAGCCTACAACGGGACTTAAATCAGCATAAAAAATATCACCGCGTTTTACAATCAAGTTTCATTCCTCCGATGAAGGGATTTAATCTTCCCCCAAATATTTCTCGTAGATTTCACATGCTTTTTCATCGGATAACAGAGATTCATGAGCAAGCTCAAGATTTATCTCGCCCATTTCCAAATATCCCTTTTTCATTTGCTGCTTTAATTCAATTTTCTTTCTTTCACCGACATACTGCTTTACTGCCAACGCCATGAGTTCACTCCGTGACCGATTAAGTGTCAAGGCAATTTTATCTATCTCCTCAACTAAGCAATCGGGCAATGTGACAGATATTTTGCGATTTGTCCAAAGTTTCATCTGACATGCCCTCCCTTATAGCAAATATATGTCTATTATACTATATTTTCGGCGGAAGGTCAAATGTAACTTATTCCAAAACTATGTAGCCGTTGAAAGGCTATGTGCATCTACACCTTCATTATGCACATAAATCTTTTAATTGATACATTTACCTCGTAATTTCTCTTATAACTGCCGGAATAAGCTCAATTAAATCTCCGCTTACGGTGCCGTATGCCCCGATTTTCTTTTCTGCGATAATACCTGCTTTGGAATGAATATAGCACCCAAGTGCCGCACTGTCCGTCAGAGAAAGCCCCTGTGCCGCAAAGGAGACGATTATCCCCGAAAGCACATCTCCGCTGCCTGCCTTAGCAAGTGCACTTGTGGAATTAAGGCTGACATACTTATTACTTCCACCGTAGGTTATAACCGTCCTTGCCCCCTTTAAAAGGAGGTTTATTCCCATTTCGCAGGCAAATTTATCGGCAATCTGTATACGCCTCATTTCTATATCTTTGACTTCCATCTGGCTTATTCGCGAAAATTCTTTTACGTGTGGTGTTAAAAGAACATTTTTGTTCTTTATAATATCAAGCTCACCTGCAATTGCATTTATCCCGTCGGCATCAATTATTACACCGCATGACGCCGCACTTAATATATTTTTAATCAGCAGATGGTGATTTCCTCTTCCGATTCCGCACCCCACAAGAACACTGTCGGCAGTTTGTATAGCATCATACGCCTCGCGGGAAAGTTCGGGAAGCATTATCCCGTCCTTTTCAGGTACTGGGATAACAATTGCTTCCTTTACCAATATATTCAAAATAGGGCATATCTGTGAGGGAGCGATTACTTTCACCAGTCCGCATCCGCTTCTTAATGCTGCCTGTGCAGCCATTGCCGCCGCACCCGACATGGTTTTGCTCCCTGCAACAATTACCGCCGTGCCGAAAGTACCCTTATGGGAATATCGGCTTCTTTTGGGGATAATGGTTGCCGCAAGCTTGGGTGTAAGAGGCACACATGTACTTTGGGTAATTTCGTTATAGTCAACAGGGATTCCCACTTCGGCTATAACTATTTCTCCGCACAAATCAATGCTTTCATTTGAAAGCATTCCCCTTTTGGGCGCTGTAAAGGTAATGGTTTTGTCCGCTTTTACCGCTATTGTACACTTTTTTCCCGTATCACTGTCAAATCCGCTGGGAACATCGCAGGAAACCACATAAGTGCCGGAGGAGTTAATCATTTCAATGGCACGGATTATATCCGTATTTTCTATTTCTCCCTTGAGACCTATTCCGAAAATTGCGTCTACACTGCACTCAAATTCCTCTGTAGGAAATAACGCACCCTGAACAATCGGAATATCCTCCTCCATTGCTTTTTTGCAAAGTGCACGGCAATCCTCATTTTGGGGAGGCTCTACCTGAACAATCTCAACCCTTTTTCCATCTCGCTTAAGTAAAATTGCAACCTGATAGCCGTCGCTTCCGTTATTACCCTTACCGCAATATACTCTGAAGGAATTAAACTCCTTTATTTCATTGTAACAGGCAAATGCCGCATTTTCAATAAGCTGCATCGCACTGACATTTTCCACGGCACGTGCTTCTGCTTCTCTTATCATATCTGTAGTTAAAAACAGCATACCTTACTCCGTTCCGCCATACAGGCATTTTTTAAAGAAAGAGGGGTGTAAAAAAGCTTTACACCCCCAATATGTTTTATTCAAATTCGTTATCGTCTGCCGCATTGCTTATGTGAATTTTGTCGGGGGCATATTTCTTCATATATTCCAGACATGAAAAAGACGGCTCAAACTTCACAATTGTCTTTTGTCCCTTGTTTTCAAGGATGGTAAAATATACAGCAGCACCTTTTTTCCAGGTAGATGCGTCAATCACCTTATCAAACTTCTCTTTGAGGCGTCCGCTGTACTTTTCATCATTCATTGCCGCCATTACCTCGATTTGCTTCACGGAAAAAGATATCAGATTTTTTCTTTTGGATGCATTAAAAATTACATCGATATCTACTGAATCCTCAATAATTGTATACTCAAATTCTTTTTTTAATCTGCCGGCAAGAATATATGCCAGATAAAACGCACCCACTGCAAGCAAGCTTTCAACGCCGCCAAGCACACGCAGATAATAAAGACAGCAAAGAGCCAACATAAACGCTGCAAAATAAAGCATAACCGTAGCCAACATTTCTGCGGCACCTAACTTTCTTTTCACCAGATATTCTTTATAATTCATAGCTTTCTCCTTTGATTAAACTCCTTCTACAACATCACCCGTCACAGGTGCATTGTCTGAGGGGGTGGGCGGTTGAGGTGTCTGAGGCTCCTGAGGCACATCAGGCGTGCTTTCAGAGGGATTTTCTGCTTCCTCACCCACGTCTACAATACCTTCTATTTCTTCATCCTTTTCAGTCAGCACCCCGCCTTTTTCGAGGTCATTTTCGTTGAACGAATAAGGATGCTCGGTGCAACGCTTTGTAGGAATTTTGCTTTTTTCATAAAGCTTTCCGCCAAGATTCTTACATGAAGGAGTTGCCCTCATTCCGCTGTCCTTACAAATTAATATGTTGTACTTTCCTTGTACCTCGTCCTCTAAGAAAGGCTTATCGGCAAGTCCCTTATGAACTTCAGTCATAACCTTTCTCCATGCAACTGCCGCAGGATTTGGAGAAAATCCGCGAAGCGGGGCGGGCTGGTCATAACCAAACCATACTGCACCTGTGTAATAGGGCGTGAAACCTACAAACCATCTGTCGTTATTACTTGAGGTTGTACCTGTTTTACCTGCCGCACGCACATTGGGTATTCTTGCAGAAGTACCTGTTCCGCCCGTTACAACGCCTTGCATCATGCTAATCATCTGCTCTGCGGTTGTCTCGCTCATGGCAGTATATTCCGTAGCTTTATGTTCCAAAAGCACGTTGCCCTCGGAATCAAGCACCTTTGTATATGTTGTGGGAGCAATGTACTTGCCGCCGTTGGGGAAAGCACTGTATGCGGCACACATATCAAGAACCGTTACACCGTCGGTAAGGCCGCCCAATGCTATCGGAGCAAGCCCCACGTCGGAAAATGTCTTTCCGTTTGACTTTCTATTTTTTACCACAGAATCTATGTGGAAATTATTCTTTACAAAGTTAAATGCCGCCTCTGCAGTGGTATAGTTACATATTTTTACCGCAGGTACATTTCTTGATCCGCGGAGTGCAGCCGCAACGGTTATCCTTCCGGCAAATCTTCTGTCGTCGTTTCTCGGAGACCAATCCCCGAAAGAAACGGGGGCATCGTTAACTATTGATGTAGGTGTCACCAAGCCGTATTCAACGGCAGGAGTATACACTGAAAGGGGTTTGATGGTTGAGCCGGGCTGACGAAGTGTATGTGTGGCACGGTTAAGTGTACGGTTGCCGTCCTTTGCACCTCTGCCTCCTGTGAGAGCTTTAACCTGTCCGCTGTAAGGGTCCATAATCACCATAGATGACTGAGGCTGCAGCGTTCCCGAAGCCTTTTGGAATGACGAGGGGTCATTATACACTTTGTCCATTGCTTCCTGAATCTTGGGATCCATTGAAAGATATATCTTGAGCCCACCGTTATACAAAATCTTACTTGCGTAATCCTTTGTGTAGTCATACTCCTTCATCAAATCTTCAATAACCTGATCTATTGCCGCATCAACAAAATAGCTTTGATAACGCTCGGACTGTTCCCCATCTTTTTTGACAAATTTCAGTTCCTCATTCTTTGCCTGTTCATACTCTTTCTGAGTAATAAAGCCAAGCTCTCTCATTTTTTTGAGAATAACCGACTGTCTTTGCTTATTATTTTCGGGGTTTACAAGAGGGTCATACTTTGTGGGGAACTGAGTAATACCTGCAATGGAAGCACATTCCGCTAATGAAAGCTCTGATACATCCTTGCCAAAATATGTCATCGCCGCACTTGCAACTCCGTTACACTTCTGACTAAGATAAATAGTATTAAGATAATACTCTAAAATTTCATCCTTGGAAAGCTCCTTTTCCAGATTGTACGCACGGTAAGCCTCCTGGATTTTTCTCTTAATAGAATAATCATCATCACGGGTGATATTCTTAATAAGCTGCTGTGTAATAGTGCTTCCACCGTAGCTGGAATTTCCGTCCTTGGTAATATACTGAACTGCCGCACCTATAAAACGCTTATAGTCGATACCGCTGTGACTGTAGAAACGCTCATCCTCAATAGCCACAAAAGCATTTTTCAAATGCTCGGGAATCTTGGAGCCGGAAACCCAAACGCGGTTTTCCGTATCGTAGAGCTGCTCGTATTCTATCATTTCCCCCGTCTGAGAATCCTGAACATATACAAACGAAGTAAGATTAAGACGCATATTATCAACATTTACAAGCTCTGCATCCTCTACATAGCCGTAAAGTGTTCCGAAAAGCAGTCCGATTACACCCATTATCAGCATAAAAGTTAAAATGCCTATGCCGATAAGGATTCTGATTGCCGCTCTTTTAAACTTGCTTTTTGAAGCTTTTTTTCGTTGCATCAGCATGCACCTCCCAAGAGTTAATACCTATACAGCATTTAGTATAACACCAAAGCATTAAAAAAGTGTTACAAAGCACATATTATTTGTATATTATCGGATTCAGACGGGGAAAATAGGAGAAACTTAGCCATTAAAGGAGGTTTTTATATGAATTTTAACAGAAAAGCCGTTTTTGCAGCTATTCTTATAAGCACTACATTTTTTTCAACAATGATAGGATATATTCAAGGCGTTCGCGGTGAAAAATCCAGGGCACGCTCTCTTTACGAACGTGTTTCAATTACGCCTCAAAGAGAGAAGATAAGCAGTGTTTCAAGCAATGAAAATGACCTCCCTGTAAAAAAAAGCGAGGAAGCCGTTCCGAAATACATTTTAAAAGAACAGGACGGCATTCTTGCACTTTACTTAGGAACGGGCAGTGAAGAAAAGCTGTGGCAGACCTACGACATTAGCGTTAACTTGCTTCCCGAATCAGACAGAAAACAGCTTGCAGAGGGAATTGAGTTTGAAAGCATAAGTGAGGCACTGCAAATAATAGAGGATTTTTCAGGTTAACTAAAATGCAAAAAGGAATTCGCCGAAAACGAATTCCTTTTTGTTTTTTAATAAAGTGGTTTCATTAAGTCCGACCTTACCCAGCCGATTTTGCCGTCGGGAGTCATTACCTTACACCAGATAAATTCTTCCTCATCAAGATGCTCCTCTCCCTGACATACAAACTGTGACTGAAAATCGTCAGACGGAATAAGCATTACCCTCTCCTCGCTGATTTTGGGAGTAGGTCTTATATTAACTCCGTCGGGGTCTGCTTTTATGAGAACTGTTCCCTCAGCGTAAAGCAAAGGCTTTTTATATTCTATTTCCACATTCTCGGTTTTTGTCTTTGCGTTATCAGCGGTATAAAGCACTATATCAAAGGAGTTTGTCCCCTCTTCAAGAGTCACCCTCTTTGACCATACCTTTTCCCCGTCATCTTCTGATACGGTGGTAATCTTCTGTCCGTTAATGCCGAGTGTAGCCTTTTCCTTTTCGGTTGATATAGTCCCGCTTAATGTACAGGATTTTTCTTCTGTTTCTTCCTCGTATTCGTCTACCGCGAGAAAAATCTCGTATTCCTTTTCTACAATACCTCCATTGTTGCCGTCATTATTATCCTTTTTATTGATAGTCATTACCAAAACAACTATTGTGGCAATCAAAAGCACCGTAACAATTCCCAACACTGCATAAAGAATGGGAGATGTACCCTTTTTCTTTTTCGGTATCGCAGGCTGAACAGGGGGTGTATAGACAGGCTGCTTCACCTCCTGCACGGGAGGCTGGGGCTGCACGGGGGTAAACTTTTCAGTGTTTTCCACGGCTGTTTTCTTTTCGCTTACATATGTAACGGCTGTGCCGCAGTTTTTACAAAACTTCGCACCGTCATTTAGCTGAGTTCCGCAAGATTTACAAAACATACTATTCATCTCCTAAAATATTTTATCCTAAATATTTTGCATGGTATTCCTCGAAGCTGTTTATTCCCTTCTCTTTCATATCGGTGCTGACTTCTACGCCCACATAGCGAAGATGCCAGGGCTCAGCTTCGTAGCCTGTTATGTCTTCCGTTTCCTTAAGATACCTTATTATAAATCCGTACTTATAGCAATTATCTCTTACCCATTCGTACTCGGGGGTGTTCTCAAATTCGCGAAGTCCGTCACGTGAGCCGAAAATATCCATTGCCATGCCTGTATGATGCTCACTGTAGCCCGGTCTTGCACTGTAACGGTCTACATTTTCCTTTGTATCGGTAGCAAGGTATCTGTTATACAGATTTTTTTGGTATTCAACGCTTCTGTAGCCTGACACCACGCGAATTCTGTACCCTGCACGTCTTGCATCATCACGCATTTTTTTATAAGCCTCGCCTGTATCTTTCCTCAGATATTGCCCGTCAAACTGCTGAAGGTCGGGAGGCTTGTACCCTTCGGGAACCTTATAGTATTTATTTACTATTATAGTGGGGTCATCGTATCCGGAAGCTTCTACATCATATTCATATTTATCTTTGTCCTGATAGGCGTTGACTCTCCACACAATATCTTCCTTTGCCATTTGGGGATTAAGTTCTGCATACGCATTATAGCGGTCCTCGTTATCCTCTTTGTAATAAGGAATATCCCTATAGAGGCTTAGCTCATTGATTTCAAGTGCATCATCGGGGATAATGGTGTTTCCGAAATTCTCGCCGCCACCCTCGCTGCTAACACCTTTATCCTTGGTGCTTATGAACGCTATTGCCCATATGCACGCAAAAAGAAGAATCAGACAAATGGTAATCATATTTACAAGCTGTTTTTTCCTTTTTCGCCTTTTTCGTTTTTCCGCAATTAACGCTTTCTGCTCCCTAAGTATTGCATCATATTGGGTATTTTGCTCTTTCTCCACAGTCAACGTGCCTTTCACATCGTTCACTATAACCACCTCATTTGTGTTTTATCACGGCTTAATTTAACAGAATTATAACATAAAATATCCCATTTTGCAACCGGAAACGACAAATTCCTTGCCCATTACATCTACACTAATCTTAACAGTGTAAATTAAAGCATTTTTTGCATACAAAAAGAGTGAGCAAAACTGCTCACTCTTTTATTAACGTTTGTGCAATAGATTATTCTTCGATTGCAGATACAACGCCGCTGCCTACTGTTCTACCACCTTCACGGATAGCGAAACGAAGACCTTCTTCGATAGCGATAGCCTTCTGAAGTGCAACAGAGATTGTTACGTTATCGCCAGGCATACACATTTCTGTGCCTGCGGGAAGAGCGATTTCACCTGTAACGTCTGTTGTTCTGAAGTAGAACTGGGGACGGTAGTTGTTGAAGAAAGGTGTATGACGGCCACCTTCATCCTTGTTAAGAACGTAAACTTCGCCCTTAAACTTTGTGTGAGGATTGATGGAACCGGGCTTTGCAAGAACCTGACCTCTTTCGATTTCAGTTCTCTGAACACCACGGAGAAGAGCACCGATGTTGTCACCAGCTTCAGCCTGAGGAAGAAGCTTTCTGAACATTTCGATACCTGTTACAACAACCTTACGAGCTTCGTCTGTAAGACCAACGATTTCAACTTCTTCGTTAACCTGAAGCATACCTCTTTCAACACGGCCTGTAGCAACAGTACCACGACCTGTGATAGAGAATACGTCCTCGACAGGCATAAGGAAGGGAAGATCTGTGGGACGCTGAGGAGTAGGAATGTACTCGTCAACTCTGTTCATAAGCTCGATGATGGGAGCATATTCAGGAGCAGAAGGATCTGTAGAAGCAGATTCAAGAACCTGAAGTGCGCTACCGCAAACGATCGGGATGTCATCTCCCGGGAATTCGTATTCTGTGAGAAGATCACGGATTTCCATTTCAACGAGTTCGAGAAGTTCGTCATCGTCAACCTGGTCTCTCTTGTTCATGAATACTACGATATAGGGAACGCCAACCTGACGGCTGAGAAGGATATGCTCACGAGTCTGGGGCATAGGACCATCAGCTGCAGATACAACGAGGATAGCACCGTCCATCTGAGCAGCACCGGTGATCATGTTCTTAACGTAGTCAGCATGTCCGGGGCAGTCAACGTGTGCGTAGTGACGAGCTTCTGTCTCGTACTCAACGTGTGCAGTAGATATCGTGATACCTCTTGCTCTTTCTTCGGGTGCCTTGTCGATCTGATCGTAAGCTGTAAAGTCAGCCTGACCCTTCATACCAAGTACCTTTGTGATTGCTGCGGTAAGAGAAGTCTTACCATGGTCAACGTGACCGATTGTACCAATGTTTACATGGGGCTTGCTTCTTTC
>JAZUCF010000015.1:0-14857 GCA_045638945.1 Clostridia bacterium | reverse complement strand
CACCCGGGAAAGAAACTTCTGTTTATGGGTGGCGAGATTGCTCAGTTCATAGAGTGGCGCTATTACGAACAGCTGGAATGGCATCTTCTGGAGCAGGACAGTCACAGAAAATTCCATCAATTTATGAAAGATCTTAACCACTTTTACAAGGATACCAAACCGATGTGGGAGATAGAGAACGGTTGGGACGGCTTTGAATGGATAAATGCCGATGACCGTGACAGAAGTGTGGTTTCATTTGTAAGACGCGGAAAGAAGAAAACCGACGAGGTAATAGTGGTTTGTAACTTCACCCCCGTCGAATATAAAAACTACGTTGTAGGAGTGCCCAGACAGGGAACATATGCCGAGGTGCTTTCAAGTGACAGCACTAAGTTTGGAGGAAGCGGACGAAAAATCAAACCAATTTCAGCTAAGAAAAAGACTCAGAATACAATGCCCTACAGCATTGAGGTGGATCTTCCGCCTATGAGTGCATTGTATCTGAAGAGAATTCGTATAAAGAAATAAAAGAGAGGAAGGATTTTTAATGAAAAAAGCCGAGTGTTTAGCAATGATACTTGCCGGCGGACAAGGAAGCCGACTTGGCGTGCTCACAAAATCAGTTGCAAAGCCTGCTGTTCCCTTTGGAGGGAAGTACAGAATTATAGACTTTACCTTGAGCAACTGTATTCATTCAGGGATATATACGGTAGGCGTGCTTACGCAGTATCAGCCCCTTGAGCTCAACACTTATATAGGAAGCGGACATCCCTGGGACCTTAACAGGAATTCGGGCGGTGTATATGTGCTTCCCCCTTATCAGAGTGCCGAAAAAGGTGAGTGGTACAAGGGTACTGCAAATGCCATTTATCAGAATATCGAATTTGTGGATAAGTTTAATCCTAAATATGTGGTAATTCTTTCGGGCGACCATATTTATAAGATGGACTATGCAAAAATGGTTGAGTATCATAAGGAAAAGAATGCCGATGCAACCATCGCAGTTATAGAAGTTCCCTGGGAGGAAGCAAGCAGATTCGGTATCATGACAGCAGATGAAAACGGAAAAATTGTTGAGTTTGCAGAAAAACCGAAGGAACCTAAGAGCAATCTTGCCTCTATGGGTGTCTATGTGTTTACTTGGGAGGTCCTTAAAAAATATCTTCAAAGCGATGAAAAAGACCCCCAAAGCTCCAACGACTTTGGTAAAAATATTATCCCCACAATGCTTGGCAACGGGGAAAACATGTGTGCCTATGCATTTGACGGCTACTGGAAGGATGTAGGTACCGTTCAGAGCCTTTGGGAGGCAAATATGGACATTCTTGCAGACCCGCCCGCATTTGACCTGCATGATAATAACTGGAAAATTTATTCCAGAAACCCCGTTAAGCCTCCGCATTACATCGCTAAAGGTGCATCGGTTAATAACTGTTGCGTTACCGAAGGATGTAATGTTATGGGCAGTGTAAAGCACAGTATCCTTTTTGAAGGAGTAACGGTGGAAAAGGGTGCAGTGGTAGAAGATTCCATTGTATTCCCCGGAAGTATTATCCGTGAAGGAGCTGTTGTTAAAAAGGCTGTAATAGGCGAAGAAGCAGTGATAGGTAAGGGTGCGGTAATCGGTGACGAATCTGTGGATTCAAGTGAGTACAGCAGTCCTTATTGTACGGGAGGAATTTCACTTATCGGCGGCGGAGTTACAGTTTCCGACAATGAAAAAATCGGTATAAATTCCATGGTCGTTGAATCCAAGCAGGAAGGGGAGAACTAAGATGAAGGATATGATGGGTATTGTTATGGCGGATAACAGTGAGCTTAGGCTTAACGAGCTTACGGATTTAAGGTCGGTTCCTGCACTCCCCTTTGGCGGAAGATACAGACTTATTGATTTTATTCTCTCAAATATGGTGAATTCGGGAATTATAAATGTAGGTGTTGCAACCAACATTAACTATTCCTCACTTATGGACCACTTAGGAAGCGGTGCACCGTGGGACCTTAACAGAAAAATATATGGACTATTTATGCTTCCTCCTTATGTAAGAGGCGGTGTAAGCGATATAAGCGCAGGAAGTGTTGACCAGCTTTACGGTCTTCTTACATTCCTCCGCAGAAGCCGTCAGCAATATGTACTTTTAGCTTCGGGAAGAACTGTCTGCAATATGACCTTTGATGCAGCACTCAGTCAGCATATAGAAAAGGGTGCAGACATTACCGTTATATATCAGGATAAAAAGGAAAAGGATGAACAGCTCAGCCGCAGTACGGTGTACGAGATTAATGAGGACGGCAGGGTAACAGGTATGGAAACAGAGCCTCATTTCCCCAAAACCACACTTCAGGGGATGGGAATGTTCATTATCGGAAGACTTAAGCTCATCGAGCTTATCGAGGATGCTTATGCAAGGGGAAGTCACGACTTTGTACGCGACCTTCTTCGCAATTCCATTAAGACGCTCAATGTTTTCGGATATGAGTATAAAGGGTTTGTAGGCACTGTGGACAACGTGCGTTCTTATTACGAAGTGAATATGAAAATGCTTGATGCCGATGTGCGAAAAGAAATTTTCGGGTCTGAAAACCGCATTTATACAAAGGTAAAGGACCAGGTTCCCACTCAGTATAAAGAATCAGCACAAATTTCCGATTCGCTTATTGCCGACGGTTGCGTAATTGAGGGAACGGTGGAAAACAGCATTATATTCAGAGGAGTTCATATTGCAAAGGGTGCTGTAGTGAAAAACAGTATCGTTATGCAGAACAGTGTTATTGAGGAAAACTGTGATATTGAAAATACAATTATTGATAAGGAATGTACTCTCCGAGCTTCCAAGAGGCTGGTAGGTCAGCCCAATTATCCCGTTATTCTTCCTAAGAGGACATTGCTTTAATTAAGAAAGGACAAAACATATGAAGGTTTTATTTGCCACAAGTGAATGTGTTCCCTTTGTTAAAACGGGCGGACTTGCCGACGTTGTAGGGGCACTTCCGAGTGAGCTTTGTGCCCAGGGGTGCGAGGCAAGGGTAATTCTACCCAAGTATGGGAAGATTGCTCAGAAATACAAGGATGAAATGCGTTATATCAGCAACATTTATATAAAAATGGGCTGGCGCAGCCAGTACTGCGGAGTGTTTGAACTTAAAATAGGGGAGGTTATCTACTATTTTGTGGATAATGAATTCTATTTCGGCTCGGACACTATCTATGGGGAAATGGCAGAGGATATTGAACGCTTTGCGTTCTTTGACAAAGCCGTGCTTGCCCTTTTGCAGGTCATAGATTACTGGCCCGAGGTTATCCATTGTAACGATTGGCAGACAGGTATGATTCCCGTTCTTCTGCGTGCCCATTATAATTGCGATGAGCGTTATAACAGAATTAAGACAGTTATGACGATTCACAACCTCAAATTTCAGGGTGTGTATGATAAAAAGACAATTGCTGATGTGTGCGAGCTTCCAGACAGCTATTTCACAGAAGATAAGCTGGAATTTTATAAGGATGCAAGCTTCCTTAAAGGCGGATTGGTGTATGCCGACTTTATCACGACCGTAAGCAAGACTTATTCAAGAGAAATTATGACGGACTATTTCGGAGAGAATCTCAACGGGCTTCTTTCCGCAAGGAGTGCCAGTGTAACAGGTATAATAAACGGCATTAATTACGATGAATGGAACAGTGCAAAGGATACATTTATAGAGTATAATTACGATGCCCGAAATGTTGTTTCAAAGAAAAAGGCAAACAAGCTTGCTCTTCAGAAGCAGTTCGGTCTTGAGGAAAATCCTGATAAATTCTTGGTAGGTATGGTAACAAGGCTTACGGGGCAAAAGGGGCTTGACCTTGTAGAATGTGTTATGGATAACATATTTGAAAACGGCGATGTTCAGATGATAGTCTTAGGAACAGGAGAGGGGCAGTATGAAAATATGCTCCGCCACTTTGAATGGAAGTATAAAGGCACGTTGGCATCTCTTATTATGTTTGACAATGCGGTAAGCCACAAGATTTATGCAGGCTGTGATGCGTTTCTGATGCCGTCTCTTTTTGAACCCTGCGGACTTAGTCAGATGATTTCCATGCGTTACGGAACGCTTCCCATCGTTCGTGAAACAGGTGGGCTTCGGGACAGTGTGGAGCCTTATAACGAATATGAGAACACGGGAACGGGCTTCAGCTTCGCAAATTATAACGCACATGAGATGCTTGGAATTCTGAACTACGCAAAGGCAACTTATTACAATAATAAGAAATCATGGCAATCTATGGTAAAAAGAGCAATGAAAGCTGATTTTTCATGGCGAAATTCAGCAAAAGAATACATTGACGTATACAACAGATTGTAGTATAATGTAGGGTATAGGGTTAAAAATAACCCTATACCTATTTTATTTTTGTTAAAAACTTGTTAAAGGAGTTGTATATATTGGCAACAGTAAAGCTTACTGCGAATCAGCAGCAAATAAAAGAAGAAATCCTCGGAAAGCTTAACCGTCACTACGGCAGAACTTTAGAGGATGCAACAAAATCTCATATTTATAAAGCAGCTGCTCTTACTGTCCGTGACAGAATTATGCAGCAGTGGACAGCATATCGCCGCCAACAGAGAACAGCTCAGAAAAAGGAGCTTTTCTACCTTTCCTTTGAATTTCTTATGGGTCGTTCTTTTGGTAACAACCTTCTTAATATAGGTCTTACAAATGACTATGACAAGGTTCTTAAATCCATGGGATGCAGTCTTGAAGAAGTGGCATCAATGGAAAGAGATGCAGGTCTTGGTAACGGAGGCTTGGGCAGACTTGCCGCGTGCTTCCTTGATTCTCTTGCAACGTTGGAGCTTCCCTCTTTCGGATGCTCAATCCGTTACGAGTACGGTCTTTTCAAGCAGCTTATCGTAGACGGTGAGCAGGTTGAAACCCCCGATAACTGGCTCCATGACGGAAGCGTATGGGAAATTCCCAGACCTGAAGAAAAGGTGACTGTCCGTTTCGGCGGAAATGTAAGTACCGAAATGACAGAAAGCGGTCTTAAAGTAAACTATACCGATACCACAAACGTTGTGGGTATTCCTTATGATGTTCCGATTGTGGGCTACGATGCAAAGATTGTAAACACTCTCCGTCTTTGGTCTGCAAGGGCAGAGCGTGACCTTGATATGTCAAGCTTCTCAGGCGGTGACTATTTAAGAGCAGTAGAGGAAAAGGCACTTGCCGAGGTTTTAAGTAAGGTTCTTTACCCCGAAGATAATCACCAGGAGGGTAAGGCACTTCGTCTTCGTCAGCAGTATTTCTTTGTGTCCTGTACCATTCAGTGGATAATTTCCAGATTCAAGCGTCATCACAAGGGAATGGATCTTGACCGCCTTCCCGAATTTATTGCAATTCACATTAATGATACCCACCCCGCAATCGCAATTCCCGAGCTTATGCGTGTCCTTATGGATGAAGAGGGAATGGGCTGGGAACAGTCATGGGATATTGTACAGCGTGTATTTGCGTATACAAATCACACAATCCTTGCAGAGGCTCTTGAAAAGTGGCCTATGGATATGTTCCAGAGGCTTCTTCCCAGAATTTATATGATTGTTGATGAAATGAACCGCAGACTTGTTGAGGACCTCCACGCACGCTACGGCGATGACTGGGGCAAAATCAACTATATGTCAATCATTGCTCATAACTATATCAACATGGCAAATATGTGCCTTGCAACCTGTCATAAGGTAAACGGCGTTTCGGGACTTCATACGGATATTCTTCGTAACGACGTATTCCGTGATTACAATAATCTTACACCCGACAAATTTGTTTCAATTACCAACGGTATCACATACCGCCGTTGGCTCAGACTTGCAAATCCTGAGCTTAGCGAGCTTATTACCTCGAAAATAGGCAAAGGCTGGGTAAAGGATGTATCCAAGCTTGAAAAGCTTCTTCCTTATGCAGACGACGCCGAGTTCCGTCAGCAGTTTAAGGCAGTCAAGCTTAAGAAAAAGCAGGAGCTTGCCGCATATATCAAGGAACATAACGGAATCGATGTTGACCCCAATAGTATATTTGACGTACAGGTAAAGAGATTGCACGAATACAAGCGTCAGCTTCTTAATGTGCTTCACATTCTTTATCTCTACGATAAGCTTAAGACGGATAAGACCTTTGATATGTATCCGCATACCTTTATCTTCGGAGCAAAGGCTTCTCCCGGATACGCCCGTGCGAAGCTTATTATAAAGCTGATAAACGATGTTGCAAAGCTTGTTAATAATGACCCTGCGGTAAACGGCAGACTCAAGGTTGTGTTTATTGAAAACTACGGCGTAAGCCTTGCACAGAAAATTATTCCTGCGGCAGAAATCAGCGAGCAGATTTCAACAGCAGGTAAGGAAGCAAGCGGTACGGGTAACATGAAGTTTATGGCAAACGGTGCTCTTACAATCGGTACGCTTGACGGTGCAAATGTCGAAATGCGTGAGTGCGTGGGCGATGATAACATCTTCATATTCGGTATGAAAACCCCCGAAGTCAACCGTGAGCTTCAGTATAACGAAAATTCAAGCCAGAACATCTACACCTCAAATTCTCAGATTCGCAGAGTTCTTGATATGCTTATTGACGGAACTGTCTGCCCCAATGACCCCAAAAAGTATCAGGACCTTTACCAGACCTTGATTTTTGGAGACCACGGCAGAGCGGACGTTTATATGGTAGTGCGTGACTTTGAAGCATATTGTGAAATTCATCGCGTAGCTGACAGGGAATACCGCAATGAAGATGTATGGCTTAAGAAAGCTATCATTAATGTGGCTATGAGCGGATTCTTCTCCAGCGACAGAACGATTAATGAGTATAACGATAAAATCTGGAATCTGGAAAAATATAATTAAATATAACATAACAGCAAAGTAGAAATCACTGCGTCAAGTGCGTAGGGGACGGGAAGTTGCCCTTACGACGAAAAGTGCCATGCTAATGCCTGTCATTTGCGGTGGTGGTTTCGCATTCCGTTGCTGCTCTAAGATTCTATGAACCTTTCTGCAGCATGCTGCAGAAAGGTTTTGATTTTTGTGAAACAAAGAATTTCAACAAAGAAAATGTGTATATTGGGGCTTTTGACGGCTATAACGGTTATCCTTGGCGTTTTTGCCACCTTTAGGGTGGGCAGCCTCATCAAGGTTCCGATGAAGTTTATATCTGTTTTCATTGTAGGCGTGATTTATGGACCTTTGTCCTCGGGGATTGTCGCAGCGACTGCCGACTTTATAGAGGCGCTGAGAATCGGCGTAAATCCCCTGATTACATTAGTGGAATTTGTGTGCGGATTTATTTTCGGTGCATGCTTTTTTAACGTAAAGGATAACCGTGGCTATTATATCCGTGCACTTATCTGTGCGTTTTTGCAGTTTCTCATAAGCTTTACGATAATGTCGGAAATACTGAATGCCATGGGAATTTATGCAAGCTTCCGCAGTGCAGTGTGGATGAGGCTTCCTGCAATGATTATTCTTTTTGCCTTGCATATGATTGTAATGTGCGGAGGAAAAAAGCTTGTTTTCAGACTTAAAAAATTTGTTTCGGAGAGTGAAGCACAATGAGCAATTTCAAAGAATATGCTAACAGCTTTCAGGCGAAAAGCCGACTTGGGCTTGAATCTATCGGGGCTTTGTGCGAAAAGTGCCAAAACCCTCAAAAGAAATTAAAGTTCATTCATATAGCCGGCACAAACGGCAAAGGCTCAACCTGTGCTTTTCTCCAATGCATTTTAAGCGAAAGCGGACTTAAATGCGGAAAATTCATTTCTCCCAATATGATTGATGTTTGCGAAAGAATCAGCATTGACGGAGAAAATATTTCTTCCGAAGAAATGGATTTACTTTTAACACAGGTTGAAAAATACGCAAGGGAAGTGGAGCGGGAGAAAGGTGCTATGCCCACCCAGTTTGAAATATGGACGACAGCAGCGTTTATTTACTTCGCCAAAGAAAAATGTGATATTGTAGTGCTCGAAACAGGACTCGGCGGAAGATTGGATGCAACAAATATTATAGATGCACCGATTTTAAGCGTTATATCAAAAATAGATATTGACCACATCGAATACCTTGGCGGTACTATAGAAAAAATTGCCGCAGAAAAAGCAGGAATTATCAAAAAGGGGACTACTGTAATAACTACTCCCAATCAGCCGAAAGAGGCACTTTCAGTGCTTAAAGAAACAGCAAAGGAGCAGGGAGCAGAATTTATTTTGGCATCGGAATGTATCAATCATTCTCCCCAAGGCATGAGCGAAATTTTTGATTTGGGTGAGCTTAAAGACCTCAAAATTAATCTTTCGGGAATTCATCAGACGGAAAATGCAGCTCTTGCCGTAAAGGCGGCTCAGCTTCTTGATGTTGAAGAAAAATACATACGAATCGGGCTTGACAAGGCTCGGAATATCGGCAGATTTGAAAAACTTTCCGAAAATCCCCTTGTTATTTTTGACGGAGCTCATAATCTTAGCGGAACCGAGGCTCTTACAGATGCCGTGAACAGGTATTTTGCGGAGGAAAGAATT
This sequence comes from Clostridia bacterium, assembly GCA_045638945.1. Classification (GTDB taxonomy): domain Bacteria; phylum Bacillota; class Clostridia; order UMGS1883; family UMGS1883; genus UMGS1883. Next base: position 6,318 of record JAZUCF010000015.1, on the reverse strand, counting down.
TCAATTATATACGCCGCAATGGCAGATAAGGACATAGATGCCTCTCTTTTGCATTTAAAGGAAAACGGATTTTGCGGGCGTGCAAAAATATATACTGTCCCCGTAAAGGATAATCCCCGTGCGGCACTTCCAGAAGCCCTTGCAGAAAAATTCATAAGCTTCGGCTTTGATGCAACTCCAGTTAAAACCATAGGAGAGGCATATGAAAAAGCGGTAACGGAAAATCCCGTCACCCTTATCTGCGGTTCGCTTTATCTTTATAAGGACTTTAACGAATACATATTAAAAGAAAAACCTTGAAAAAGCTTCCTTTTTGTGGTAAAATAAAAATAATTTTTAATAAAAGGAGTAGATTTCAATGGCAGAAGTTTTGGCTTTTGTACTTTATTTTATCGTAGTTTTGACAATAGGTCTGTACTTCTTCTTTAAGTCTAAGGGGAATAGTGAAAAGGATTATTTCCTCGGAGGAAGACAGATGGGCCCTTGGGTAACGGCAATGAGTGCCCAAGCATCGGATATGAGTGCGTGGCTTCTTATGGGGCTTCCGGGAAGTATTCTTGCATTCGGTTTAGGACAGGCATGGATAGGTATCGGTCTTGCAATCGGTACTGCTCTTAACTGGATTTTTGTGGCAAAGCGTCTTAGAAAGTTTTCAAAGGCTTCGGGGGATTCTATCACGCTTCCGCAGTACCTTTCAAACCGCTTTGCAACAGCAAATCCTGCACTTAAGATTATTTGTGCAATAGTATTCATGGTTAGTTTTACACTTTATGTTGCATCGGCATTTTCAGCAGGGTCAAAGGTGTTCGGAGACTTGTTCCCTAAATTGGGTGAAGAGCGTGCCATGATTATATTTGCTGTAATCATCCTTGTTTACACCTTCCTCGGCGGATATAAGGCTGTCTGCTGGACAGACTTTTTCCAGGGACTTTTAATGCTTGCAGCTCTTATTGCAGTCCCTATTGTGGTTTATCTCACTCAAAATCTTGATGCTGAGGCACTTAAAGATATTAGTGTGAATGGTACTACATATTCCTTTGGGGCAAATCTGTTCAGTGCAAGCTGGAAGGAAATAGTTTCAGGCCTCGGTTGGGGACTTGGGTATTTTGGAATGCCTCACATTCTTGTTCGCTTTATGGGTATTGAAAAACCAAGTATGGTTAAAAAGAGTGCTACTGTTGCAATTATTTGGGTTGTAATTTCCCTTTTTGCGGCAATTCTCATAGCATACCTTGGAAGAATGGTAGTAGGTGCAGAGCTTTTGGCAAAAGGTGCACAGGAGCTTGTGTTTGTAACCTTGGCAAGAAGGCTCTTCCCCGGATTTATTGCAGGAATTCTCCTTGCGGCAATTATTGCGGCATCAATGTCCACTGCTGATTCTCAGCTTCTTGTTGCATCATCGTCATTCACGAGCGATATTTACAAACCTATCATAAGAAAAAAAGCCTCCGAAAAGGAAATCCTTTGGGTAGGCAGACTTGTAGTTGTTATCGTTGCTGTTATTGCATATTTTATTGCAAGCAGTAAGGGTAAAGGTGCACAGGCGGTAATGGATATGGTTTCAAATGCATGGGCACTCTTTGGTGGAGCTTTCGGACCGGTAGTTCTTCTGTCACTTTTCTGGAAACGCTTCACATACTCCGGTGCAATCGCAGGTATTGTGGCAGGTGCTGTTACAGATATTCTTTGGTATATGTATATGGCATCTACGGGCGTGTATGAAATTGTTCCTGCCTTTATCGTAGGCTTCGTGGTATGCGTTATTGTTACACTTATGACTAAAAAGCCCTCCGCAGAGGTAGAAGCAATCTTTGAAAGAGCAACTGATAACTCAATAGACGACTAAACAAACATAAAAACAACCCGGAACCAATCAGTTCCGGGTTGTTTTGGTTCTGCTTTGATTTTATTGACTAAAGATGAATTTTATGGTATAATATAAATATCAAAAACGAGAGGCGAGGACGCTTATTATGGCTTTAGAAAATAAACTTAATATAACAGATTCATCCGAGCTTGCACGAGAAGAAGAAAGAATCAGCAAGAAAAAGGCTATGCTTCTTTATGATAAAGGCGTGCTTGACACTCTTGAGGCAGGTAAGTTTTCTACACTCAGCTTTATACACAAATACTTGTTTGATGAAATATATGATTTTGCAGGGAAGATAAGGGATGTTAACATCGCAAAGGGCGGTTTTCGCTTTGCCCCAGTTATGTATCTTGATTCTGCTTTAGAACACGTCAGCAATATGCCGCAGACCACCTTTGATGAAATTATTGAGAAGTATGTGGAAATGAATATTGCCCACCCATTTCGCGAAGGGAATGGGAGAGCAACACGCATTTGGTTGGATTTAATCTTGAAAAAGGAACTCGGAAAAGTTATTGACTGGAGCAGAGTTTCAAAGGAGGATTATTTGCTTGCCATGGAGCGTAGTCCGATAAAGGATATTGAAATAAAGCATATTCTGAAAAATGCTTTAACAGATAAAATAAGCGACAGAGAACTTTTTATGAAAGGCATCGACAACAGTTATCACTACGAGGGATATACTGCATTTAAAACAAACGAGCTTTAAGCAAAAAGAGCAAACAGATTGATGAACTGTTTGCTCTTTTTTTAAATCCTCATTTAAAATCTGAAATCTCTTATACCATTCTGAATTTTTTCAAGGTTTTCCTTACAAATTTCCTTTACTTTTTCCTTAGGAATATTTTCAAGTTCCGCTTGAATCAATGCCTCACCGATTTTCTTTGTATCCTCGGAAGCATAGTCCATCAAAAATTCTTTCAGCGTCATAAGTGCATTGGGATGACAACAATTCTGAATCTGCCCTGATTTGCAAAGGGACATAAATCTGTCTCCCGTTCTGCCTTCGCGGTAGCATGCCGTACAGAAAGAGGGAATATGCCCAAGCTCCATCAGCCATTTTACAACCTCGTCCAGCGTTCTTGTGTCGGATACATCAAACTGCTCGCTGTCGTGGGGACGTTCCTCCTCAGTATATCCTCCCACAGAAGTTCTTGAAGCACCGCTTATCTGCGATACACCGAGCTTAATTACCTTTTCACGCACTGCCTGACTCTCTCTTGTGGAAATAATCATTCCCGTGTAGGGGGTAGAAATTCTGACAAGTGCACAAATTTTTGCGAATGTGTCATCGTCAATGCCGTTGTCAAAAACATCGGGGTCAATATCGTCAGCACGCTTGATTCTTGGTACACTGATAGTGTGAGGGCCTACGCCGTGAACAGCTTCAAGATGCTCTGCGTGCATCAGAAGCCCTGCAAATTCATATTTGTAAAGTTCCAATCCGAAAAGCACACCCAAGCCCACGTCATCAATACCGCCCTCCATGGCTCTGTCCATAGCTTCGGTGTGGTAAGCATAGTCGTGCTTCGGACCTGTGGGGTGAAGCTTAAGGTAACTTTCCTTATGATAGGTTTCCTGGAACAGAATATATGTTCCGATTCCTGCATCCTTGAGCTTTCTGTAGTTTTCCACCGTTGTGGCAGCAATGTTTACGTTTACACGTCTTATTGCACCGTTCTTATGCTTAATGGAATAAATTGTATCAATACATTCGAGAATGTACTCAATGGGATTGTTTACAGGGTCCTCGCCCGATTCGATTGCAAGGCGTTTGTGTCCCATATCCTGAAGTGCGATAACCTCGTTTCGCACTTCCTCCTGAGTAAGCTTTTTTCTTGCAATATTTTTGTTCTGATAGTGATACGGGCAGTATACACAACCGTTCACACAGTAGTTTGAAAGATACAGCGGTGCGAACATTACTATTCGGTTGCCGTAGAAAGCCTGCTTTATTTCCTCTGCCAGTTTATACATTTCCTGTATCTTTTCGGGGATTTCGCAGGCGAGAAGCACAGATGCCTCCCTGTGGTTAAGACCTTGACAGAAAGTGCCGTTATCCTTTTTCTGCGGCCTTGCCTTATCTAAAATTTGGTCGATAAGCTCCACATTGTTTTTGTTTTCCTCTGCGTACTTTAAAGTAGCACGGATTTCCTCATCGCTGATAAATTCTTCTGCAATCATTGATTTCGGATTATACATAATATCATTCCTTTCTTTCGGATCAGAAAAACTTTTCCGTCAGTAATTCTATTTTATCAGTCTTTTATTCTCCAGTCAATAGGTGATTTAAGGTTGGAGATAAGAATTTCATTTGCTTTCTTAAAGTGACCGCATCCCATGAATCCTCTTGATGCGGAAAGGGGACTAGGGTGTGCCGCCTCCAATACATAGTGACGGGGATTTGTAATCAGTTCCTTTTTCTTGCGTGCATTATTCCCCCACAAGAGGAATACAACAGGCTCATCACGTAAATTCAGTTGGCGGATGATTTCGTCGGTGAACTGCTCCCAACCTTTTCCCTGATGGCTGTTTGCTTCGCCCTCACGCACGGTGAGAACAGCATTGAGGAGCAAAACACCTTGCTCTGCCCATTGCATCAGATAACCTGTTTTGGGAATTTCATACCCGAATTCTGCCTTTATTTCCTTATACATATTAAGAAGTGACGGGGGAATGGGAATCCCAGGCTTTACCGAGAAACTCATGCCGTGTGCCTGACCGGGCTCGTGATAAGGGTCCTGCCCGATGATTACTACCTTAACCTTTGAGTAGGGAGTAGCCTTGAGTGCGGAGAAAAGCTCGTACATATCGGGGTAAACCGTGTGGGAAGCATATTCTTCCTTTAAAAATCTGCGAAGCCTGAGGTAATATTCCTTTTCAAATTCTTTACCGATTCTTAAGTCCCAATCGTTATTTAACTTCACCATTTTTAATCACCTTTTTCATAACAGTATTACGAAGAACCACCCCGCCGCGGGAAAGGGTGCTGATACCGGATTTTTTAAAGCCCATTTTAAGATAGAAGCCCTCTGCTGTTTTGCTTGAATCAAGGCTCAGCTCGCAAATGCCGTTTTCCATTGCCCAACTTTCGGCTTTTTTGAAAAGAGCCGCCCCGATGCCTCTATGTAAAAAATCCTTGTGCGTATACAGCCGATTTATATACCCGTTTCGCTCCAGACTTATGAATCCTACCAATTTTCCTTTTTCTAAAGCAACTAAATTTAATGAGTCTGAAAGGTTCTGGCGGAATTTAGGCACATCGAAATTTGACGGAGCCCAGGCATCAAGTTCTTCCTTTGTATAATCATCGGCACAAACAGAGTGTACCGTCTGTGTAATTAATTTTACTACATCTTCATACTCGTCGTCAAGTAGTCTTCTGATATACATATGAAAGCCCTCCAAAAAGAAAATGTCGGTGCTGCTTTCTTTGTGTGCCCAAAACATAACCCACATACAATTGTATGTGGGTTTGTCGAAATCAATTACTTAAATTTTCTTTTTCTTGCAGCTTCAGACTTCTTTTTACGTTTTACGCTGGGTTTTTCATAATGCTCTCTTTTTCTAACCTCGGACAATACGCCTGCCTTAGCACAAGAGCGCTTAAATCTCCTCAGGGCGCTATCTAAAGATTCATTATCTTTAACTCTGATCTCTGACATTCTATACCCTCCCCTCGCAGCCCTGCATTTGCAAGTACTGCATAAAGTAACATACTAATTATAACATAATAAACATAACTGTCAAGGATTTTTTTAAAAATTTTTAATAGATGCGGCGGGGTGTGTTGTTTTGCTTCTATATTATAAAGAGAAATCTCCGTGCATAGCAATTAACGCAGATTTTTTTCTTCAAAATGAATTTTTTAAATATTCATGGGCAGAATTATAACAAACTTAATATGTCAACAGCTATTATATATTAGGAAGCTTAAATTTTTTTAAAGTTTTTTGAAAAAAGGTATTGACTTTTCCTCAAAACGGTGTTAATATATACAACGTTGTCGCGACAAAAGCGCTTTGACAGAAGCACCGAAAAAAACTTAAAAAAGTTTAAAAAAAGTGTTGACAAAGACCTTTAAGCGATGTATAATAAACAAGCTCGCTAAAAAAAGCGAAGCGGATTGAACCTTGAAAATTAAATAGCGTAAGGGCTCAAAAGAAATTTTCTTTTTGAGATTAACTTTAGGCGAATACAAGCCAGACAGTACAGTAAACAACGTACAAAGATTTAGTTTAGAGCCAAAAACTCAAAAACGATATATCGAAGCTTAGGCTTCTGTATATACCATTTTTTAGAGAGTTTGATCCTGGCTCAGGACAAACGCTGGCGGCGTGCTTAACACATGCAAGTCGAACGGAGTACCCTTGATTGAGGCTTCGGCCAATTTCTTGGACTACTTAGTGGCGGACGGGTGAGTAACACGTGAGTAACCTGCCCTTGAG
>JAZUCF010000014.1:0-2693 GCA_045638945.1 Clostridia bacterium | reverse complement strand
ACCTAATGTGATGAAATCATAGGGACGGAAAGCTATACCTGCATCGCCTGCGATATAGCCCTGTGCACGGGCGGTGTTCACTTCGTCAAAGAAGGGAGCATCGGAAGGTACATCGGAGAAGTGCTGACTGCTTCCCTTAACTATCTGTGCATTTGCAAGGCGGAGTGCATAGCGGATAAATTCCCAGCGCATTACGCCTTCATTAAAATCAAGAGGAAATTCGTCCTCCTCTGTAAATACGCCGAGCGAGCGAAGGATTCCCATTTCGCTGTAGCGGTTTTCGTCATCCGTGTCCTCCTGTACAGCTTCCTTTACGGGGAAATTATATGTTTCCTCCACTGCTACCTTTATATAAGGAGCATTCACTGTATTTACACCCTGCACCGCATATGCGTGTTTGTCACGGGGTGCCCTGTCCTCACGGTGAGTTCCGAGAATCTTCACAGAAAGCTCCTCGCCGCTAAGGTTAGCAGCAGCGATAAGGCTTGTAATGTCAAGATTTATACTTGTGTAGGCGCTGTCGCTGACCTTTATCGCCTTGGATTTTTCTGCGTAAACGGCAGGCTGATTGTTCCATGTTATTTCGCCCTTGTTCCAGGGAGCAGTTCTGACTGCTGTAACGGACGGGCCTGTTTCGTTTCTCTTTACACTTAATACAAGGGAGGCACTCAGAATTTTCTTATTCTTGAAAAATTCAGTGCTTGCCTTATAATAAACGTAACTTGATTTTCCGGGGAAGTAATCCATATGGTCACGAAGGATATCTGCACCTGTTGTACCTGTAACCAGGGCATCCTCATCGGGGCTTTCTGCTTTTACTGCCGCCGCATGCTGCTCATCAATTCTGATTGCATATACATTAGGAGTGATATCCGCACTGCGTGAATCGGCATCTACCGACACGGGAATATCAAAGCACAGGGAGAAAAATTCCATAGGAACATATAATACGCCGCTACGCAAGGCAGGAGAAAAGGCAAGGTCCTTCCTTACTCCGTCTACCTTGGCATACATATTACCCACCTGAAGCTGCACGCTATTTCCTGCACGGGTCATAGTGTATATGTCCCCCTCCTTTGAAAGGGAGATGCCTATGTATCCGCACAGCTCTTCAAGCGGTGCAAAAACTGCTCCGTATTCGCTGTAGGGTACGTTTTCAAGCTGCACGGCAGTCCCCATTATGGAAACCTCTGCCTCATACTCACGCTCGGCAAGTACGGCAAAATTTCCAAAGAGGGACATAGTCATTGTCAAAGTAAGAATAACTGCCAACACTCTGCGATTAAATAATACTTTCCTTTCTTTCACAATTCTTCCTCCTTATGTGTAAAATAAATTCATAACTATAAACAAGAAAACAATTGACATTTTCTTATCTATATTATAAACTTAAACCATAAAGTCGTAAACGGAAACAAGTATCAAAAAGGGGGTAAAAAAGTGTCATGTTAATACAGTCAAAAAAACGTCTCAATTCATATTACAACACACTGTTAAACCAGTTATTCTATGTGTCCTTACCCACAGCGGGGGACGTATCTCTGAATCTGCGCTGTGCCGGCACGGCATTTCCGTGCAGCGACTACCGCAATGTGGTGAATGCATCGTCTCCTCATGGGAAGTTTTATTGCTTTGAATATATAATGGAAGGAAAAGGTTATCTTGAATATAACAATGAAACCTATAATCTTACGCCAGGGACGCTATTATTCATAAGGAGCAACACAAACTTTACCATGTATTCCGACAAGAATGACCCCATGAAAAAGCACTTCCTGTCAGCAAACGGAAGGTTTGTCGATGGAATTTTATCGGCACACAAAATCACCTCACCCGTAATTATGATAAAAGCTGATGTCCTGAGTGAGTTCGAGAATATAATGCATAATTTACAAAAAGCGGATCAGATGTCGACGAATCTGTTGAACGCAGTAGAGGTGGAGCTTCTTAAGATAGTGCAAGCTCTTGACAGGGCTGTAACAAACAAGGAGCTGGGACATATTACAAGGGCTGAAAACATTCTCAGCTACATAGAACAGAATCTGACAACAGAGCTTTCCATTGAGGATATCACTGCGGCGTTTTTCATCAGTAAATCGCAGCTCATACGCATTTTTAAGGATAAATACCAAATCACGCCTATGAAATACGCACTGCAAAGAAAAATAGATTCGGCTACCTATTATCTCAAAAACACTGAGATGTCAGTTTCCGAAATTTCCGCACTATTGTGCTTTTCGGATAGTAAATATTTTTCAAAGGTTTTTAAAAAACAAATGAAAATGTCCCCCAGAGAGTACAGAAAGAAGGAATTTTTTGAGATTGCCCCTATTGTTAGTCCAAAAAAAGGACACAGTAAAGGCTGACGTTTTCACTGTGTTCTATAGCGTTTAAATAGGACTTTTTTCTCACTTTTTTGAAACTTAAATCGGTTGACAGAAAAAAAACGTCCGTGCTAAACTTTTAAAAAAAGAAAAGGAAGATGCATTATGAAAATTATTTTCGGTTCGGATATGTCTTTTCATTTTTTTGAAAGCTTTCCCGGGAAAGAATACGCACAAAATGCACTTAAAGAGGCAGGCGAGCTTTTTTCCAAGGCTGATTTTTCTATGATTAACTTAGAAAATATTTTCGGTGATAAATCAATCGGAGAGCCTATTATAAAAGGCGGGCCCAACCTTATAAGCGAGGAC
>JAZUCF010000013.1:0-23989 GCA_045638945.1 Clostridia bacterium | reverse complement strand
GTAAACTCTGAGTCTTGTAAGAGCGCTTCTGCCGATTGTTGTAGCGGGAAGCATACCCTTGATTGCAAGATACATAGCTCTGTCAGCGTTCTTCTCCATCATATCCTTTGCACTAACAGTCTTAAGACCGCCAATCCAACCTGTATGACGATAGTAGTTCTTCTGATTAAGCTTGTTTCCTGTAAATACTGCCTTGTCACAGTTGAGAACGATTACATGGTCTCCGCAATCAACGTGGGGAGTGTAAGTAACTTTTTCCTTACCGCGAAGGATGCTTGCAGCCTGTGCAGCAACACGACCAACACTCTTACCGGTTGCATCGATAATGTACCATTTTCTCTGAACCTGACCTGCTTTTTCCATAGTGGTCTTCATGTGGTTTTCCTCCTAAAATTTAGATTTTTCTTTTCAGCATGAGTTATTGTAATACATAAAAGACAGTTTGTCAACACTTTTTTTAAAATAAATTAAGTTATTATATAAATACTCTGTTTTTCTCTTGTTTCCTTTAAAATGCTCTTGTTTTCTCACTTGTTAAATTAAAAAAATTCAGACTATTGATTTAATTTTTCTTTTATTATATAATAAAGAAAGAGATTTTGAGGGGTGACACAATGCAGAAATTACTAAGCTTCATCCGCCGTGGCGTGGATGATTACAAAATGATAAATGAAAAAGACCATATTACCGTGGGCGTGTCGGGAGGAAAGGACTCTCTGGCTCTCCTTGCAGGTCTGGCAAACCTCAGGCGGTTTTATCCAAAGCAATTTAAGCTCTCCGCCGTGACTCTTGATATGGGCTTCGGCATGGACTTTTCCCCCGTGGCACAGTTTTGTGATGAGCTTGGGGTGGAATATGTGCTTAAAAAGACAGATATTGCAGAAATTCTGTTTGATATAAGGAAAGAAACCAATCCCTGCTCGCTTTGTGCGAAAATGAGGAGGGGTGCACTTCACGATGCGGCGTTGGAGCTTGGCAGTCATAAGGTGGCACTTGGTCATCATAATGATGATGCACTGGATACCTTTATGCTGTCCTTGGTGTACGAGGGGAGAGTAAACTGCTTTTCCCCCGTGACATACCTTGACCGAAAGGATATCACCCTTATCCGCCCGATGATATATGCTCCCGAAAACTTTGTAATCGGCTTTGCAAAAAAATATGAGCTTCCCATTGTGAAAAACCGTTGTCCCGAGGATAAGCGGACAAAAAGGGAATATGCAAAAAACCTTATAAAGCAGCTGGAAAAGGAAAACCCGGGATTCAAAACACGCCTGTTTACGGCGATTGAAGGAAGCCATGCGGGCAATTTCGGCGTATTTCCTGAGTGAGAATGTGATAAAGCAGCACCGAACGAAAAACGCGAATGATATATCGATAAACACTTTTATGTAGTGTATAGACACAGTTTCTTTGCTTGTTTATGGAAAGGAGTCCTTTGTGGACTCCTTGATTTTTAGCGTTTTTCTATCGTCAAACGTCACCCTCGCAGTACCCATGTACAGCTTCGGGCAAGCCCTACGGGTTCCGTTTAACAATTCTGCACTACTTTCTCCCATTCTCGGAGAGTGTAGCATCTTTGAAAATATGAACCTTTTGTGTACAGGTATTGACAAACATATCCAATAATGATAAACTATATTAGCACTCTAAGAAATAGAGTGCTAATATTTGTTTTTTCAGAAAGGAAGTTTTTATCATGGCAAAAAAGCAGTTTAAAGCAGAATCAAAAAAGCTTTTGGATATGATGATTAACTCAATTTATACTCATAAGGAAATATTCCTTCGTGAAATCATTTCAAACTCCTCCGATGCACTCGACAAGCTTTGTTATAAAGCTCTTACCGAGGACGGCGTAGGGGTATCCCGTGAGGACCTTTACATAAAGGTAACGATTGACAAGGAACACAGAATCGTAAAAGTCAGCGACAACGGTATCGGTATGACAGAAGAAGAACTCGAAAAGAACCTTGGCACAATCGCAAGAAGCGGTTCTCTTAACTTTAAAAATGATATGGAGAAAAAAGAAGAAATCGACATTATCGGTCAGTTTGGTGTTGGTTTTTACAGTGCTTTCATGGTTGCGGACAAGGTAACCGTTATCACAAAATCATTCGGCTCGGACAAGGCGTATTGCTGGGAATCAAACGGAGCAGACGGATATACAATTACCGAAACGGGAAAAGACGGACACGGTACGGATATTTATATGAAGCTGAAAGATGACGGGGAGGATGAACGCTACAGCGATTACCTTGAGATTTATATGCTCCGCGGTCTCATAAAGAAGTATTCTGATTATATCCGCTACCCCATCAAAATGGATATTGAAAAGTCCAGAAAAATTGAAAAGCCCGATTCCAAAAAGCCTGAATACGAAAAGTATATTGAGGAGGAAACCATCAACAGCATGGTCCCCCTGTGGCAGAGAGGGAAGGACGAGGTTACCCAGGAGGATCTCAATAACTTCTACAAGGAGAAGTATTTTGATACAAAGGACCCTGCACTTACAATCCGTGCAGATGTAGAGGGTGCATTTTCCTACAAGGCTCTTTTGTTCATTCCAGAAAACACCCCCATGGGCTACTACACAAAGGAATATCAGAAAGGGCTTGAGCTTTATTCCTCGGGCGTTATGATAATGGATAGTTGTGAGGACCTTATCCCCGAGCATTTCAGATTCGTAAAGGGTGTTGTCGATTCACAGGATTTGTCGCTTAACATTTCCCGTGAAATGCTTCAGCACAACCGTCAGCTCACCGCCATTAAGAATAATATCGAAAAGAAGGTTAAGCAGGAGCTTAAGAAGCTTCTTAATAACGACCCTGAAAGATATGAAAAGTTCTATCAGAGCTTCGGTCTTCAGCTTAAATACGGAATCGTGGCGGACTACGGTGCACACCGCGACCTTCTTAAGGATTTGATTCTTTACTATACCTCAAATGAAAAGAAAATGATTACCCTTGAGCGTTACGTTGAAACAATGCCTGAGGGTCAGCAGTATATTTACTATGCTTGCGGAGAAACTGTTTCAAAGATTGATAATCTCCCCCAGACAGAGCCTATTAAGGATAAGGGATATTCAATTCTCTATATGACAGACGAGGTAGACGAGTTCGTTATAAATATGCTCGGTGAAATAGACGGAAAGAAGTTCAAGAGCATTAACGACAAGGATTTGGGAATTGAAACAGAAGAAGAAAAGAGCGACATAGAGGCAAAACAGGAGGAGAATCAGGTAATGCTTGATTACCTTCGTGACAGTCTTGACGGGAAGGTTACTGCAGTCCGCCTTTCAAACAAGCTTAAATCCCACCCCGTGTGCCTTGTAACAGACGGAGAGGTTTCCCTTGAAATGGAGAAATACTTTGCTACAATTCCGGGCGACCACCCCGACATCAAGGCACAGAGAGTTCTGGAAATTAACCCCACACACAAGGCGTTCTATATGCTTTGTGATACATGGCAGCTTGATAAGGACAGATGTGCAAAACTTGGCAAGCTTCTTTATAATCAGGCTCTGCTGATTGCGGATATATCTATTGAGAATCCCGCAGAGTATACAGATTTGTTTTGGGAAATTATATAACAAAGAAGAAGGATTCCATAACGGAGTCCTTCTTCTTCGTTCTTATATTATTATCTGTTAAATACTGCTTTGCGGAGGGTTTTAAGCTCCGTACCGTTTTGTCCATCGAGAATTACAAACTCCGTTTTGCCTGTTTGGGCATTATAGCTTTTTGCTTCGGCAAGGGGGATGTTGAGTGCCGCAGAAATAAGCATCGCCACATAGCTGCGGAGTGCCGGCTCATCGGCGGCGTTCATTACAGCCTCTGCGGAAAGTAAGCCTTTGTCAAGAAGTCCCAGCTTTTCACCCATCGCTACATAATCTGCTATGGAAAGAGAGCTTGCCTTTGCCAATTCTTCGTAACCGAGGGCTTTTACAAGTGCCATGGTAAACTGAGAAAATGTCATTTTTTCGTCGGGAGCAAAAACAGCGTTATCCTTACCTGCAAGGATATCAAGCTTTGCCACTGTTTCAATATATCCTGCAGCCCAATGGCTCTGAGTGTCGGAAAAAGAAGCAGTACCTACAAAATCCTTTGCCGCATCTTCAAGCCCGAGCATGCGGCAGATTACTGTTGCCGCTTCTGCACGTGTGATTGCAACGTTTCCTTTAAAATTACCGTTCTCATCGCCAACCATTATTTTTAAATCATGCATATCAACGACTGCTTCAACCATTGCAATGTCACTAACCTTGGGAAGCTCTGCCGCAAAGGCACTGCCCAGAGAAAGCACCATGGCAAAAACAAGAATTGCGGAAATAAACTTTTTGTTCATTTTCAAAACCACCTTTATTTAATTGTTTTGTTATTAACTTCTTCTGTAATCTTTGCAATAAATTCTTCGATAGACATACTGCCGATATCGCCGTCACGTCTGTCACGGATTGAAACAGTGCCCCCTTCAATGTCCTTATCACCGACAAGAAGCATGTAGGGAACTTTTTCAAGCTGTGCTTCGCGGATTTTGTAACCGATTTTTTCGCTTCTGTCGTCAATTTCAACACGGATTATGCCGCTTTCCTCAAGCTTTCTCTTGACCTCATAAATATAGTCAAGATGACGGTCAGCAATGGGAAGAAGCTTAACCTGAACAGGAGCAAGCCATACAGGGAACGCACCTGCGTATTTTTCAATAAGAAGGGCAAGAGTTCTTTCGTAACAGCCGATAGAAGTTCTGTGGATAATGTAGGGGTTTTTCTTTACGCCGTCCTTATCCACATATTCCATGCCGAACTGCTGTGCAAGCATCTGGTCAATCTGAATTGTGATAAGAGTATCCTCTTTACCAAATACGTTCTTAATCTGAATGTCAAGCTTAGGTCCGTAGAATGCGGCTTCGCCGACACCGATTTTATAGGGGATTTCAAGGTTATCAAGAATTTTCTTCATGATGCCCTGAGCTTCATCCCACTGCTCGTTTGTTCCGATATATTTTTCGCGGTTGTCGGGATCCCACTGTGAGAAGCGGTAGGAAACATCCTCGTAAAGACCGAGCGTTTTCAGCATATAGATAGCCAGCTCAAGACAGCCCTTGAATTCGCCCTCAAGCTGTTCAGGGGTACACATAAGATGTCCCTCGGAGATTGTAAACTGCCTTACGCGGATAAGACCGTGCATTTCGCCCGATGCTTCGTTACGGAAAAGGGTAGAGGTTTCGTTAAGACGCATGGGAAGGTCACGGTAGCTTCTGCCTCGGTTAAGATATGCCTGGTACTGGAAGGGGCAGGTCATGGGACGCAGTGCGAAAACTTCCTTATCCTTTTCCTCATCGCCTAAAACGAACATGCCGTCCTGATAATGATCCCAGTGTCCTGAAATCTTGTAAAGGTCGCTCTTTGCCATAAGGGGAGTCTTGGTAAGAAGCCAGCCACGCTTCTGTTCCTCGTCCTCCACGAATCTCTGAAGAAGCTGGATAACGCGAGCACCCTTGGGAAGAAGTATGGGAAGTCCCTGACCGATAACATCGCTTGTTGTGAAAAGCTCAAGCTCACGTCCGAGCTTATTATGGTCACGCTTCTTTGCTTCTTCACGGCGGTCAAGGTCCGCCTGAAGCTCGTCCTTTGTTAAAAATGCAGTTGCGTAAATACGCTGAAGCATTTTGTTCTTTTCGTCGCCTCTCCAATATGCACCTGTTGCACTGAGAAGCTTGTACGCCTTAACCTTGCTTGTGTAATTCACGTGAGGACCTGCACAAAGGTCGGTGAATTCGCCCTGCTTATAGAAAGAAATCACGGAGTCCTCGGGAAGCTCGTTAATAAGCTCAACCTTATAAGGCTCGTCCTTCATAAGCTCCAGTGCTTCTGCTCTGGGAAGCTCGAAACGCTCGATTTTAAGATTTTCTTTTGCAATTTTTTTCATTTCAGCTTCGATTTTTTCCAAATCCTCTGCCGTAAAGGGATTGGGAGTATCAAAGTCGTAGTAAAAACCTGTGTCGATAGCAGGACCTATAGCAAGCTTTACCTCGGGGAAAAGCCTTTTTACTGCCTGTGCCATTACGTGGGAGGCACTGTGACGGAGAATCTGAAGCTCGTTCATTTCTGACATGTGTATCATCCTTTCTTTTTGTTTGGGGTTGATTTCCCCGTGGGGGAAAATGTCTGCGGCAAGCAGACAAAAGGGGCACGCCCGGGAGGGGGGGTCAGTTTTAACAAAAAACACCCTTAATCTATGGCTGTCCCACAGATTAAGGGTGCAAATATGCACGGTTCCACCTTAATTTTTCACTTAATTTCCCGTTAACGCAGGCTCACGTCGGGGAATACTTATTTTCCTCCCCGCAGCTCCAAAGTGGTGTTCACCGCCCATTGCGTAAAATGCTTCCAGCCACGGCATTTTTTCTCTTTCCGCAAAGATAGGTCGGCTACTGTCTTTTTCAACGCCGTTTGTGATTATTATAACATTTTTTCGGGATTTGTCAAGGGGGAGGGGGCAGTTTTAAAAAAACTGTGAAAATTTAACATTGAGAATGTTGTCCTCATTTTCGTGGAAGCACGAAAGCTTGCCATTTTGAACGCCAAAATGGCGAAAAGCGTCGGGGGATTCCGAATTTCCCCCGAGCCCCTTTAAAACGGCCTCGCAGGGGCGAGGTTGTTTCCCCGTAAACTTGTTTATATTACTTAGTTATATAATTCCGTTTTGAAGCTTCTGCGGCTTTTGTGTCACCGAATCAAAAATCGCACCCAGCGATATTATTTCTAAATTCTGTCCACCTGCAAAGGAAACTGATGTGGACAGAATTTTGACAGTCAGCCTTGAAGCTTCTAAAACTACTTTGTGCGACCGCCAGTAAGCACTTCGGTCAGGTTTTTGCGGATTTTGAGTCGGCTACCGAGAAATCGCTCGTATCATTTTCCTTTGCTGACGAGCGATTTCAGGCGGAACAGGGAATAAGTTTCCCTTTGAAGCCGGCGGTACAAAGGCTTAAAATACGCAAAAACAAAACTCGCTGTTTAAAAGATTAGGTAAGGGTATTTCTTGGTGCCGAATGGCGGCGTTTTAGGGGTTTGGGGAACCGCAACCCCAAAACTTTTGGTTCTTTTGGTTACAAAAGAACATCAGCCTCCACGCTTCCGTGGGAATTTTATTTCTTTTAGAAAAGAACACGTTTTCAATGAAAAAAATGGGGAGCAGATTTGTTCTGCTCCCTCAAAGAGAATTTATTCTTTTTCTTACCGCGTACCAAATTGCATAATCAAATCGCGAGCAACGTTCGGCATTTCTGAATTTAGTCAGAACGCGAAATGGGTGAAGCGGCACGCTTCTTATTTCTTCTCCAACAATGGCATGCCCAATTTTTCACGAATCTGATTTTCGATGTTATCTGTGAAATCGGGATTTTCAATCATATATTGCTTCACGTTTTCTCTGCCCTGACCGAGTCTTTCCTCGTTATAGCTGAACCACGATCCGCCTTTTTTAATAATCTCAAGATTTACGGCAACGTCGAGTATATTACCCTCTCTGGAAATACCCTTGCCGTACATCATATCAAATTCAGCCTCACGGAAGGGGGGAGCAACCTTATTTTTAACAATCTTTACACGGGTGCGGTTGCCGATGAATTCACTGCCGTTTTTAAGGGTTTCCACTCTGCGTACATCCATACGCACAGAAGCATAGAATTTAAGGGCACGTCCGCCTGCCGTTGTTTCGGGGTTGCCGTACATAACACCGATTTTTTCACGGAGCTGATTAATGAAAATACAGATTGTGTTGCTCTTATTAACAACGCCTGCCAGTTTACGAAGTGCCTGACTCATAAGACGAGCCTGAACGCCTACGTGGCTGTCACCCATTTCACCGTCAATTTCAGCCTTGGGAACGAGTGCGGCAACAGAGTCAACAACAATTACATCAATAGCACCGCTTCTTACCAGTGCTTCCGTGATTTCAAGAGCCTGCTCACCTGTGTCGGGCTGAGAAACAACCAAAGAATCAACATCAACCCCCAGTGCACCGGCGTAAACAGGGTCAAGTGCGTGCTCGGCATCAATAAATGCCGCTTCGCCGCCCATCTTCTGTGCCTGTGCAATGATGTGCAGTGCGATAGTTGTTTTACCGCTGGATTCAGGTCCGTAGATTTCGATAATTCTTCCCTTGGGCACGCCACCGATTCCTAAGGCTATATCAAGGCTTAACGCACCGGTGGGGATAGAGTCAACATTATAATGAGCGCTTTCGCCAAGACGCATTACGGAGCCTTTTCCGAACTGCTTCTCAATTTGTGCCATGGCAAGAGCGATAGCTTCTTTCTTTTCGTTAGACATATGTATCAATCCTTTCCAACAGATGAAAAATATAGCGAACATCTGTTCTTATTATAAACGGAAGATTGTGATTTGTCAATAGGAAAAATGAAATTTTGCCACAAATCTTCCACTTTTGGGGACGGGTCAATTTTTGTTGCACCTACGGATTACAAAAATTCCCCCGTCCCCGATATATGCTTGGAAATAAGCTTAAACACTTCATCACAAGTCTGCTCTCTTACCTCGTCACGATTTCCCGAAAGGTTGAGCTTACGGCATTCTTCGCCGTTTTTATCCGCAATGGCAATATAGACAAGCCCCACAGGCTTTTCGGCTGTTCCTCCGCCGGGACCTGCAATACCTGTCACACTGACGGCAATATCGCTTCCCGAAACCTCTCTCGCACCCTTTGCCATCTCGAGTGCAGTAGCAGGACTTACCGCCCCGTGCTTTTCAAGAGTTTCGCGGGAAACGCCAAGGATTTTCTCCTTTGCCTCGTTGGCATAGGTGATAAATCCGTAGCCGTAAATACTGCTTGCCCCCGGAACTGATGTGATAATTTTTCCCAAAGAGCCGCCTGTACAGCTTTCCGCCGTGGAAATGGTGATGTTATTTTCAATTAGCTTTGAAATGATTTGTTCGTTAGTCATTTTCTTTCCCCTTTGCGGTCGGTGCTGCTTTATCACATTCCCGGTTCTATCAATACCCAATCAGTTTCTTCTACCGCCTTATTTACCCAATATTCCATATCAATTTTACTCTGGCTTTCCATAATTTTTTCCAAAGTGGGCTTTGTTGTGGGGTGCTTGGGGGTGAACACGGTACAGCAATCCTCATAGGGGAGGATTGAGGTTTCAAATGTGCCGATTTCTCTTGCAATATCAACTATCTCATTTTTATCCATACCTATAAGGGGGCGGAAAACGGGAAGAGTTGTCATAACTTCATTTGTTACGCCCAGTGCCTGAATGGTCTGACTTGCTACCTGACCGAGGCTTTCGCCCGTAATAAGTGCCAGAGAATTATTTTTAAGAGCAATTCGCTCTGCCGTCATCATCATCATTCTTCTCATAATAAGGGTCAGATGGTCCTCGGGGCAGTTATCACGGATTGCAAGCTGCTGCTCGGTGAAAGGAACTATATAAAGGTTAAATCTGCCTGTATAGCCTGCCACAATTCTTGCAAGCTCGATAACCTTTTCCTTTGCTCTTTCGCTTGTGTAGGGAGGGGAAAAGAAATGCACCGCATCAAGCTCCACGCCTCTTTTTGCAATCATCCATGCCGCAACGGGGCTGTCGATACCGCCCGAAAGAAGAATGGTTGCCTTTCCGCTGGAGCCTGTGGGCATACCGCCGGGGCCGGCACAGCGTGCCCCTGTTGAGTAAACATAGGCTTCACTGTCGCGGATTTCCACACGGACAACCACTTCGGGATTTTGCACCTGTACTTTAAGCTTGTGCATACGGGAAAGAATCGCACCGCCCATTTCACGGCTGATTTCGGGAGAGCCTAAGGGGAATTTCTTGTCGCTTCTTTTTGCTTCAACCTTAAATGTATTCACGCCGTAGAGGTTTTCGCATACATAGTCTGCACCCTCGGAAAGGATTACGTCCATATCCTTGGGAAAAACGCCTGCCTTTGCAATAAAGATAATGCCGAAAACCTTGCGGAGCTTTTCCACCATTGTGTCGGCATCGGTATGTGGGGCAGGGTCGATGTATATTACCGCCTGTGCTTTTTTTATTGAGGCAATATTTTCTTTACCGACAACCTTTTTTATATTTCTGATGAGAAGGTCCTCAAACTTGCTTCTGTTAAGACCTTTGAGGATAATTTCACCGTATTTTACAAGAATAATTTCTTTCATTGGTTTTTTCCTTTCATACACGCAGATTTTTTGCAATTTGTGTTATTTTCTCCACAACAGTTTTTGCTTCTTCCATAGTATTATACCGCGACAGACTAAAGCGGATTGCACTGTCGGGGAGAGGCACGTTCATTTCCGAAAGCACATGGCTTCCATGGCTTCCCGAAGCACAGGCACTGCCGCTGGAAACATATATTCCCTCGTTTGAAAGAGCGTTCAGCATTATTTCCGAACGAATTTTGCCAAAGGAAATATTAAGAATAAAGGGGCTTTCGTCCTGACCGCCGCCGTTATATACACTGCCGTCGATTTTAAGGAGATTTTCCTTTAAATATTCCTTGATTTCACTGGCTTTAATGCCGTCCTGTGGGTTTATCAGCTCACACGCTTTTCCGAAGCCTGCGATTGCGCCTACATTTTCCGTTCCGCTGCGGATATTTTTTTCCTGACCGCCGCCAAACACCGTGGGTTTTAAGGTTACGCCCTTTCTGATATAAAGAGCACCGATGCCTTTGGGTCCGTGGATTTTGTGACTGCTTACGGAAAGGAGGTCAATCCCCCACGCAGAAGGCTTTACAAGAATATGCCCGAATGACTGCACCGCATCAACGTGGAAAAGTGCTCTGGGGGCAATTCTTTTCAGTACCGCACCGAGTTTGGAAACGGGCATTTCCGCACCCGTTTCATTATTCACGTGCATGATGCTCAGAAGCACCGTGTCGGGGGTAATTGCATCGGCAATGTCGGAAAATTTCACAGTGCCGTCCTTTTGGGGCTTTATCCTGATTACCTGAAATCCCTGTGATTCAAGATAATCCATACAGCGCAGCACCGCAGGGTGTTCAACGGAGGTTGTAATAATCCGCTTGCCCTTTTTTATGTTTGCCGCCCCTAAAATGGCAATATTGTCGCTTTCCGTTCCGCCCGAAGTAAAGTAAATTTCGTCGGGGGTACAGGAAAGAGCCGCGGCAACCTTTTTCCGTGCTTCGGTCACAATCTTTTCAGCCTCAAGCCCCAATGCGTGACGGCTTGAGGGATTGCCAAAGCTTGTACTCATATATTCAGTTATGGTTGCAATTACCTCTTTTGCAGGAGGGGTAGTTGCGGAATTGTCAAAATAAATCATTTACTCGTACCTCGTAAATAATTGAAAATGGAAAATGGAAAGTGGAAAATTGCGGTGGATTTTTGCGTTGGCAAAAATCTTGATTATAATGTGTCGTGCCGGTCGGCTCCTACGCTATTCAAAGAAAATCGAGAGATTTTCATCCATAATTTTCAATTTTAAATTGTCAATTTTCCATTGTCAAACTTCTTCAAATAAAGAAGTTTGACTGTCGTCTTTCAGATAATATCCCGATGAGGGAATCGTCCTTGCTTCATATCCTGCCGTGGACTTTAATGAAACCTCGGGCAGTTCAATCCTTGTAAGAAGTGATTTTCTTCTCATCGTCATCACCTGCACGCCCTGGCTTGAACGGCTCGTTTTGGTAAGAATGTCCTTGGTATTAAAAACCACGCACTTATCAATATTGCTGAAAAGTGCCACCTGACACTCCTCTTTGCAGTAGAGCATACCTATAATGTTGCCCTTACCGTAGGCATTTGTCAGCTTTTTACGGTTGGTTTTCGTTTCATAACCCTTCATATCTACCTTTGCAACCTTGCCGCTTTCAAAGGCAAAGAGCATAAATCCGCCGAAATCATAAGCAGGTGTGGCATAAAGAATCTTTTCTCCCGCTTCCATTCCGATGAGGTTGGGAAGATACTCGCCCAATGCACTTGCCTTTGTATCGGGAATATCGTAAAGCTTCATTTTATATACATTCTGCCTGTCGGAGAAGAAAAGCATTTCCATTTTGTTTGTTGCCTCAGCTTCGCAAAGGAGGCTGTCGCCCTCTTTAAATTTCTGCTCGGCAGCGGCTCTGAGGGAAACAAGGGTGATTTTCTTGAAATAATTTTCGCGGGACATAAATACACGCACGTTGTAATCCTCAATAAAGCTTTCAGCAGGCTCAACAACCTCGTCCTCTGTTTCAATTACCGTGGTCTTACGCTCGCCGCCGTATTTCTTTGTAATTTCTTCAAGCTGTTTTGCAATAAGCTTGCGGATGCGTGCATCGCTTTCGGCAGTTTTCGTAAGGCCCTCTATCTCCTCTTTCAGCTTTTCAATTTCGCTTGTCCTTTTTAAAATGTATTCCTTGTTCAGATTACGAAGCTTTATTTCCGCAACAAATTCCGCCTGAATTTTGTCAATGCCGAAGCCTGTCATAAGGTTGGGAACAACCATACTGTCTTCGGGAGTGTTGCGGACAATGTAGATTGCCTTGTCGATATCAAGAAGTATTTTTTCAAGACCTTCTAAAAGGTGAAGTCTTGCATTCTTTTTATCAATTTCAAACCACAGCATACGGCGGATGCAATCCATACGGAAATTAATCCAGTGAAGAAGTATATCCCTTACGCCGAGCACCATTGGCTCGCCATCTATAAGGATATTGAAATTACAGCTGAAGCTGTCCTCAAGAGGTGTCTGCTTATAAAGACGAGCCATTAGTTTTTCCGCGTCAACACCGCGTTTAAGCTCCAGCGTGATTTTAAGACCCGACTTATCGGTTTCATCACGGACATCGTTAATATCACGAAGCTTTCCTGCCTTGATAAGCTCGGCAAGCTTGTCTATAATCGCCTCAACAGTAGTGCTATAGGGAATTTCAAGAATTTCTATTATGTTCTGCTTTTTCTCATAGGAATATTTTGCACGGATTTTTACGCTTCCCGTTCCTGTTTCAAAGATTTTTCCCATTACCTCGTCATCACGGAGTAGGTAGCCCCCTGTAGAAAAGTCGGGCCCCTTGATATGCTCGGAAAGGTCTGCTTTTTTATCTTTCATAAGTGCAACAGTTGCACTACAAATTTCGCCTAAATTAAATGATGCAATATTGCTTGCCATACCAACGGCAATACCCTGATTCGGATTAACTAAAATATTGGGAAATGCAGTGGGAAGAAGGGACGGCTCTTTCATAGTGCCGTCGTAGTTATCCACAAATTCAACGGTGTTTTTATCAATATCACCGAAAATTTCGTTGCATATGGGAAGAAGCTTTACCTCTGTGTATCGGGAAGCGGCATACGCCATATTACTGCTGTAGTGGCGGCCGAAGTTACCCTTTGAATCCACAAGAGGGTGGAGGAGTGCCATATGCCCCTCGGTAAGACGCACCATTGTTTCGTAAATTGCCGCATCACCGTGGGGGTTGAGCTTCATTGTCTGACCGACAACGTTGGCACTTTTGGTGCGGTTTCCTCCCAGAAGCCCCATTTTGTACATGGTGTACAGAAGCTTTCTGTGGGACGGCTTGAAACCGTCAATCTCAGGGATTGCACGGGATATGATTACGCTCATTGCGTAGGGCATATAATTCTTTTCAAGAGTCTCTGTAATGCCCTCGGGCATCATAATAAACTTTTCTTCATTCATGTAATTCCCTCCGAACTTCAAAGAAATTGCACATATGTAATCAGTATATCATAATTTTTGGAAAAAAGCAAATTTTTAAAGAAAAACCTATAAAGGATGAAGTTTTTTTAAAAATAGTTGACAAAATATAGTTTATTATATTATAATGGTTATAGAAAAAGGCAAGACCTCAAACGGTTATGCTAAAAAGTTAGGTTATAAAATAACACGCCGTCTTTAGCACAGGGGCGTGTTATTTTTTTATGGAAATTACTAAAAGTAACAGAATAATCATAAATGAAATTATGTATTCGTTATCCACAGCGACCACCTCCTTTCAAGGAGATGATAGCATAACCGCCCAGCTTTTACACTGTTTTCAGCCTTACCTTTTATCGGATTTCTCCGACAAAAGCATTATACAACATATTTTGTATTATTTCAACAACTTTTTACAAAAGCCTCCAAAACAAAAACTGCAAAGATTTTCCATAATATTTGGTTGACTTAGTGTTTCTAAATATGTATAATGTTAAGAGGAAAAACTTATAAATATGTGCCCGTAGCTCAGCTGGATAGAGTGTCAGACTCCGACTCTGAAGGTCGTGCGTTCAAGTCGCATCGGGCATACCATGAAAAAAGACTTGTCGATTGACAAGTCTTTTTTCAACGATGTATTTTTCTCTCAATCAATCCGTACTTAATTTTGATCCGCTCCAGCTTATCTGTCATAGGTTCTACTATAAACCAAAGGAAAAATGCCGTGGATAATGCGTGAATCAAATCAAGGGGAAGCCCTGCGATATATGATGCATAAATCATTTGGGGGGTAATTTTACTTTGTGCCATAATTACAGAGGCGGGATTCATAATACCGCCGTAGATAACAAGGGTTGCCAAAAAGCCGAAGACGGAAAGGGAAGCTTTTGTTTTTCTGAGAAAACCCTTTTTAAAAAGTATTCCGCCTAAAAAACCAATAATCCCGAAAGCAAACATCTGCCACGGCGTCCACGGACCTTGCCCGAAGAAAAAGTTTGACACAAATCCGCCGACAGCCCCTACCAGAAATCCTGTTTCTCCGCCAAAGCACACCCCTGCAATAATCACAATAGCCGAAACGGGCTTAAACTGCGGAAGCATAAAGAATGCCGCCCTGCCAGCTACGGCAATACCGCAAAGCACGCTTATAACTACAAGCTCCCTTGCCTTAGGCTTTCGTGATTCAAACACCATGGCAAAGGGTATCATGGTTTCAAGAATTATGAGCAGGCTTATAAAATAATACTTTCTGTCCCCGAAGAAGGAAACACCTGCATAAAGCGTGAGCGGAATTAAAAGCAATATAAGAAATGCCGCCGCAAGAGTTCTTTTGGAAAGCTTTCTGTCTGATTCGGGTATTTGCACGGCTTTAATTCCTGTGTCTTTTTCCTGCTTTTCTTGTTTGTGAAAATCGATTTTGCGTGCTTTCTTTTCTCTTTTTTTCACACTGCCGCCCAAGGCAAGGATAATATCCTGTGCCAGAACGGCATCGGGGAGTGTTGTTCTTGCCATACGGTTTGCCGATGTGGTGTAGAAGCTGTTACCTCTGAAAAATTCCCTCGGTCTGCCCATTGATGTAATGCTTCCGTCAAAAACAAGAGCGCATCTGTCGGCATACTCGGCACAAAACTCAATATCGTGGGAAACCATAAGGATAGTAACGTCGTTTGCCTTTAAATCAATGAGAATATCCGAAAATTCCTCTTTAAACTCTGCATCCATGCCCTTTGTAGGCTCGTCCAGAAGGAGAATCTGAGGCTCTGTGAGAAGAATTTTTGCAAGTGCCGCCCTCTGCTGCTCGCCCCCCGATAAATCGTAGGGGTGAGAGTCCAAAAGATTTTCAATTCTGCAAAGGAAAGCAATATTTTGAATCCTTTGCTCCTTTTCTTCTCTGCCAAGCTTCTTTTCTGACAAAATTTCCATAAGGTCAAGGTAAACAGTTTTCTTTACAAACACACTCTGCGGATTCTGGGGAAGAACGCCGAGAAGTCCGTTGTATAGGTTTTCTATCTTTGAAATTGGCTGTCCTTTTATAAATACCTCGCCTCTGTATGGTGTGTGAAGCCCCGAAACAAGGGAAAGAGCCGTGGTTTTACCCGTGCCGTTACCGCCGACTAAGCAAAACAGTTCGCCTTTATTTACACTTAAATTAAATCCCTTAATAATATCGGGTAAATCTTTTTCATAACGAAACCAGGCGTCCTTAATCTCAATAGCTGTATCACTGTTGTTTGGCAGTTTATCTTTCGCTATTGCATCGGGGTTCAAAGTATGCTCCTTTGAGTATTCCTCAAGCCATATTCTGCCGTCTCTTACGGTCAAGGGACAGGTCAGGGAGCTTGGAACCCCTGCGTAAACTCTTATGGGTGTGGGAAGTGCCGAAAACATAGGATGATTTAGATTTTTTAGGATTTTTCCTACCTGACTCGGAGCTTCATCGGCAATGATTTTGCCGTTATCCATAACGATTACCCTGTCGGCAATGGGAAAGGCGTCCTCTAATCTGTGCTCCGTAAGAATCACTGCCACTCCAAGCTCGCGGTTGATTTTTTCTAACGTTTTCAAAAATTCCTGTGCCGCAATGGGGTCAAGCTGACTTGTAGGCTCGTCAAGTATAAGCACGGACGGCTGCATTACCATAACCGAGGCAAGGTTAAGAAGCTGCTTTTGTCCGCCCGAAAGCTCTGTCACATTTTTATAAAACCAATTCTGTATCCCGAAAAACGATGCCATTTCCGAAACCCGTGTTCTGATTTCAGGAGTGGAATACCCCAGACTTTCAAGCCCGAAAGCAAGCTCATGCCATACCTTATCCGTTACAAGCTGATTGTCGGGATTTTGCATTACAAAGCCGATTTGTGCCGCCTGTTCTTTGGTATCATAGTCTGCAAGTGGTTTTCCGTCAAAATAAATATTTCCGCTTATTTCGCCGAAAGGGGACAGGGAAGATTTTAAAAGCCTTAAAAGCGTGGTTTTTCCGCACCCCGACTGTCCGCAGATAAGTATAAATTCACCTTTTTTAACGGATAAATTTATATTGTCAAGAGTCTTATATTCAGTATTTGGATATGTGAAACTTAAATTTTCGACCTTAAAGCTTTCCATCTTCTCCCCTCCCAAAGCTCAATTATAACAGGAAACATGCAAAGAAGCAGGTATGACATAAATACGCTGATTCCAAAGGGCGAAATATCCGCCGATTTCATAGCGGGGAAATAACTAAAATCCATTCCGCCCATCAAATTTCCTGCAAGTGTATATGTTCCCAGAAGCAAAATGCAGACAAGTGCCTTTTTATCCCGCTTATCAAATGTAAATATGGAAAATGCCGTTCTGCCCTCAATGCCATATCCCCGTGCTTTCATGCTGTCCGCGGTTTCAATGGCGTTCTCCAGTGACCATGTTGTCATGATTGACAAAATATTAAGTCCGTTTTTTGCTCGCTTTATTATGCTGCCTTGCCTCACATCACGCCCCATGCATTTTTGTGCATTTGTAACCACCTTAAGCTGTGCTGCAAATTTCGGCACAAACCGAAGCGTCATAGAAATAATGAGGGACAATGACGGAATTATTTCCCCGAACAGGTATATGAATTTGTCGCTTGTCATAATTTCATTATAGCAGGAAAAATAGCATATAACCCCGGCAATCATAACCGCTGCACAAAGTCCGTAAATAACCGACTCTAATGTCAGCGGATTTCCGCTGGGAAGATATTTTATGACCGTCACGCCCTCGTGATTAAAGGCAGGGTTTATCAGTGCCGTTAAAATCAGCAGGGGAAGCATATATATTAAATTTGTTTTTACCTGCTTTTTGCCCCTTAGCATCACGGAATATACAAACGCGGAAAACAGAGAAATCAAAAGACACGCAGGATGCATAAAAAAGCAGGTAAACCCGATTACAAGCACAAAGTATGTAAAATTTACAATCGGGTGGTACGTTTTAAATTCATTCATAATATCAGCTTCCGTTCTGTGCGGAGTAATCCCCACCAACATCTTTTCCTAAATCACAGGTATATACCCATTCAACCTTATCGCCGTCTTTAAGCTCATATCGGCTGCAGCCGTAATTTGGGAACCAGTCATTAACCTTGTACATCCACCCTGAAAGCTCTCCGCAGTCAAATTCATAAAGGTTGGCGATGCCCTCTATATAAGCACTGTTATATATGGGCGTGTTTACAAATTCCATGTGGATTTTATTTTGCTTCATTTCCCGAAGAAGCAGGTCAAAGACGCTTTCACCTTCGTAAAAGATAACGGTCTTTTGGGCAAATATTACGCCATCGTTCGGCACAATATCCGTTTTTTCTTTGTCGAGCTGTGTAAGGTTTTGTAATATTGTATCACATCTTACGGATAAAGTGCAAGCGTATTCTTTCTCCGATATATCTGCCTCCTGCGGTTCTTGAGGGAGAGGCTTTTCCTCTGGAACAGGCTCGGTCATATATTTATCCTTGCCTGCAGATTCTTCGGCAGGGGGCTGTGTGATTTGAGGCTCGTTTTCCGTTGCTTTATCTTCAGTGGCGGGTGTACTGCTTTGATTAACACTCAGAGCTTCGTTTTGCGGTGGGGTGCTTTCTTGAGTCGAGGGTGAGCCGCTGCCCCAAAAAGCCAGAGCCAGAGCTATTGCAATAATAATGCCTGCTATTATTTTGTTTTTATACTTTTTCATCTGAGTCCTCCTTTCAGGAGCCTTCCGAATGGATGCATCTTATCAAGTACAGATGTTATTTTTGCCTTTATATAATCAATGTAGCCCGAAGAAGCATCACGCATATTATAAAGCGAATTTTTATTTTCGCTTGCACGCTTTAAGGCTACAAGGGCATAAAAGCACTGCTCGGTTGCCATCTGATTTGTAATGTCATTATGTGTATGCATAAAGCCTTTTTCGCCATCATAAAAGGATAGCATACTGTCAAGAATTGTCTTTGTGTTTTTTACAAATCGCTCATCATGGATAGGGATTCCAAGCTCGCACAGTGCAACAATTACCTGAACACTGCTCTCGGAGTTTTCACTTTCATAGCTTGAAAACCCGCCGTTTTCTTTCTGCATATCGGAAAGACAGGCAAGTGCTTTTTTTGTTGCAGATTTGACCTTGTCATTATCCTGATATTTTGAAAGTGCCTGAAGTGCCATTCCCGTAACGTCGGCATCGGCATAGTCTCCCGACAATGCCCAGCCTCCGTCTGCGGTCTGCTTCTCAAGAATGTGGTTTACATACATTTCTCTTGTTGCCTGAATTTTCGCATCGGGGTTTTTCGGCATTTCATAATTTCCGCTGTCAAGTGCGATAAGTGCCCATATTGCACCGTTTACTCCCTGCCAAATGGTTTTTTCAAAATCCCCGAGGGGTGCTAAAAGATTATAACCTGCAACATCGGCAGGATTTTTACCGATTGCCGTAAGGGCAATAATCACCCGTGAATATTCGGTGTATTTTCTTTTGTGAAGTACACCGCCGCGGTCTTTAACATATTGTGTGACAGACTGATAATAATTTTCAAAATATTCATCGGGAATATTAAGTCCGCTTCGTGCAAGCCCTAAAACCGCCCATTCTCCGCCTATAGAGCCGACAACAGGGTTTTTTACGGTTTCATACAGGTAATTTCCTACGCTTTCTGTTAAAGAATTTACTTTTTCCGTGTCAAAAGCCTGAGCCGAAAACCCGAAAAGCATTATCAGCGTTAAAAATATGGCTGTAAATTTCTTCATTTGATATACCCCTTTTTAAACGGCAAAGGCGAGCAGTCGGTTTTTCAAACCTCCTGTTCGCTCTAAGCCTTAAATTATTATTTGACTATATTCTCACAAAACCGCATGAGAATCGTTGCGACCTGAGCACGTGTTGCCGTAGCTTTTGGTGAAAGTGTGGTTTCGCTTGTACCATTAACAAGCTCCTTTTTGTTTGCCCACTTCATTGCATCAATTGCCCAGTCGCTTACATCATTCGTATCGGCAAATGCTGAAACATCTGCTTTGTCGCTTATGTCATAACCCTGCATTTTAGCAAAACGATAGATAATAAGTGCCATTTGCTCGCGGGAGATATCGCTGTCGGGAGCAAACTCTGTACTATTGATACCGCTTACAATTCCGTTTGAAGCCGCCCATGCAATGGCGTCAGAGTACCACTGTCCCTGGGGAACATCCGAAAAGCTATGGGTATTTTCTGTGTTCTCAGGCTCTGCCATTCTGTAAAGAACGGTTACGAGCATAGCCCTTGACATTTTGCTTTCAGGCTCAAAGCCGTTACCCGTACCCTGCATAAGATTATTTTCATATACATATTTTACGGATTCGTAATGCCAGTCGTCCTTTTTAACATCGGCAAAAGTAGTTTCGGTAAACGTTGCTTTTTCGTTATCTTCCTTTTTTTCTTCCGTTTCCTCTTGCTTTTTTTCCTCGGTTTTGTTATTTCTGTCGGAATAGAACGGGTCTCCGATGTCCGCGCCAAGCTGACAGGTGTATTGCCACTTGATTACATCGCCGTTTTCTACTTCAAACTCGGATGCACCTCTTCCAATAAATGTTTTATTGAGCGTAATCATCCAGCCTGAGCCTACGCCTGCATCAAATTCGCCCATGGATTTGTAGGGTGTACCTTTTAGCTCAAAATTACAGATGGCACCTAAATAGAAACCGCTTTCAAGCGTACCTGTATATTCCATTCTTATTCCGAGGTGATCTAAAAGTCGTTTAGTAACATGAGTAATTTTTTCACCATCTTTATACGGAACTTTGGTAGCTTTTATAATAGTTCCCAAGGCTTTCGGATATTTCAGACCCGATTCTCCTTGTACTCGCTTTCCATTGTCTACAAAGCTTATGGTTACATATCCTTTAGTTTCGGACTCGCTAAGTTCGAAATCATCATCCTCCGAGTCGGAGCTATCTTGGGAGGAACGCTGTGTTACCGCAAGCGTAATAGTATGCTGAACTGTTTCCTTTCCGTCGGTAGCGGTAAAAAGCAAAGTATAAGTACCTGTGCCGATTGGAACAAATTTATAGTCAAGCGGTGCTTCTACTGCTTCTGCACCGTTTACAGAAACCGTAAAGGTCATTGTATCATCATCAGGATCGACAAACAAAGTATCCGGATTGATTGCAAAATTCTGATCTGAATAAATCTCACCTTCTGATACCGCGTCAGTACGAACAATAGGAGCAGAATTTGGTGCAGATGTGTCACCGACAGACACAGTAATCTCAGGCAGAATACTACGTGTATGGTAAGTTGTTTCATTGCCACGGGTAGTACAACCGCCATCAGGAATGTTCCTGTGGCTATCACCACCGTCAAAGAAGGTTGTTAGTCCAACAACGCCAAGACCTATATAACCATCACAAAGTGTTATGTTGCTGCCGTCATCAGGCATTACAACCTCTACAAAGTTAGCTGCGGTAATAAAATTATACTGTGCACCGGTTCCGTAAATAGCATTACCGTTACAAGTGTAGTTTAAATGCTGACTACTGTAACCATCATAATTTCCGCTATATCCCGGATTATAGTTACCCGCCATTTTAGGGATAGGATTATGCAGACCATTTAGGTGAACACGAATGGTTTCGCCTGCTTCTATAATGCCGTTATCGTTGCTTTTGTCTGAAACCTCATCAAACTTTACGGTGATTTTATCACCTCGAACTACCTGATAAGCAGTTCCGGATTGTGTTTTAACACGGAGAATGTTATTTCCGGAGATAATTTCGGCGGTATATACGCCGTTTTCTCCACTTAAAGTTTTCCATGTCAATCCCTTATCGTGACTAACGGATACCTCGGTAATTTCAGAGGAAGCCGTAGGCTTCAATGTAAGATTTCCGCTGTTTCCAAGGAAATACAAGGTATCAAACTCTGAATCCCAATCTTTTTGCTTATTTGGGTTATATGTAATGTTTTTAGAACCTGAAGTTCCGATACTTGTAAAACATTCTATACCAAATTTAACAGAACTGTCGTCATTTTCTCCTACCTGAACTACTAAAAGACCACTTCGTGCAGGGTCGGATGCTCCATAAACACCATCATAAGAGCCGCCGCTTATCTGAATGGCATCATAGGCAACTTCAATAACTGCAATGCCTTCCTTTAGTGCAGCAAGAGTCATCCAGTCGCCGTCGCAGGCAGAAGCTGAAGGCTTTTCTGTAAGGCTTACCACATCTTCGCCATAAATAATGGTAAAATCAAAGTCCGGTGGGATAATATAGTTATTGTAGCTTACAGGAATAATTTCCCAAGCACGGTAAGCCTTCAATGTTTTACTCTCGCCAACAGACAGATTCAAATGGTTACGGCTGTTGATATTCAGCAAAACACTATCCTCTGTAATTGTACTGTTTGACTCACCTGTAGCAGTGTAGTTATCCAAGCGGTAATAGGGTTCTTTATCATTATCAGTATAATTTACAGCAAGATTCTGCTCACCCCATTTAAGCCAGCCTGCTTTGGTGATTTTTCCATCCATAGAAACACGGTAAATATATGACGCACCATTTGCCTTGGTATCCGCAATGAACTGATATGTGGTAGTGCCATTATCATTTTCGATGATTATCTTGGCATCAAGTTCGGTATTGCTGTAATATTGATTGAATTTGTAAAGCTGTGCTTTAGCTCCCGTGGGCACGGTGATGCTCATAGGATTTTTGATGCCAAGCATTATTGATGCGATGTAAATATCGGCACCTGCTTCCATTGATAAAGTATTGGAAGCCGCTATTAAATCGGCATTTTGAGGTGTGGCTGTGAAAACATATTCATTTCCCACCACAAGTAGCCATCCATCACTGCCTGCTACAGCTGTCTTTCCGCTATAAGTAACGTTATTCGTGCTGACAGCATCATTGTTATCGTAGTCAACTACTTTAAATTGTGTTTTTCGTAAACTTACTGTACCATCTTTTTCTGCATTAAAAGCCATTCCGCCAAATTCTTCTGTGCGAATACTGAGCATATCAGCATTTACGGGATAATTCAAAGTGTATGCGGTCATACCATCTTTGATTTCGCCTATCACAGTATCAAGAATATCACCCTGAATATCAACACCATCCGAGAATCCCGAAGCAACATAAAATCTCGGATTTAATCCTTCAGGCACATATACTGTCATAGAATCCGTTTCGGTAGAATTTTCCACCGTTAAAGTTACTGTAAATGTATCTTCTGAATCATCTTTGCTGTCATTTGCAGTAAATACCAATGTGTATGTTCCTGCCACATCGGTAGCGAAGGAGTAGTTTGCATCCGCCAAGACAGCATTTGCACCATTTATGCTTACCTTATATGTAAGTTCATCTTCATCAACATCTGTGAAGAGCGGTGATAAATCAAGTATGTAGTTTTCACCTGCAGTAACTGTTGCATTAGCTGATGATTCTATTCCGTCTTTAAGTACGGGCTTGTCATTTTTAATCTTGTAAATAAGCTTAAAAGTTTCCTGATTGCTGCCATTTGGAGCACTGTTAAAATAATAAAATGTCAGTGATCCTGCACCCGCATTCAAAGTTGTTACCTTTGATGTAAACTTATTGTTTACAGCTTGACTTGAACTCGTTCCTGCTGTTGCAGTTTTTGTGGATAAGAAAGGATACCCCCCTTCATTCTTAGTAAGCGAGAATTCTGCTATTATATTACCTGTAATGGGATAAGATTTGGGTAAAATTGCAGTGATGGTTTTGTCTTTAAAAGATGCTTCGATACCATCAATTAGATTTCCGTCAGCATCCTTGAATATAACAAACTCCAAAGAACCATTGCTTGTTGCATGACCTATATATACACCGCTTTCAATATCCTTGACGATGACTGTTATTGTCAGATATTTTTCTGCTTCGCCGACTACATTTTTCGCACCGAAGATAAGTGTATGCTCACCCACAACACCGGATGTGAATATATATATCTTTCCCTCGATTGGTGTTTTTTCGTCACCGTTTACAAGATAAAAGTTATCTGCATCAGTAAAATATTCGCTAAGGTCTATTTCTAAATTTCTATCTTTCCATGCTTCCTTTGTGTCTGTATCCTTTACGCACACAGGAGGTTCCTCTGCAGGAAGCTCACGGAAGAATATAAGGTTGTATGTTGCTGATTTTGTTTTCCATCCATTGCTGTAGTCTGCAGTTACAGTATGGTTAATTCCGCCTTCACCATCTTTGAGTACGATATTCAATGTGTTATTTTTAAGGGTACAACTTTTGTTTGTGTATAAAAACTCAACAGAAAATTCAGCATTATCAGAAGTATCGCTATGAAGATTGAAATAAACTGTTGT
>JAZUCF010000012.1:0-176443 GCA_045638945.1 Clostridia bacterium | reverse complement strand
ACGTACCTCTGATGCACCAGTTGTCGTGCCAACGGCACAGCTGGGTAGTTATGTACGGAAGGGATAAACGCTGAAGGCATCTAAGCGTGAAGCCCACCTCAAGATAAGATATCCCATACCGTAAGGTAGTAAGGTCCCATGTAGACTACATGGTTGATAGGTCGCAGGTGTAAGTGCAGTAATGTATTGAGCTGAGCGATACTAATAGACCGAGGGCTTGATCTAAAAACAGAAGAACGAAAGTTCTTTTGAGAGTGAGTTATTAACATCATGTAAGCATTATTCAATTTTCAGATTGCAAAACAATCTGAGAGGTATTATACCTCAAACTAAATATTCGGTGACTATGACGCAGAGGTCACACCCGTTCCCATTCCGAACACGGTAGTTAAGCTCTGCAGTGCTGATGATACTTGGCGGGAAGCTGCCCGGGAAAGTAGGTCGTCGCCGGAACTAAAAAAGAAGCAAGTCAAAAGACTTGCTTCTTTTTCTGTCCATTATTTAGGTTTGTGTTTCGGATCGGCAAAATCGATGCTTGTTGATATAGTCTTTTACTTTTTTGTGTTTATATGTGACCTTAATATGATATTTATATATTGAGACAAAGAACGGTCATCCTTCTCTGCAAGAATTCGTAATTTTTCTAAGATATCACTATCAATAGTTATGCTTATTTTTTCTTTTAATGGTTTCAAAATATATCACCTCGTAAGATAGTATACACTAAAACGCTATTAAATATTGACAAATAGCACAAAGTAGTATAAAATACTACCATAAAATATAGATAAAAGTTGAGTTGGGGTGATGAAATGGAAGAAATATACCAAAACTTATTGTGTCAAGAAATAGGGAGATATGTGTTGCGTGCAGTAGGAGAGACTAATTTTGCAAGAGAGGTTGAGAACAGTGCTGTGAGTGCTTTAAAGGAAATTCAAGATATAATGTTAAATGAAGAAACAGAAGACGGATATAAAGTAGTACTAATTGAAGATGTTCTTGTAAAATATAATTTAGATATAAGCCCTGTAAATGATTAATCAAAAGAAGTAGAATAGAGGTCATGATAATAGTTAACTGTATTTTATCAACGGCTTGCATACCTTTCGGGTTATTGCTACGCGCCGTTTGCGGTGTCCGATATATGACTCCGGGGAATAAATCCCCTTGCCATCTATCGACCGCTGCATAGCTCTGTGCCTTCGCTTCATCTGCCACCGGCAGCGCTCAGGCTCGATTCCCAACGAGCCCGCTCGTCGGACTCATACCATGAATTGCGGAATAGTTAAAATCATCGCAACAAAAAACCCTTAACACCAAAAGGTGTTAAGGATTTTTTTGGTTGCGGGGATGGGATTTGAACCACACGACCTCCGGGTTATGAGCCCGACGAGCTACCAAACTGCTCTACCCCGCGATATTGATTGTCCTCGTGAGAACATTTAATATTATAGCAGATAAGTTGCCGTTTGTAAAGAGTTTTTTTAAAAAATTTTTATATTAATATTCTTATGTGAAAATGTATAAAATATGCATAGAAATTGGCGAGAAAATTAACTAAATTATGACAAATTTTATGCCTTTTTCCCTTGACGAAAATCGGCGTTTTTGCTATAATAATATTTGTGAACAATTGCTTTTTGTGACTGACGGAAAAGAGGGGATAACCCCATGGGAGCAAGAAGCGTATTTTGCCGACCGTCTGGGCGTATCTGTTCTGCAGCAGCGCAGACGGTACGCCCTTTTTTATTTTTTAAAAAGGGTGGCATACTAAATTGAAAGGAATGATTTTTTCTATGAAAAAAGTTGGAATTATTATGGGATCAGACAGTGATTTGCCCGTTGTCGAGAAAGCCATTGATACATTAAAGGAATTTGGTGTACCCTACGAGGTACATGTATTTTCTGCACACAGAACTCCTATCGAGGCGGCTGAATTTTCAAAAACAGCTCGTGAAAAGGGATTCGGTGCCATTATTGCCGCTGCAGGAAAGGCTGCACATCTGGCAGGTGCTATTGCCGCAAATACAACTCTCCCTGTAATCGGTATCCCCGTAAAATCATCTACGCTTGACGGCTTGGATGCTCTTTTGTCAACTGTACAGATGCCCGCAGGTATTCCCGTGGCTACTGTTGCTATTGACGGTGCAGCCAATGCCGCTTTGCTTTCTATACAGATTCTCGCAGTAGAGGATAAAGAGCTTGCAGAAAAGCTTGACGCTTCGAGAAAAGCTGCAAGCGAAAAAGTTCTTGAAAAGAACAAAGCTATCGAAGAAAAATTCAACGGCTGATTTTATACGACATTTAATTTAGCATAAAAGGAGTAAACTAATGGGCGGTTTTTTTGGCGCAGTAAGTAAACAGGATGCTATATCGGATGTGTTCTTCGGTACTGATTACCATTCACATCTTGGAACGAAACGCGGCGGTATGGCGGCGTACGATGTTCAAAAAGGTTTGCAAAGGGATATTCATAATATTGAAAATTCACCGTTTCGTACAAAGTTTGACCATGTGTTTGATGAAATGAACGGAAATTCGGCAATTGGATGTATCAGTGACAGTGATCCCCAGCCTTTGCTTATACGTTCCAATATCGGAACGTATGCAATCTGTATTGTAGGAGTTATTAATAATTCTGAAGAATTAATTAATAATTATCTTTCCACAGGCGGAGGGCATTTCGGAGCAATGACAGGCGGTAGGGTTAATTCCGTAGAGCTTGTAGCGGCACTGATTAACCAGAAGAACAGTTTTGTTGAAGGAATTAAGTTTGCACAAAGTGTAATTGATGGCTCTGCATCAATACTGATTTTAAAGAATGATGGCTCTATTATTGCTGCACGTGACAGGGTGGGAAGAACGCCTATTCACATTGGTAAACGTGATGACGGCTACTGTGCATCTTTTGAGTCTTTCGCTTGTCAAAAGGTTGGATATGACCTTTACAAGGAACTTGGTCCGGGTGAAATTGTTGAGTTTGGTTCGGAAAACCTTACTCAATTGGCTGAGCCGGGTAAAGAAATGAAGGTTTGTTCTTTCCTTTGGACATATTTCGGATACCCTAATTCAATTTACGAGGGTGTTAATGTGGAAGTAATGCGTAACCGCAACGGTCGTATTCTCGCACAGTATGACAAAGAGCACGAAAATGTTAAAGAGCTTGATTATGTAAGCGGAGTGCCGGATTCGGGAACACCCCACGCAATCGGATATGCTAACGAAAGCGGAGTTCCTTTCGGAAGACCTTTTATAAAATATACGCCCACATGGGCACGTAGCTTTACACCGCCGAATCAGAAAGAGCGTGAGCGTGTCGCAAAAATGAAGCAGCTTCCCGTTCACGATTTGATTGTTGATAAAAAATTGTTATTTGTTGACGACTCTATTGTAAGAGGTACTCAGCTTAAGGAAACGGTTGATTTTCTTTATGACAACGGTGCTAAAGAGGTGCATATGCGCAGTGCATGCCCGCCGATAATGTATAGCTGTAAATATCTCAATTTCTCCCGTGCAACAAGTGAAATGGAGCTTATTGCAAGACGTGTAATTGTTGAACTTGAAGGGGAAGAAGGACTTAAATATATTGATGAATACAGTGATGCTTCTACGGAAAGAGGAAAGTCTCTCAGGAAAACAATTGCTGAAAAATTCAATTTTGCTTCACTGGAATTTCAGTCGCTTGAAGGTGCAGTTAAAGCAATTGGTATAGAGCCGTGCAAGCTTTGCACATATTGTTGGAACGGAAAAGGTTAATTTATAAAAACGGAAAATGATACTTTTTAGGAGGATAATATTATGCATTCAAATTCAAAATCAGAAAGTTACGCAGCAGCAGGTGTTGACATTACAGCGGGCTACCGTGCGGTAGAGCTTATGAAAAAGCATATAGCAAGAACTATGGTAAACGGAAAGAAGTCCGACATTGGAGGCTTCGGCGGCCTTTTCGAGCTTGATATTACAAACATGCCTCATCCCGTGCTTGTCAGCGGCACAGACGGCGTTGGTACAAAGCTTAAGCTTGCGTTTTTAATGGACAAGCATGATACAGTTGGTATTGACTGCGTAGCGATGTGCGTTAACGACATTATCTGTTGCGGTGCAAAGCCCCTTCTTTTCCTTGATTACATTGCTTGCGGAAAGAACTATCCCGAAAAAATTGCTGAAATTGTATCCGGTATTGCAGAGGGCTGTGTACAGGCAGGCTGTGAGCTTGTAGGCGGTGAAACTGCTGAAATGCCCGGATTCTACAGTGAAGATGAGTACGACCTTGCAGGATTCTCTGTAGGTGCGGTTGATAAGGCTAAGGTTCTTGATAATTCCAAAGTGGCAGAGGGCGATGTTATAATTGCACTTCCCTCAAGCGGTGTTCACTCAAACGGCTTCTCTCTTGTAAGAAAAGTGTTTGATGTTGAAAACAGAGACCTTAAAGCTCCCGTAGAGGCTCTTGGCGGAAAGAGCATCGGTGAGACACTCCTTACTCCCACTAGAATTTATGTAAAACCCATGCTTGCACTTTTTGATGCCGTTACCGTTAAGGCGGTATCCCATATTACGGGCGGTGGATTCTATGAAAATATTCCCCGCAGTCTTCCCGAGGGAATGGGTGCAAAAATTACAAAGAGTGCAGTTAAGATTCTTCCAATTTTTGAGCTTATTGCAAAAGAGGGTAATATTTCAGAACGTGATATGTTCAACACATTTAACATGGGTGTTGGTATGAGCGTTGTCGTTTCAAAGGATGAAGCCGATAAAGCTCTCGAAGTACTTCGTGCAAACGGAGAAGAAGCTTACATAATCGGTGAAATCATCAAGAGTGAAGAAAGTGTGGTTATATGCTGAAACGCATAGCTGTGCTTGTTTCCGGCGGCGGAACGAATTTGCAGGCTCTTATCGATGCTCAGACGAGCGGAATTATTAAAAGCGGTGAAATTACACTTGTTATTTCAAACAATCCCGATGCCTACGCTTTGGAAAGGGCAAAAAAGGCTGACATAAGAACAACTGTTGTAAATAAAAAAGAGTGCAATACTCAGGCGGAATTTGAAAGCAAATTAATTGATGCTTTGGAAGAAAACAAAACCGACATTATTGTGCTTGCAGGTTTCATGTGCATCCTTAGTGAGAATTTTACATCAAAATATGCAGACAGGATAATCAATGTTCATCCGTCGCTTATTCCGTCTTTTTGCGGAAAGGGATTTTACGGACTCAGAGTTCATGAAGCAGCTCTCCAGTACGGAGTAAAGGTAACGGGAGCAACTGTGCATTTTGTGAACGAAATTCCCGACGGCGGAAAAATTATATTGCAAAAGGCAGTATATATTGAAGATGGCGATACTCCCGAAATTCTTCAAAAGAGAGTAATGGAGGAAGCGGAGTGGAAGATTCTGCCCGAAGCTGTAGAAAAAGTTTGTAAGGAGAGTTTATAATGAAAAAGATTGATATTTACGAAGAATTAAAGCAAAATGCTTATCCCGGACGAGGAATCGTTATAGGAAAATCTGCTGACGGCAAAAGTGCCGTTACCGCATATTTTATCATGGGCAGAAGCGTAAACAGCCGTAACCGCGTTTTTGTAGAAGACGGAGAGGGCATTCGTACACAGGCGTTTGACCCTTCAAAGCTTGAAGACCCCCATCTTATAATCTATGCTCCCGTAAGAGTTCTCGGAAATAAGACTATCGTTACAAACGGTGACCAGACCGATACTATCTACGAGCTTATGAATCAGCAGCTTACTTTTGAACAGGCACTTCGTACACGTGAATTTGAGGACGATGCACCTAACTACACTCCCCGAATTTCAGGTATTATGAAGGTTGATAATGGCGAGTTCAGCTACGCAATGTCAATTCTCAAGAGTGCTAACGGAAATCCCGACTCCTGTCAGAGATTTACCTACAGTTACAAAAATTCATTAGCAGGCGAGGGGCACTTTATCCACACCTATATGGGTGACGGAAATCCCCTTCCTTCATTTGAAGGTGAGCCTAAGCTTGTAGGAATCCCCAATGATATTGAGGAATTTACGAAAGAGCTTTGGGCAAATCTTAATGAAGAAAACAAGGTATCTCTTTTTGTAAGATTTATTGATATTGAAACAGGCGAAGTTAAGTCTAAGATTGTAAACAAGAATAAGTAATTATTTCCCAACCACAGAAAGGATGAAAAAGATGAAAGAGTTTGAACTGAAATATGGATGTAACCCCAATCAGAAGCCTTCAAAAATATTCATGCACGATGGAAGCGAGCTTCCCATTGAAATTCTTAACGGCAGACCGGGTTATATAAATTTCCTTGATGCACTTAACAGCTGGCAGCTTGTAAAGGAGCTTAAAGAAGCTCTTGGTATGTGTGCGGCAACATCATTTAAGCACGTAAGCCCCACCTCTGCGGCAGTTGGTGTAAAAATGAGCGATGACCTTAAAAAAGCATGCTTTGTAGATGATGTGGAGGGTCTTGATGAATCTCCTCTCGCAACGGCGTATGCAAGAGCAAGAGGTACAGACAGAATGAGCTCATTCGGTGACTGGATTGCTCTTTCAGACAAGTGCGATGTTACCTGTGCAAAGCTTATTGCACGTGAGGTTTCCGACGGTGTAATCGCTCCCGATTATGATGATGAAGCACTTGAAATCCTTAAAGGAAAGAGAAAGGGC
This sequence comes from Clostridia bacterium, assembly GCA_045638945.1. Lineage (GTDB taxonomy): Bacteria > Bacillota > Clostridia > UMGS1883 > UMGS1883 > UMGS1883. The sequence goes on along the minus strand of JAZUCF010000012.1, from coordinate 169,781 downwards.
ACATACAACGTAATCAAAATTGACCCCAGTTTTGTTCCCGACAGTGTTGAACATAAACAGGTTTACGGAATTACGTTTGAGCAGGGAAGAAACAATTTTGAAATTAACCGTGCGCTTCTTGAAGATATCGTTACAGATAACAAAGAAATGCCCGAAGACGCTAAGCGTGACCTTATAATCGCTCTTATTACACTTAAATACACTCAGTCAAACTCTGTTTGCTTTGCTAAGGACGGACAGGCAATCGGTGTTGGTGCAGGTCAGCAGTCAAGAATTCATTGTACACGTCTTGCAGGAAATAAGGCTGATATCTGGCATCTTCGTCAGCATGAAAAAGTGCTTAACCTGCCCTTCAAGCCTGAAATTAAGCGTCCCGACCGTGACAACGCGATTGACGTATATATTTCCGAGGATTACGAAGATGTACTTGGCGACGGAATCTGGGAAACACTCTTTACCGAAAAGCCCGAGCCCTTTACACGCAAGGAGCAGAGAGAATACCTTGCATCTCTTAAGGGTGTGGCACTTGGCTCCGATGCATTCTTCCCCTTTGGTGATAATATTGAAAGAGCTGCAAGAAGCGGTGTAAGCTATATTGCACAGCCCGGCGGCTCTATCCGTGATGATAATGTAATTGAAGCATGTAATAAGCATGGCATGGTTATGGCGATGACAAAAATGCGTCTTTTCCATCATTAATACACTTGAGAGGATTGAACAATATAATGAAGGTTATGGTAGTAGGCGGCGGCGGCCGTGAGCATGCTATTATTAAGAAAATAAAAGAGAGTAACAAAGTCAGTGAGATTTTTGCACTTCCCGGTAACGGAGGAATTGCCCAGGATGCAACCTGTGTTAATATCGGGGCAAAAGATATTGATGCAATAGTAGAGTTTGCAGTTAAAACACAGATTGACTTTGCCATTGTTGCCCCTGATGACCCGCTGGTACTTGGTTGTGTTGATGCTCTTAATGAAAAGGGCATCAAAACCTTTGGTCCTAACAAGGCAGCGGCAATTATTGAGGGAAGTAAGGTTTTCTCAAAAAACCTTATGAAAAAGTACAACATTCCTACAGCGCAGTATGAAGTGTTTACAGATATGGATGCAGCACTTAAATATCTTGATACTGCACCTATCCCGACTGTTGTAAAGGCGGACGGCTTAGCTCTTGGCAAAGGCGTTATAATTGCTCAGACAAGGGAAGAGGCAAAGGATGCTGTTAAAAGCATGATGGAGGATAAGGTTTTCGGCGAAAGCGGAAGCAGTGTTGTTATCGAAGAATTCCTTACAGGTCCCGAAGTTTCGGTGCTTTCATTCACAGATGGCGAAACTCTCATTCCTATGGTTTCCTCCATGGACCATAAGAGAGCGCTTGACAATGATATGGGTCTCAATACAGGCGGTATGGGAACAATAGCTCCCAACCCCTATTACACGGAAGAAGTTGCAAAAGAGTGTATGGAAAAGATTTTCATTCCCACTATGGAGGCAATGAATAAAGAGGGAAGAAGCTTCTCAGGCTGTCTTTACTTCGGACTTATGCTTACCCCTGACGGCCCTAAGGTAATTGAGTATAACTGTCGTTTCGGCGACCCTGAAACACAGGTGGTGCTTCCTCTCCTTGAAAGTGATTTGCTTGACATTATGCTTCATATCTCCGATAAGACATTGAAAGATGCAGATGTACGTTTCTCAAAGGGTAGTGCCTGCTGCGTTGTTATGGCATCAAACGGCTATCCCGGAAAATATGAAACAGGCTATGAAATCACAATGCCCACTGATAAAAATATTTATGTTGCAGGTGCGAAACTTGCAGACGGAAAGCTTCTTACAGGCGGCGGAAGAGTTCTTGGCGTAACCGAAACTGCACCCAGCCTTAAAGAAGCAATTGATAAAGCTTATGCCACCGTAAAGGAAGTAAGCTTTGCAAACGCATATTACAGAAGTGATATTGGTGCAAAGGCACTTAAAGCACTTAACTGATTTTTCAGAAAGGAGAACACAGAAATGGTTTTTAGAATATATGTAGAAAAGAAAAACGGACTTGACCATGGTGCAAACGCACTGAAAAAAGACCTTAAAGACCTTTTGGGAATTAAGGGAATAGAAGAACTTCGTATGTACAACCGTTATGATGTTGAGAATATTACAGAAGAGCTTTTTGAAAAATCAGTAAAAACTGTATTTTCTGAGCCTCAGACAGATAACACATATTCCGAATGTCCTAAGGGTGACGTAGTTTTTGCAGTAGAGTATCTTCCCGGTCAGTTTGATGCACGTGCGGCATCTGCGGCAGAGTGTATTCAGATTATTTCAAAAGGGGAGAGACCTCAGGTAAGAACAGCTACCGTGTATGTTATAAACGGTAATCTTACAGAGGAAGAAAAAAATAGCATAAAGAAATATGTTATTAACCCCGTTGAGGCAAGGGAGGCTTCTCTTGAAACTGTAAAAACGCTTAAGGCAGATTACACAATACCCACCGAAGTTGAAATTCTTGACGGATTTTGTGCGCTTTCTCGTGATGAACTTGCAAAGTTTATTGACGAGCGCTCTCTTGCAATGGATATTGATGATATTTTATTCTGTCAGCAGTATTTCATTGGTGAAAAGCGTGAACCTACAATCACGGAAATAAAAATGATTGACACATATTGGTCAGACCATTGCCGTCATACAACATTCCTCACAACTATAGACAATGTAAAATTTGAAGATGAGCTTCTTCAAAAGACATATGATGAGTATATTTCCGACCGTAAAGAGCTCGGAAGGACAAAGCCTGTAAATCTTATGGACATTGCTACCTTGGCAACACGCGTTCTTAAAAAAGCGGGCAAGCTCCAGAAGCTTGACGAATCGGAAGAAATTAATGCTTGCACAGTAAAAATTGATGTTATGAAAGATGGAAAGAAAGAAAAATGGCTTCTTCTTTTCAAGAATGAAACCCATAACCATCCTACAGAAATTGAGCCTTTCGGCGGCGCGGCAACGTGTATCGGCGGTGCAATCCGTGACCCGCTTTCAGGCAGAAGCTATGTTTATGCGGCAATGCGTGTAACAGGTGCGGCAGATCCTACTGTTCCCGTGTCCGAAACAATGCAGGGTAAGCTTCCCCAGAGAAAGATTGTTACTACAGCGGCAAACGGATACAGCTCTTACGGTAATCAGATTGGACTTGCAACAGGTCAGGTTGATGAAATTTATCACGACGGCTACGTTGCAAAGAGAATGGAAATCGGTGCAGTAATTGCGGCAGCTCCCGAAGAAAATGTAAGAAGAGCACGCCCCGATGACGGTGATATTGTAATTCTTCTCGCCGGAAGAACAGGTCGTGACGGTTGCGGCGGTGCTCCAGGCTCTTCGAAATCTCATAATCTTTCTTCTCTTGAAAACTGCGGGGCCGAGGTTCAGAAGGGTAATGCTCCCGAAGAAAGAAAGCTTCAGAGACTTTTCAGAAACAAAGAAGTATCACGTCTTATTAAGCGTTGTAATGATTTTGGTGCAGGCGGTGTATCCGTAGCTATCGGCGAGCTTGCAGACGGACTTGAAATCGACCTTAACGCAGTTCCCAAAAAGTATGAGGGTCTTGACGGCACAGAGCTTGCAATCAGTGAATCACAGGAAAGAATGGCAGTGGTTGTCGAAAGCAAGGATGTGGAGAAGTTTTGTGCTCTTGCAAAGAAGGAAAACCTTGAAGCTACAGTTGTTGCAACTGTAAAGGCGCACCCTTATCTTGTAATGCACTGGAACGGAAAGACAATTGTAAATCTTTCCAGAGAGTTCCTCAATTCAAACGGTGCAGAGAAGCATATCGACATTGCACCTGCAAAGGCAAAAAGCTTTACAAAGAAAATTAAAGGCGGATTTAGTGAAAACTATAAAGAACTTGCCCAGGACCTTAACGTATGCTCTAAACGCGGTCTTTCAGAGCGTTTTGACTCAACAATCGGTGCAGGAAGCGTGCTTATGCCTTTCGGAGGTAAGTATCAGCGTACACCCGTACAGGCAATGGTTAATAAAATTTCCACACCCGACGGTGACAGTGAAACCTGCTCTATTATGAGCTGGGGCTATAATCCATTTATTATGGAAAAGAGTCCTTATCACGGTGCATATCTTGCTGTTGTTGAATCCGTATGTAAGCTTGTAGCTCATGGCGGTTCATTTAATGAAGTATATCTTACTTTCCAGGAATACTTTGAAAAGCCCAAGGCTGACCCTGCACGTTGGGGTAAACCCATGGCGGCACTTTTAGGTGCATATAAAGCACAGAAAGATTTTGAAATTGCATCTATCGGCGGTAAAGACTCAATGAGCGGAAGCTTCGAAAATATTGATGTTCCTCCCACTCTTGTTTCATTTGCCGTTACAACCGATGACATAAACTGCGTTATTTCTCCCGAATTTAAAAAGTCGGGAAGTAAGGTTTATATGATTAAGCCCGAATATAACGAAAATAATCTTCCCGATGCAACTTCTCTTAAGAATGTATTCAGCCGTGTGACTAAGCTTATGCGTGACGGCAAGGTGCTTAGTGCTTATACTCCCACTTATGGCGGTGTAGCAGAAGCAATCCTTAAAATGGCAATGGGTAATAACATCGGATTTAAGTATAGCGAGAATGTTTCTATGGAGGAAATTTTCGGGTATAACTACGGTGCGTTTATTCTTGAAACTACAGAAGAGCTTGCCGATGCAATCCTTCTTGGTGAAACAGTAGCCGAGGGTGAAATTTCAATCGGGGATGAAAAGCTCTCACTTACTGAGCTTTGCGAGCTTTATGAAAATAAGCTTGAAAAGATTTATCGTTGCAATATTGAAACACCCGATACAAAAATTGAGCCTTTCAGCTATGAAAATAAGACAGTATTCACGGCAACCTCAAAAATTGCACAGCCTAAGGTGCTGATTCCCGTATTCCCCGGAACAAACTGCGAATACGACAGTGCAAAGGCATTTGAGAAAGCCGGTGCAAAGGCGGAAATCTTTGTTATCAACAATCTTACCTCTGCAAATGTGGCAGAGTCTGTATCGGAATTTGCGAAGAAAGTAAATGATTCGCAGATTGTATTTATCCCAGGCGGATTTTCCGGCGGTGACGAGCCTGACGGAAGCGGTAAGCTTATTACAGCATTCTTCAGAAACAAGGAAATCAGTGATGCTGTAATGAATCTTCTTCGTAATCGCGATGGACTCATGGCAGGTATCTGTAACGGTTTCCAGGCACTTATAAAGCTCGGACTTGTACCCTATGGTGAGATTCTTGAAGCTGACGAAAACAGTCCCACTCTTACATTTAACACAATTTCACGCCACCAGTCCAAAATTGTAAATACAAGAATTGCATCCAATAAATCACCATGGCTTATGGAAACAAAGGTGGGCGATATATACAGTGTTCCGATTTCACACGGCGAGGGAAGATTCCTTGCAAGTGAAGAACTTATTAAAAAGCTTGCTGAAAACGGACAGGTTATTACACAGTATGTAGACCTTGAGGGCAATCCCACATATGACATTCAGTATAACCCCAACGGCTCAATTTGTGCAGTTGAAGGTATTGTTTCTCCCGATGGCAGAGTGCTTGGTAAAATGGGTCACTCAGAGCGTGTTGGTGCTAACCTTTACAAAAATGTTGAAGGTAATTATGAAATGGGAATGTTTAACTCTGCTGTGAAATATTTTGGATAATTTACAAACAATGGTTGATTATTCATTTAAACAGGTGTATAATTAGGCATGAGGAGTTGATTTAATGGACAATGTAAGAGAAAGAGTTATTGAGCACAGAATATTGAACCGTAAAAAGGTGTTATTGGGTTTCATTTTAATAGTTATGCTGGTTTTTGTTGCAGTATTGATTGAAAATTGGCTTGCAGAGAATCCCAATCCTACTGATGTTGCGATTAAAAAAGATAAAATCTCTGAAGGAAAAGCATTGTTCGTTGAGGTAGATGCACTCGATACCAATATTATCGCAGTTAAAGCTGAAGATGGAGATGATTACAGATATAGCTTTGTCTTTGACGACTGCGAAGGCTGTTATCAGCAGTTCGGGAAACACTTTTCGTACCGTGTAAATGAAGATAAAACCGGTATTGTTTGTAAAAATTGCGGCCATGGTGCGGCATTTGAAGAAATGGGATTTGTGGCAGAGGATTGCCATCCTGTAATGATTCATCCTCAGGATATTATAGATAATGGTGATTCATTTGTATTCACAGCGGAATATCTTAAAGAAAAACAAACAGAGCTTGAGGATAAACGCAGCGGAAAAGCTATGATTGACAGCAGTTCAATGGAAAATCGTTAAAATTACAATTTTTTTCAGACATTAAAACCTCTTTTCTTGCTTAAAATAAGTAGGAAAAGAGGTTTTTGTTATGAAAAAAATATTCTTACTGCTTATCGTATTTTTAACAGCGTGCAGCAGCGTTGAAAATGAAGATACCCAACAAAAAGGTAAAGCTTTAAGACAAAATCAAAAATATGAAGAAAGAGAAATAACTCTGGGTGAGGCAACAACAAAAATTATAGATACGGGCGAAAATCGGGTTTCAAATATAAAAAAAGCATGTGAGAGTATAAGCGGAAGTGCGGTTTATCCCGAAAAGGAATTCAGCTTTAACGAAATGACGGGACCCAGAAGTCGAGAAAACGGATATAAAAATGCCCCTGTAATAGTCGAGGGCGAAAAAAGCTACGGAATAGGGGGAGGGGTGTGTCAGGTAAGCACAACCATTTATATGGCTGCCCTTAACGCAAATTTACCCATTACGCAGCACCATAACCATAGTGAAACGGTAATGTACGCACCTGACGGAAACGATGCAACTGTAGTTTACGGAGCAAAAGATTTTAAATTTAAAAACAACACTAATAATACCATCTACATCTATGTATGGACGACCAAAGATAAGGTCACCTCAAAAATTGTACAAAAAACGGTGGAAATCAGTCATTGAAAATGCGTATAAAAATTTTTTGAAAAAATTTAAAAAAAACTGTTGACTAAATTAAAATTGCGGCGTATAATAAGTCACAAGATTTGAATATCACAAAAAACGACTATGACGAGGACGGTCGGATTGTGAAGCCTTGAGAGAGTTGCCGGGTGGTGCGAGGCAATGGCAGAGCTTTCCAATGACTTATCACCTCTGAGTCGAAGGACCGAAAGCGAAAGCAAGTAGACTCCTTCCGTAATGCTGCGTAAAGGCAAAGGGCTTGTTAGAGCTCGGTAAGTGACGGAATATTTATATTCCGTAATTTGAGTGGTACCGCGGGTTTATTAACTCGTCTCAAAGTTATCTTTGAGGCGAGTTTTTTGTTTTATTCAAATTAGTAACCAAATAACAAATTTGTCAGAATTGAAAGGAGACAAACATGATGGATTACAGTTTGAAAGAAGTAGCAGGCAGAATCAAGGAGCTACGTGAAGCAAAAGGATATACACAGGAGGAGCTTGCAAAGCTTACAGGTGTATCGACGGAAGATTACAAGGTTTTGGAGATGGGCGAAACAGATTTCAGCTTCACATTCATCTACAAGTGTGCAAAAGCGTGTGGAGTTGAGGTCGTGGATTTACTTGAGGGAACGAGTACAACTCTTACATCATTTTCCATCACAAGAAAAGGCGAGGGTCTTAAGATAGTAAAGAAGCATGGCGTTGAATACAACAATCTTGCTCCCAAGTTTAAAGAAAAATTAGCAGAACCCTTTCTTGTTAAATTCCCGTATCTTGAAGAAGAACAAAACGCCCCGATTCAGTTAAATTCACACAATGGTCAGGAATTTGATGTTATCGTTAAAGGCTCACTCAAGGTTCAGGTTGGAAATCACATAGATGTACTTCATGAAGGAGACTCTATCTTCTATAACAGCCTTATCCCTCACGGTATGGTTGCGGCAAGCGAGGGCGGCTGCGAATTTCATGCAGTCGTATTAAATCCGCACAATGGAACAGTTAGTGAAGAATATCCCGAAGCACCGATGATTGCTAAAAAATTAGCCGTCAAAAAAGCAAAATCAGAAACAGTTGCAGATAAATTTATTGAATCATCTTACGATGAAAACGGCGTATTTAGCGGCATCACCTTCAAAAATGACGATACATTTAATTTTGCGTTTGATTGCGTGGATGCCATCGCTGAAAAAACACCCGACAAGCTTGCAATGATGTGGGTGGCAAACGATAAGACAGACAGACGCTTTACCTTCAGTGATATGAAGAAGTATTCTGCAAAGACCGCAAACTACTTTGAATCACTTGGTATCAAAAAGGGCGACACTGTAATGCTCGTGCTAAAAAGACATTATCAGTTCTGGTTCTGTATGCTTGCACTTCATAAAATCGGTGCTATCGCAATCCCTGCAACAAATCAGCTTGTAGAACACGATTTTGATTACAGATACAAAGCCGCAAGAGTAAAAGCCGTTGTATGTACTGCGGACGGTGAAGTTTCAGATGAGGCTGAAAAGGCAGCGGCAAACTATCCCGGTATGCTTAAGGTATTAGTTGGCGGTGAAAAAGAAGGCTGGCACGATTTCAATGTTGAAATGGAACGTTTCAGCACACACTATAACAGAACAGAAAATACACCTTGCGGAAATGATCCAATGCTTATGCTGTTTACTTCAGGAACAACAGGTTATCCGAGAATCGCAACTCATTCATATAAGTATGCACTCGGTCATTATCCAACAGCAAAGCATTGGCATAATGTAAATCCTGACGGACTTCACTTTACAATCTCCGACACCGGTTGGGGTAAAGCTCTTTGGGGTAAACTTTACGGTCAGTGGCTCTGCGAAGCAGCACAGTTCACATATGACTTTGATAGATTTCATTCGGAAGATATCTTACCGATGTTTGCTAAATACCATATCACGACATTCTGTGCTCCGCCTACCATGTATCGTTTCTTTATCAAAGAGGATCTGTCAAAGTATGACCTTTCTTCCATCGAGTATGCTACAACAGCAGGCGAGGCTCTTAACCCCGAAGTATTCAATCAGTTTAAAAAAGCAACAGGACTTACCATAATGGAAGGCTTTGGTCAGACAGAAACAACCCTTTCAATCGCGAACTTTGTCGGCTCTACACCAAAAATCGGTTCTATGGGCAAACCAAGTCCGCTGTACGATGTTGTTGTTCTTGATCCTGACGGCAACGAATGTAAGACTGGTGATACAGGCGAAATCTGTATCCGTGTAAAGGATGACGTCCCTTGCGGTCTCTTTATCGGATATTACCTTGACGAAGAAAAGACAAACGAAGTATGGCATGACGGATACTATCATACCGGTGACCAGGCAACAATGGACGAAGACGGTTACCTTTGGTATGTAGGTCGTATTGATGACGTTATCAAATCATCCGGCTACCGCATCGGACCTTTTGAAATCGAGAGTGTTATCATGGAGCTTCCTTATGTTCTTGAATGTGCAATCACGCCTGTTCCCGATGAAGTGCGCGGTCAGATTGTAAAGGCTACTATCGTGCTTGTTAAAGGTAATGAAGGTACAGACGAACTCAAGAAAGAAATTCAGGAATATGTTAAAACACATACTGCTCCTTACAAATATCCGAGAATCGTTGAATTTGTGGATGAACTTCCTAAAACAATCAGCGGTAAAGTAAGACGAGTTGAAATCCGTAAAAATGACTTGGAGAAAATGAATAAATAATTTTATAATCAGCATATAAACGAGGTGATTTAAGTGAAAAAGACCTATGTAACATCTATGCCAAACCATATCGGAGCGTTTTTGAAGGCGAGTAAATGCTTTTCGCAGCTTGGAATTAACATAACCCGCGTAAGCTACAATAAAGCGGTTGATTCACACACTTTGTTTATTGATGCGGAGGGCACAGAGGAACAGTTAAAGAAAGCAGATATCGAGCTTGAAAAAATCGGTTATTTGCAAATGGGTGCAAACAAGACAAGTGTTGTTCTGATAGAATTCTGTCTTTCGGATGTTCCGGGAAGTGTAACAAATGTACTTGAACTTATAAATGAATTCAATTTTAATATTTCTTATATTAGTTCTCAGGAAAACGGGACTGACTACCAATATTTTAAAATGGGCTTGTATGTTGATGATTATAGTAAAATTTCTGAATTCTTAAAAGAAGCCGAAAAGCTCTGTAAGGTCCGTGTGATAGACTACAACAGCTCGGAAAAAGTTTATGACAACAGCATATTTTATAATACTTATGTTATGGGGTTATCCCAAACGATGGGGCTTTCCGAAGATGTAAGCCGTGAACTTTTGGTGCACGTCAACCTTGCAATGCAAACCCTTGATGAACAAGGACTATCACCATACCGCACATTTGACAGTATCAGTAAGTTTGCCGAGCTTTTAGGTGCTTCAAAGGGAAAGAACTTTACCCCTCGTATAAGCACTCATAAGGTAACTGATAATACTGAAATAACACTTGTTGAACCACCATGCGGAAGCAATACAATTATCATAAAAAGCAATGGCAAGGTATTGTTTGTGGATAGTGGATACGCTTGTTACAGTGATGAAATGCTTGACGTTTTCAGAAAAATACTTCCTGAATTTGATACAATGGAAAAGACAATCCTTGTGACTCATGCCGATGTTGATCACTGTGGGCTTTTGCCGCTGTTTGATAAGATAATCGCAAGCACAAAAACTGCAAATTGTCTTATAAATGAATATCAAGGCAGGAATGGCTACAGAGAATCCAATCCTCTTCATAAGCCATATATAAACATTTGCAAAATTCTCACATCATATAAAGCGGTGAATCCTGATAAGATAACAACATTATGTAATGATACCCCTGATCTGACAGAACCGCTTACACAGATTGGTTTCTTCGACTTTGGAGAACTGCATTTTGAGGTTTACGAAGGCAAAGGCGGTCATCTGCCGGGAGAGATTGTGCTGATAGATTATTCAAAGCATATTGCAATTACAGGAGATATTTATATCAATACACACGGGTTAACTCATGAGCAAGCTGAATATAACCAATACGCACCAATACTGATGACCTCGGTTGATACAGATTCAAAATTGTGCATGGAAGAAAGAAAAGCAATTATGCAAAGGCTGGGTGTCGGGCAATGGCAAATTTTTGGTGCACATGGATTTAAAAAGAATTATTCCGTTACTGGGTGAAAATAGCAAAAAACTGATTTTCTATTTGGGAAAATCAGTTTTTTGCTATACATATCAGGCAATCTTTTTCTTCAAATTTCATTAGATTTGCATTGCAGGATAGGATATTTAATGCTTTTGGGCTTTTGATACCTGTTCCGATACACTTAAAATATGCTTCTTTTGCAGTCCAGATTTCAAGAAAACGTTTAATAGTATCAAACGATTGCTCCTTGTTAAAATCAATGTCAGCCTTATTTTTTCCGAATATATAGCGTAATTCCTCATCACAACATACTTTTTTTGATGCCTTTACGGGCAAAATTCTTAGCTTTTCAACATCAATTCCGACTGGGTTGTCGGATATTACTGCGGCAATAAAATTTTCACTGTGACTGATACTAAAGAATATTCCCGGTAAATTTGGAGCATATGGCTTCCCGAAAGAATCCCTTGAAATTATAATGTCATATGGTAAAATCCCGCAGTAATTGGACAACATCTTTTTTGCAAGCCATTCTCCGCCTATCGAAAGCTTTTGAGCAAGAGAATCTCTATACCTTTTAATCTTTTCTTGCTTTTCTTTATTCATATGAAAAAAACACTTTATTAATTCTTCATCAGGAACTTCAGATATATCAATGATTTCATATTTAATCAAAATTATCACCGCCTTATGTAGGGGGGCAGTAGGATAGCGTATTGCTTCGCAATCCGCACGGCCTCTGCTAAAAAAGAAGACACCAACTTGCGTCGATGTCTTCTTTTTTCGTGGCAGGGGCAGAGCGACTCAAGTCATATACACAATAAGCCTCAAACTTGCATAAATACTGTTTTGTTCATCAATATAATTAATATTTAGTGGTCATTTTATTTAAAGCAATTTATGTAAATTTTTCTATCAGGTATTCAACAAATTTTATGGCATCATCATGTAAACATTTAATATCCATAAAAGATTTTCCACGAATCCTGTTGCTAGAAAATTCAATAAACGCTTGATGTGCTATGAGGTTTCGAATAGCAAATATTTCTTGAAAAGCCTTTAGTTGCTTTTCTTTCTCTAAATCATTGGAAATTTCCGTGCATATTTTATCACGAAATTTTTCTCCAAAGAATTTTAATGGTTCTAACATTTTTTTTATTTCTGGCAACTGATTTAAATCATCAGAATTTTCTACTCTACCAAACGAAAATTTTTGATATACACTTTTATCTCGTTTATCATTGTCGAATCCATGTGGTCTTTCTCCATATAGTTCTGATTCTTGTTGTGCGTAAGATGTATACGCATCTTGCAGTTTCTGCTCATAATAACTCGCACAGGTTAGGATTAAAATTTTTGTTAAATGCACGGAAATACTTTGAGCTGTTGTTGGCTCTTCAGGAAGAATCATTTCCTGAATTTTGTTAAAATCCTGAACTAAATCATCAATAAAAGATGCTGTATCATTTGTAACCATTATGCACCTCGTTTATTGTAATTTAATAATATTACGTGCTTGTGTTAATCGGTTGGTAACAGATGTAACACTTGCTGTATTACCTTGAGAAGCATTATAAAATAGCTCGTTGTCTTTTAAGTCAACAAGACTTTTTGGTTCTATCGTTCGTCCATTCAACCCTTCCAATTTTATTTTTTCACATATTGCTACAAACACTGATTCAAACAATGAGATGACAAACTTATTCTTTTCATTTTTAAATGCATCATTTGGAAGCCTTTTACAACATTCCCAAAAATCAGCAAATAATTGAGATAGACTTTCTATTTCTTCGTTTGTATAGTTCATAGCTTTTTTTGAGAAATCATTAAGGAAAATTCGCAGAGGAGATTTGTATTCGTCACCCATTTCCAACATTGCAAAGGCACGAACCAATGCTTCAACTTCGCCCATATGCAAGTCTGGCTCTTTTTTTCCTAAAAATCTTCTCCATTCGCTATTTAAGTTCAGTTCAGTAACAATCTTTTCGTAAAAAAGTGAATAATAGAGACTCATACGTATTTCCTGCGGTCTAAGCATTACTCCTCCGCTGTTTAACCTGCTAAAAATTTCAAACATTGATGAATCATCGTCAGAAGGTGTAATTTGTTTAATGGTAATAGTTCTTATTGTTCGATTAAAATCAAATTCACCTTGAAAATCAAAAGTGTCTATCGTTAATAATGTATCATATTTGAGATTATGCAGTTGATTTTTTTCAGTTGTTGTTGAAGACAGTTTAAGTTTAAAATCTTCGAAGTTATCACCGGAAAGTTCGCTATCAGGAATCTGCAATCCTAAAGACAGATATTTTCTTATGATTTTTCTTCCTTCATTATTTTTTGGGAATCTTTGCTTTTTGAAAAGATAAATAGTTATAAGTCTCTGTTGACCATCAATCACCAAAAAATTATTTCTTCCTCTTTCAAAAAGAAATAATTGTGGTATAGGTAATCCTATAAGAATAGATTCGATAAATCTAGAAGCCATGTCCTTCTTCCAAACATAATTCCTTTGGAATGAAGGGATTTTTAAGTAGCCTCGTTCAATAAGTGAAATAAGCGTGGTAATATTATAGTCGTTAGGTAAGCAATCGACTTCATATGGATTAATAGTAATCACGTCCTCATCCTGCTCATTTTCAAATACTTCAGACATTTCTGAATAGTCATTTAATAATTCATTAGACATAACTAGTCTCCTTTATCTTATGATGTTTTAATAAATATTATTCTGTATCTCTTCGTTGGTATTAATTACAATACTTACCTTCAGAATTGACTACATTAGTATAATATCATATAATTTTCGAATTTACAATATTTTTCTAAATCTGCATCAAAATTTGCAAAGGCTCTCATTTTCACTTACATATTATAATCCTGAGTATGTATATAACATATTCCCGGCTTAACCGGCACATAGAAAAATGAAAGTGAGGATTTTTAATGAAAACAAAGGAAAAACTTATTTGCAGCTCTTGCGGTAGAGCACTGACAGAGGGAAACGCAAAAGAATATGATGGTCTGATAATGTGTGAGTCGTGTTTTGACACAAACACAATCACCTGCGAATGCTGCGGAACTCGAATATGGAGTGAAGATGTACAGGGAGACGATAATATTTCCTTATGCAACAGATGCTATGACAATTACTATACTAACTGTGAAGGATGTAATCGAATAATACATAATGATGATGCTTGTTACGAGGATGATGATTCTGAATATCCGTACTGTTCAAGCTGTTATAACAAAATAATTGAAGCGGCAATTAAATCATACAACTATAAACCCGAACCGATTTTCTACGGTTCGGGTAATTTATTTATGGGGATTGAATTAGAAATTGATAAAGGCGGTGAAATTTTTGAAAATGCAGAAGCTTTGATAAATATTACAAATAGGGATTCAGAGCATATTTATTGCAAGCATGACGGAAGTATCGATAACGGCTTTGAAATAGTTTCACACCCTATGACGCTTGATTATCATCTGAATAAGATGAATTGGCGTGAGTTATTTAATAAAGCGATTGAAATGGGTTATCGTTCTCATCAGACACAGACCTGCGGTTTGCATATTCATATAAACCGCTGCACATTTGGAAAGGATTACGAAACTCAGGAAGATGCAATTGGTAGAGTAGTATTCTTTGTAGAAAATCATTGGAATGAGCTGCTTAAGTTCAGCAGAAGAACAGAAGAAAATATAAACCGTTGGGCAAGCCGATACGGAATATCTACAACGGCAAAGGACACCTATAATAATGCAAAAAACAAACATTCGGGAAGATATGTTGCGGTTAATCTTGAAAACAGTGCTACAGTAGAATTTCGTATTTTCAGGGGAACGCTTAATTATCCAACCTTTATTGCGACGTTGCAGCTAATTGATGAAATCTGTTATCATGCACGAACTTTGACCGATAAGGAAATGGAGGGTATGTCTTGGTCTGATTTTGTTATAAGGATTTTGCCGAAAAAAGCAGAGCTTATTGAATATCTGAAAGCAAAAAGGCTCTATGTAAATGAAATCACATCAGAAAGCGAGGAAATGTAAAATGTGTTGCTTATTTGGTTTTTATAATTACAGTAATCAGAGCATACGCAACCTGAGTAACCTAACAAACGCTCTTGCTGAACAAGCTATTGTTAGGGGTACAGATGCCTCCGGAATAGCCTACAATGATAAAAATAAGCTTGTAATACATAAAGAGCCTAAGTCTGCTAATCTTATTGATTTCAGACACTCCGACAGTTCTGTTTGTGTAATGGGACATACAAGACATTCAACACAAGGCAGTTGCAAGAAAAACTATAATAACCATCCTTTTTCAGGTAGGTGCAGAAACCTCCGTTTTGCACTTGCACATAACGGTGTTCTTATTAACGACCATGAGTTAAGAAGAACCCAAAATGTGAAGAGTACAAAAATTGATACTGACAGCTATATTGCAGTACAGCTTTTGGAAAAGAAGAGGTTTCTTAATAGTGAATCTATAAAGTTCATGGCAGAAAAGGTTGAGGGAAGCTTTGCATTTTCAATTCTTGACAGTAATAATACATTATGGCTTGTACGTGGTGATAGCCCGTTATCTCTTATTCATATTCCAAAATACAAACTTTACGTTTATGCATCAACAAGCGAAATTTTATACAAGGCATTAGTAGATACAAAATTATTTGATGAAATCAAGAAAGGAGCTTTTGAGGAAATAGAGATTAATTCCGGAGATATTTTAAATTTGCTCCCTGATGGAAACATAGTGTACGATAAATTTAATTACAGCGACTATAGTAGTTTCAGCCGTTGTAATTGGTGGGAATCCGGACTATATTCCAGTGATACAAATTCCTATATGGATGATTTAAAATCAGTTGCAGTACATATGGGTATATCTCCTGATGATATTGATGTATTGGCAAAAAACGGCTTCACTCCTGAGGAAATCGAAGAATATATTTATTGTTTGTAATAAATGGAATTTTACAAGGAATAATGCATTTTACAATGCATCGAAAAGTGTATATAATTGTCTAAAAATTAAGGGAGGAGATTTTAATTGGTGCAGAAGAATTGAAAGCCTTAAATGAAGTATACAGAGAAATGGTAGACCTTGTCGGTTATGACAATACTATGATTCTATATACACATTTCAAAGGGCAACAAGTAACGTTTCCGATAAAACTTTTTAGGTCTGATTACATAAAGGAGATTCTTAAAAAGCAATATGACGGAACAAATGCCAAAAGCTTGGCACGTACCTACGGGTATTCAGAAAGATGGATAAAAGAACTACTTAAGAAAGGTTGAGACAAAATTATGGATAATTTATTGATTGGCGGAGGTTTAATACTGTTCTTAATAGGTATTATAATGCTTATTTTAGCACTTATTAAGAAAACCAAAAAGAAAAGTGCATTGCTCCTTATTCTCATTGGTTTTATTGTATGGATAATCGGAGGAGCATTTGTTGATACAGAAACCACACCGGAAGCTCCATCGGCAGAGACAGAGGTGGAGTCAGAATTGGTGAAAACAGAAGATGTACAGAAAGAAAATCAAACTGAAAACAATTCAGAGGAATCTGCACAAGATGACACCCTCATACCAGAATTGTTCAGTAATAGCTTTGATTCATTTTATGAGGAAATAACCTCTTTGACTACTGCTAATATAGATGATTATGTAAAAAGCGGAATGAATAAACGAGTAGTTTGGTCGGGCAAAGTTATTGATGTATACTCGGACTATGCTTATATAGAGTGTATTGACAGCCTGTCAACAGACTCTGCCATAAGTACCTTCTGTAATGTATATGCTCCAGCAAATACGTTACAAGAATTAAAGAAAGACCAACAAGTAATGTTTACAGGAGTGTTTGCAGGAGCAAATGCACGTTCTTATACGGGATGCTCTTGGATAATAAAAAATGCGGTTATAACAACCGTTGATAATTAAGTCTTTAAAGGTACACCTTTAGGTACTGCAAAAATTCAATAAAAACAAGACGAAAAAGTGTCTGTAAAGGTTTAAAAGTAATTTGGGGACATTTCCCAAATTACTTTGACCTTTACGGACACTTTTGCTTTTGGAGGTAGATATGAATAATAAGATTTTTTACTACGCACGTGTATCAAGCCGTGAGCAAAATCTTGATAGACAAATTGAAGCATTTAAAAAGCTCGGTGCAGATGAACGTGAAATAATATGCGATAAGGAAAGCGGAAAGGATTTTAACAGAAGTGGTTATCAAGCACTCAAAAACACGATGCTCCGTAGTGGTGATACATTAGTTGTAAAATCACTTGACCGACTTTCGAGAAATAAGAGTGATATAAAAACCGAGTTGCAATATTTTAAGGATAATAGTATCCGTTTAAAGGTTATTGACCTTCCTACAACAATGATGGATTTACCCGAAGGGCAGGAATGGGTGTTTGATATGGTTAATAATATTCTAATCGAGGTCTTAGGAACAATAGCCGAACAGGAACGGCAGACTATACGCAAACGTCAACGTGAAGGCATTGATGCTGCTAAATCAAAAGGGAAACATCTTGGGAGACCAAAAGCAGTAAAGCCTGCTAATTGGGATGAAGTTATATCAGAGTGGAAGAATGGGAAAATAACAGCACGCCAAGCATATACAATGCTTGGCGTCAGTAAGAGTGTGTTTTATAGGTGGTGTAATTTATTAAACAATGAATTATGTGTTGAATAAATTTTGCATTTTAAAATATGTATTGAAAACAACTTTACTTTCATAAGTATGCGCATTAAACTGTGGAAGTATGTTAAAATAGGTTTTATTATAATCGGTGTCTATGTGCATATTCACGTAATTCTGCACCTGATTCCATAGGTCAATATGCTGTGAAGTTCTATTGGTAGGGTCAACAAAGGTTTTTTCAAAAGTCAGTTTATAATTTTTGAGGTGAAGTTGTGAAGAATCAGTTGTAGTTATATAACAAAGGTCATTTTGATAATCAAATAAATCCTCAAGCATTTTATTTATTTTGCCTTGACACATTTGATAAAAATCATCACCGTTAAATGTTGCCTTAAAATCAAGTACATATTGATATCGAGCTTTTAAAAGTAAAGAAATAATCATATGTACTTTTTCAAAAAAACGCTCATCATAAAAAATATATAAGTCTCTGAATTTTGTGAAATATAAGATATATTCCTGCATCAAACCAATAAAAGATTCTTTGTCGATATTTAAGTTTCTTAGTTCATCTAAAAACAATTGTACATATTGGTACATAAAAAATTTGTAATTTATACCACAGCCTCTTTCTGCTAAATATACAAATAGGATTTTTTGTGTTAACTTTTCTGTATCACTTAATTCTGATTCATTTATTGCATTGTGTATCTTGTTAGCTATATTGACCAATGAGTTATACTTTATAAACGTTAAATTCTGCGCAAATACTGAATTACTATTATCAAATATAAAACTTGTATAATATGGACAATATGTTTTAAACAGATATTCCTTCATACTTCGTATTCCAGAAATGTTTATTGACTTTATGTATGCAAAAGTATTCCGTATACAAACGTACTTTTCTTTTGAACCTTGAAAAGGATTTTCAGACAAGTCCTTTTTTTCATTTGTTACAGCATCAATAAAATATTCTGATATGTTTTTTATATCGTCAATTTCATTGATTTTCTTAGTAAAATTTCTAATGTTGGCATATTTTTTCGTTTCATTAAATAGATCAGTGATGGAATTATACTGTTTTGGCTCAGTGTTAATTATTAAACGAAATAACAAAATATTTTTGTAAATTATTTCCTTTAAATCGTTTATAGCAACTAGTATTTTTTCTGAAACAGTCGGATTCACCACATCAAATGTTTTATCAAATTTATTATTTAAAAAGGTGCTTTTGCGTTCTTTACGAAATTCTTCCTCTAGATATTCTTCAAAATTGATTCGCTTTTTCATAAAACACTACCTCCCCGCTAATTATATCATTTATTAAGATTACTGTCTATGTCTTTTTTTTGCACAAAATCATATCTTTGATTAAATGATTTTTTCATGTTAATGTAGTATTGTAATAGCGCTATTAAACAATGTACATTGACAAATTAATAGGAGGTGCAGTTAATGAAAGAGAAATTTAGGAACCCTGATATTCCGATTGATGAGTCCTGTATCTTCGATAAATCTCCACCATTTGTACTTTGCGATTTGGTGAAGCATCTTGTATGGATTAACAAGCTTATATGTTGTGATAACAAATTTTATCTGTATGATGATATTCACGGATATTATAGCTTGCTAAAGAAACATGATGTTTGGTTTGGTGTTCATTCCTTGTTTTCAAAAAGTGTTAAAGACGGAATGTCACCAAATATCATCAAAGCGCTTATATCGGCATTACAATACAATGTTGATATACATTTCGACAAAGATAAGTTTGATTCAAAAGAAAATCTTATCAATGTTAAAAATGGTGTTTTCGATGTTTGTACAGGTAAGATTCATCAAAAAAGTTATAAATACTATTTTACTTCGTATATTGATGCTTCTTTCTGTGAAAATGTTACACTTGATGACTGTCCCACATTTAAGATGTTTTTCAAAACATCTTTATGCGGTGACGAGAAGAATTGCATTCTTTTGCTACAGATTATTGGATATCTTTGTTGCAATTATTTCTCTGCGAAGAAAGCATTTATGTTTATTGGAGAGAAGAATTGCGGTAAAAGTAAGATTCTAGAGTTTATTGCACGACTAGTAGGCGAAGACAACGTCTGTAATATTCCATTACATAAGCTGGGTAATAGATTCAATGTAGCAGAATTAAGCAGACACAAGGTAAATATCCAAGCGGAACTGAGTCTTGAATCGTTACGGGAAATCGAAACGTTCAAGAATGCAGTTGGCGGAGATACTCTTTGCGGAGAAGACAAAGGCGAAAATTTGTTTTATTTCAAAAACAAATGCAAATTGCTGTTTGCCGGCAACGGAATGCCGGCACTGAAAACACAAGATACTACTCAAGCATTTATATCAAGATTGGTGTTTTTAATGTTCCCAAAAGAAATTCCGGAAGAACAACGGGATTTTGAATTGGTCGATAAGTTATATGCGGAAAGGGATGTTATATTCTCTTTGGCTATGAAGGAACTTCAGAAACTAATTCATAATGGATTCCGGTTTGAACTTCCTGAATTATCAAAGCTTCAAATTCAGAGCTTTACGGAACAGAATAACCAGATTGCAGATTTCATTAATGAATGCTGTGTGTTTGGTACAGAGTATAAAGTTTTCTCGCGTGATTTGTATCATGCATACGAAAAATTCTGTAAGGACAACTGTCTGTTTGCGCATAATCAAACTGCTTTTCTAAATGTAGTTTCAATGCTTGATGGTGTTATCCGATGCAGAGTCAGAATCAAGGGAGAACGGTTAAGAGGTTTCGAAGGAATTGGCTTAAATATTCAAGATTCCGATGTGTCATACAGTAATTTTACTGACACAAAAAACACTGTCCCGTCCGTCCCGGAGAGGAGGAAATTGTTTTGAGAGAGAGAAAGATAAGTATGCGATTAAAAGGTAGTACATTAGATGCTGTTGAGTATATATCACAGAATATGCACATTAGCATTTCTGATGCAATAAGATTGTTGATACGCAATGAAAAGATTGTTGTAATCAAAGAGTTCGAGAATCTTATTCCCGTTCTCGCTGATTTGACAATTCTCATTGAAAAAGATGACTGCATCATACAAGACCAAAGATTAAAGGAAGGAGTTGACCGTATTTGGCTATTGTTAAATTCATTAACTCCAAGTCAAAGAGAGGCTTAAAATCTCTCCGTCAGGCTTTGAGTTATGTAGACGATAAAAACAAGACGATGGACAACCATCGTCTTGTAGGAGGCATAGCCAAGAATTCTAACGATGCGTTTCTTCGTATGAATGTAACTAAGAAGCTTTGGCATAAAACTGATGGCAGAGAATACATTCACTTTGTGATTTCACCGCAAGGTGAAGTGTCTGACGAGAAGATGCTTAATATTTCGAAGAGTGTACAGGACTATTTCAAAGTTTTTGGTAGTTTTTATGGTATTCATAAAAATACTGAAAATACCCATGTACATTTCATATTAAATAGCGTCGGATGGAATGGCAAAAAGTATTCTCAGAGTAAATCTGATATGAAGAAGTTTAAAAACTTCGTATCGGATTTATGTGAAAAATACGAAATTAAAATAGATGATGCAGAAGAAATGTTTGAATGGGTAGACTTTCTAGATGATTCAGAAGACTATTTCAAAAGTCTAGTACAACCTATTCAGACATATAGACCGCACATCAATGATGTTTATAAGCCTGTTTGTTACAGATTGGGAGTTGACGGAAATTACCATCCTGTAAATCCAGTCAATCCCGACGGCACTATAAATATGATTGAAGTTATAAATCCCAATACAGATAAAATTCCTATGATATACCATGTCGATGACAATGGCTATCTCAAACCGGGATTTTAATGAAAGGACGAAGTGTATGAATTTTTATATTGATTTAATTCTTGAAGCTATATATGAAGTTATTACTTCACAACCAAATACATCAGATATAGCGGCATAAATAATTTTTAATTTTCAGAAAGGAGGTGCAGAGCATGGCTGATATTATACGGGCTGCTGCATACGCAAGATTTTCATCAGACGGACAACGTGAAGAATCGATTGAAGCACAGGTGCGTGCTATCAAAGAATTTGCAGATCATAACGGCTATGCTCTGCAAAAAATTTATGCTGATAGAGGTATCAGCGGAACGACAGATAACAGACCTGACTTTTTACATATGATTGACGATGCAAAAAGAGGTAATTTTGATGTTATCATTGTACACAAGCTTGATCGATTTACCAGAAACAGAGCAGATTCAGCTATATACAGACGAGAACTTGACAAGCATAATGTAAGACTCATCTCAGTCCTTGAAAATTTTGACGATAGTCCTGAATCGGTTATTTTACAGAGCGTAATTGAAGGATATAATGAATACTATTCTAAAAATTTACGACGGGAAGTAATGAAAGGGTTACGTGAAAATGCTCTTTCTTGTCGCTTCACAGGAGGAATACCATGTCTTGGTTATGATATTGATAAAGATACTCAAAAATACGTAATCAATGAATTTGAAGCAGAATCTGTTAAACTGATTTTCAAAATGTATGTTGAAGGCAGCGGATACGGTCAAATTTCAAACGAATTAAACCGTAAAGGGTATAAAACTAAACGAGGCGGAATGTTCGGTAAAAATTCTTTATATGAAATCCTTCGCAACGAGAAATACACCGGAGTATACATATATAACAAATCCGTTCATCCGGATGAAGACGGCAAATTTAACAGGCACGCATACAAATCTGATGACGAGGTAATTCGTATTGAGGGTGGAGTACCACAGATAATATCAAAAGAAGTGTTTCAGATTGCACAGCAAAAAATGAAGGAACGTAAGCATCGTACAGCTGCTTTTAAAGCTAAACAGGAGTATCTTCTTTCGGGAAAGATTATTTGCGGAGAATGTGGAAGCACCTACGCAGGTAATTCCCGAAAACCGGTTCATAACAAGCCTCTCTATATTTCATATAATTGCGTAAGGAAAAATGGTAAAGTAGCATGCAAAAATCCCGGAATTAGAAGAGATGAGCTTGAGCGATTAGTTCTTAACAGATTGTCTGAAGCAGTATTTAACGAGAAGGTTTTACCTACAATATTGGACAAGTATAATGACTATGCAATAAGCAGAAACAGTGAATATATAGTTGAATCAAAGGGACTAAAAAAGAGAATAACTGAAACTGAAAAAGGCATCGCAAATATCGTAAATATTGTAGTTACAACAGGATCAGCTGCTCTTATAAATAAACTAAAAGAGCTTGAGGAAACTAAAGCAGAATTGGAACAAGCTTTATTTGAGGCAGAGAAGCAAATTGCAGACATGTATATTGACGAAGGACGGTTAAAGGCTGCTTTCAAAACCGCAAAAGAGA
Organism: Clostridia bacterium; assembly: GCA_045638945.1. Classification (GTDB taxonomy): domain Bacteria; phylum Bacillota; class Clostridia; order UMGS1883; family UMGS1883; genus UMGS1883. The sequence continues at coordinate 146,610 of JAZUCF010000012.1, read as the reverse complement.
TGCTTCGCAGCGGTACTCTTAAAAATCGTAAAGCAATAGTTGGTCAGTATGTAAAGCAGGTCATAATATATAAAAACAGGATCGAGCTTGAATATAATATTTCTGATACATATAGCTTCAAAGAAGAAATCAAGAGAAAATAAAGCTTGACACACGTATTAATACGTATTATAATTTAATTGTAGGAGGGGTAATAAAATGCCAATGACACCGAGAGAAATGGTGAGACTTCTCATTCAAAACGGATTTGTGGAAGTATCTCAAAACGGCTCACATAAAAAGTTATATAACTCAAATACGAATAAAACTATAATTGTTCCGTATCATAGTAAAGAATTGAAAAAAGGATTGGAACAGGCAATATTAAAGCAAGCAGGACTAAAATAAGGTGACAGGAGTGATATTTATGAAAAAATACTTTTATCCCGCAATCTTCCACGAGGAAAACGGTTCTTATTGGGTAGAGTTTCCCGGTTTAGATGGATGTTTAACACAAGGAGAAACTTTTGAAGAAGCTTATAAAATGGCAACAGAAGCTCTTGGCTTATATTTAGAGGTCAAGGAAAATGTTTTTGAATATCCTAAAGCTTTAACAGTTGACAAAGCAAATCTCGACAAAAACAGTTGTGTTGTAATGGTTGAATTTGACGAGGTTGAATATCTTAAAAAATTTGGTAAGCAGTCAGTAAAGAAAACTCTTACAATTCCCGAGTGGCTTAATGTTGCAGCCGAACGTGAAAACATCAATTTTTCTCAGACTTTGCAGAATGCTTTAATTGAACAATTATCTGTTGTACGTAATAACTAATGCTAAACAACAAAAAATAACAAGTGCCTCTTACGATGACACTTGTTATTTTTTTTAAACTGTTAAATTTTTAATTGATTATCCCACAAGAATTGTGGTTAAAATCGCAGCTAAAGCGCCTATGATAGCTCCTATAATCCCGTAATAATTGCTCTTAGTGGAACCAATAGTTTCTTCAATGTGTTTTATTGTACTTAGTATATTTTCTTGCGGAAAATTATTTATTTTTATTTCATTCTCAATGTGTTTTTTTAGGCTGTCATTGTCAGATATAGAGATTGATTTTAATAAAAAAGTTTTATTCTTATTAAATTCATACATGTAAAAATCATAATGGTATAAAAGTTCATACAAGTTGAAAATTATTTTCCTAATCTTGTTTCCTAATTTAATTTTAATAATTTTAGAGTAGTAGTTTTTAAATTCAACAGCTACATTTGTGTAATTATCTTCTATTTCCCAACAGATTTTTTCAATATAGTGCTTTAACGACATTATAGATATAAACCCTTCAATTAATGATTCATTTTCATAGAAAATCTCTTCCATTATATTTATGACCTCTGCATCATTTTCATATGTAATAGTTGAGATATTCTCTGTATATAATTTTAAATATAAAGTATCATCATACCGGTTAGATTCTGATTCCATATAGAAACTATCTCTTATTGGACATGGAGGAATACTTTTTGCATTCCAAAATTCGCAGTTTAAAGTTTTTTCTAAAAAACATCTGATTTCAGGTGCTAAATAATAGGCTTCATTATATTCAGAAAAAATGGGGGCATATGCTAAAAATACTGCACCATCATATATCACCGAGAATTTTTTCACAAGATTTTTGTCGTTTCTAATTGGAAATTTATATTTTCTATTGTTTATCGGTAATTCTACATCAAATGAAACTGGAGATGAAAATCGCATTAAATATTCATCCTCACTTCCATATATATTAATCGGTTCACGATGTGCCATCTCTAATTTATCGAAAAATCTAACGTTGCTTATGTATGGTTGGTTTAAAACATCTAGAATTTTATTTTGATATAATAATACCTTTTCATAATATATTTCTTCGTTAATATTACTATCAGATTCTTTTAATTCCCATAGTTGTGCTAATTCCTCGTCTACTGCGTTTTCTAATTTCAATAATATTGAACCAAAATAATAAACATATGCTTTTGACATCTTTTTCCTCCGTTTTTTCTTAATATTATCACAAAAAAACGTAAGTTGCAACAGCATATTGTCTATCTTACACTATGAATATTATGAGAAATATTTAATCATAGACAAAAAACAAAAACCACAGTGAAAATTCACTGTGGTTTTTGCATATCCTTTCGTGGATATGAATGGCAGGGGCAGTAGGATTCGAACCCACGACCTGCGGTTTTGGAGACCGTTATTCTACCAGCTGAACTATACCCCTTTATTTGCTACCATTATATTATATTCAAACGGGCGGTGAATGTCAAGGGAAATTTCAAATTATTTTGGATAAAATGCCAAAATTATTGACATGTATGTTATTTAATGTTATCATTACTATATTATGACTAAGGGGAATGTATCGTGATCAGTTTTGGATTTGTTGTAAAGAGTGTTGTGCTGGGTGTCGGACTTGCAATGGATGCCTTTTCAGTTTCTCTTGCCAATGGTCTTAGTGAGCCGTTTATGAAAAGGAAAAAGCTTTTTACCATTGCGGCTGTATATGCCGTTTTTCAGGCAATCATGCCTCTTATTGGATGGTTTTGTGTGCATACGGTTGCAAGCGCTTTTGAAGGATTTAAGCCTCTCATTCCTTGGATCGCACTTATACTCCTTGCATATATTGGCGGAAATATGATTTATGAAGGCTTAAAGGTGGGGGAGGATAAAATCCAGTCCGTCAGAACCTTGGGATTAGCCGCGTTGATAATGCAGGGAATAGCTACCTCCATTGATGCACTTTCGGTAGGATTTACAATAGCCGAATATGATTTCTTAATGGCACTGCTTGCTGCGTTAATTATAGCAGTTGTAACTTTTGGAATTTGCAGTGTCGGGGTGAAAATAGGGAAGAGCTGTGCTACAAAAATTGCAGGCAAGCCCACAATTCTCGGAGGATGTATTTTAATCTTTATCGGATTGGAAATATTCGTAAAAGGTGTATTTATGTGATATAATTAGTTTGCAAAGCAAACTCAATGAATTATCATCTGAATTGGCCACGAATTGTAGAATTTAAATAGAGGTGTTATGCATGAAAAACAAAATCAAATTGCTTATAATTATATTATGTGTTTTATTCTTATTGGCGCTTTTTGGAACATTATTCTTTTTTTACTACTGGTTGCCGCTTGAAAGCTACAATGCTGCACTCGCTGGTGAAAATAGATTCAGCATATATTCTACCATAGATGCATATGGTGATGTTTTGGGCTTTAAAGACAGTAGAGAGAATATTGAAAAATTAGCCAAATATTTGTTTGACGAAAATTATCACATACAGTGGGGTTTAACTGCGAGGATAGATGATGACGGAAAGATAGCATGGAAATATGTTTATGAAAAAAGTTACAATAAAGAAAAGAACAATATAGAAAACTGGAATAATGTCAAAGATGTTGCGTTTTTGACGTCTGCAGACAGTGATGGTAGCTTTGATAATTCGTTTTTTGCATTGTTGAAATCTGGTGAAGTGATACATACTCAATTACATGAACCCAAAGATACTCTTCTTAGGGATTTGGAACAAGAGTTTGTGGATTCTGAGTGGACAGATATTGTGAAGATTTCTAATTCACCGTCACATATAGTTGGGCTAAAGAAAGATGGTACAGTTGTTTCGGCGGGTAATACTTCTACAGGTCAATGCGATACTGATACATGGGCAGATATAATAGATATTGCTGCAGGTGAAGGATTTACTGTAGGTCTAAAAAAAGATGGAAGAATTGTAATGGCTATAAATAATACGATGACAAAGCTTAACTTCGAAGAGGGAGTAATGATACCGACAAAAGTAGGTAAATATAATACTGCTGAATTGTTAGAAACTGTATACACTTGGAAGAACATTAAAAAGATATCCGCTGGAATAAATCACGTTGTAGGATTAACAGAAGATGGAAAAGTAGTTGTAGCAGGACAAAACAGATTTGGACAATTAAATATAGGTGACTGGATGAATATAGTTGATGTTTATGCGACTGAAATGACTACATTGGCTTTAGACAACAGCGGAAAAGTCTATTTTACAGAACGAGCTAATTGAACGACATCCAAATTGTTCACTGATTTTATAAAAAACAAATGTAGTCGATTATTTCGACTACATTTGTTTTTTTATCAGCTTTTAATCTTTAATTAATTCCTTGCATGATGCCGCAAGACCTGCAAGCGACTGAATCTCTGAGGGAATAATAATTTTTGTTGCCTGTCCGTTTGCTACCTTTTCCATACTTTCAAGGGATTTTATTGCAATATAGGACTTTGAAGGATTTGCTTCGTTAATTTTTCTGATACCTTCTGCAATTGCGGTCTGTACAGCTATAATTGCTTCAGCTTCACCCTCAGCTTCTCGGATTGCAGCCTGTTTCTTTGCCTCAGCACGAAGAATAGCACTTTCCTTTTCACCTTCAGCCATAAGAATAGATGATTTCTTTTCGCCCTCTGCACGCAGAATTGCCTCGCGGCGTTCGCGTTCAGCTTTCATCTGTTTTTCCATGGCGTTTTGAATTTCTTTGGGAGGAATAATATTTTTAAGCTCTACACGATTGATTTTAATTCCCCAAGGGTCGGTAGCTTCGTCAAGGATTGCACGCATTTTTGTATTTACAGTGTCGCGGGAGGTAAGAGTTCCGTCAAGATCCAAGTCGCCGATAATATTACGAAGTGTCGTTGCAGTAAGATTTTCAATTGCCATCATGGGACGTTCAACACCGTAGGTATAAAGCTTAGGATCTGTAATCTGGAAATAAACAACGGTATCAATTTGCATTGAAACGTTATCTTTTGTAATAACGGGCTGGGGAGGGAAGTCCACAACCTGCTCCTTTAAATTAACCCTTTTGGAAATTCGGTCAATGAACGGAACTTTGACATGAAGCCCGACAGTCCAGGTGTCGTGATAACCGCCGAATCTTTCTATTACATATGAGTATGCCTGAGGAACAATTTTAATATTGGAAATTACCAAAATAATAAGAGCGATTACAATAATAGCGGATATGGTAATGATTGAATTTCCCATGTCTATACTTATACCAGAAGTTGCCAACTGTGTTGCGAAATTTGCAATAAACATAAATTAATCCTCCTTAATAGTTACAATTAATTTAACTCCATCAATATTTTCTACCCTTACATAAGTGCCTTGCCTGATTTTATTGCCGTCTGCACTTCGCGCACTCCATTCAATTCCGCGAAGCTTTGCTGCGCCTTTGCCGTCGGGATTTGAAATGTCCTCCGTAACTACGGCAGTCTGTCCGATTAATGCATCAAAATTGGTTTTAATCGCTGTTGGTGATTTAAGTCGGTCTACAAGTTTCTTTGTGAAAATAAGGAGCAAACCGCTTACTAAAACAAAAATCAGTATTTGGAGAGGGATGCTGACTTCAAATATTGCCGCAACTAATGCCGCAAATGATCCCCCTGCAAACCAAATTGAAACAAATTGAGCAGTTGATGCCTCAATAATCATAAATGCAATAATAGCTATTGTCCAAAAAATCATATTTTAATCACCGCCTAATCTAAATATTTATCAAATATATTCATAGTTCCGTCGGGAGTATCCATAAAATACGGTCGGGAAAGGTTTTGTCCGTCATAATCCGTTGCGTGCCACCATATTCCCATTTTAATTTTATCATATTTGGGTAGAGAAATGAACATATCCTCGATCCATTTTATCTTGTCACCACCGATTGCAGAGCAGGAAAATTCGGTAATTATAATCGGTTTTTCGTTAATGCGCATAGCTCTTTCGTAGATAGGGGCATATATTTCGTCAAAGCTTCTCCAGTTTTCTCCCTCGTAATATGTTCCTGTATTATAGCCTGTAATTCCGTATACATCAACATATTCATCTCCGGGATAGTATAAATCCTGACTGTTCCATTTAAAGTTAGGGAAGCTTCTTTCATTGGGATTCCATACCCAGATAATGTTTTTTGCCCCGGATTCAGAGATTTTTGAGTGAACATAACGGTAAAGCTCCACATAAATTTGAGGGTCACGTGATGTGTGGAACGCACTGTAGTTACACCAGTCACCATTCATTTCGTTAAAAGGACGCATGAGAACCGTTACATTCGGATATGAAGCAAGCATTTTTCCGTAAGCACTTAAAAAATAATCGTATTCACCGTTTAGAATCTCATAAATCATATTCTTATCGGATTTACGCTGTAACGGGGTTTGCAGTGTAAGTTCAATGGCTTTGCCAGTCTTTTGTGCATATTGCAAATTTTTTGCAATCTTTGCCATGTAATTATTTACCTTGGTATTATATGCCGCGGTGTATGCTCCCGCTTTATCGGTAAACTCTGTATAAACGAGGAATGAACTGAATTTGTAATTTAGTTTTTCTTCAAATTCCTCCATTTTCTCAAATCCTCCGAATTTATCGGGCGGGAACATTCCAAGTGTAAATTTTGCGTTGTCGGAAAATAAGTTGTCATATGTGCTTTTAGCAGTGCTGTTAAGGTGAGAGAGACTGCTGAGCTTATAACCTTTGTTATAAGCATTTGCCTCTGGTACAGATGGATCAAAGGTTGAAAGCGAATTTACAATGCTCATGTAATCGCTCTCTTGCGTAAATGGGCGAGAGGAGGCAAAAAAGAATGTATATACCCTTGCCCCGATACAAACGTCCACACAGACATAATTGTTTTTATCATCCTTAACGGAGTTGAGCTTTTGACGGGACCACTGCAAAATGTAGTATTCTCTGCCGTTTTGGGTGAAGGAGCTTCGCTTTTCTACCTTATGATCAGCAGTGTTTTCTATAAACTTATTTGAATAGCTTAAATATGAAAGCCGTTCGCCTGCGGTATCAAAAGTTTCTTTGAAAATCTTTAAAGTTTTATATCCATCGTTTAGGATTGCCCCTGTATCGGAAAGTGACATGCTCAGGTTCATATCTGACGGAATTATAACAGAATATCCGTCAACATTGTTTGTGAACTTCTGATTCCCGTTATAACTTTCGGTGAAGCCCATAGCACTCTCGGAGTGCATAACACCGTCAAAAGCCACGGGGATATTTTCATTATCTACAAGTAAATCATTGGGCATCCATATCGGAGCCGACAGGATTCTGGTATCGTGAATCTGTGTTGAAGCAAATGCAGAGGTGCAAAGTGAAAATGCAGCCAAGGTTGCTCCTATTCCTTTAATAAAATAATTCATTGGCTTATTTCCTTTTCTTTAGTATAATTTAATAATAACATATATATGCCCTGAAATCTACCGGATTATCTTGTAATATCTGATAAATAATGCTTAAATTCTCCAAGAGTTTTTTTGTGAACATCAAATATCAGGATTATTCCCATGTCGCGTGCCCTTTTTATAAAGTGAGCACGTGCACTTTTATTCTTTGATATGTGCGTACATACCATTACTTTCTTTGCGTAAGAACCGCCCAGCCTGCGTGAAACCGTGTCAAGCTCGTAAAGTGCATCTTTTCTGACTTCTCCGTTTTTACAGGAGATAAAGACAGGGAAATTCTTCGTAATTGCCATGACGTCCACTTCGTTACGAGTGTCATACTGAGTGTGTCCGCCGCCCCAGTCCATGCTTACACCGACCATGATATCTCTGAAAGCTTCTTTGAAACCGGATAAAGTGAGTGCCGTATAGTATTCAAGTGCATTTCCTGATTTATTAAGGCAATCTGAAACGGCAGATGATTTAATTTTGTAAGATACAGCCTTTGGACTACTTTCAATCTCGCATAATAGATTTTGGGAAATGAACAATTCCTTTATTTTATCAATGTCCCAACGTGATTTTGAAACTTTATTTCGATAATCTTCAATGTCTATGGTAAGAGTTTTCTTGTCATTGGAAATGTATTCGGAAATAACATTGCAAAAAGCACTGAAAGCTTCACAATCGTGTGAATTGATTCTGAAAACACTATTAATGTCCCCAGCAAGTGAATCGGTAAAATGACTAACGGAATTATAGTGAACTATTTCTCCGCCTTGAAGTGTTACAAAATCAGAAACAGACAGCGCATAATCATCTCTCATTACGGCTTCATATTTTCCATGCACACAAATGAACGTTGCATCACTTGTATTAATACGTATTACAGGCACACAATACCGCTCTGCAATAATGCCTACATTTGCCAGAATAGCATCTTCGCCACCAGTAGCATCAAAAACGCAATTTTGGTTCTGTCTGACAATCATTTTAAGCCTGTTTTTTATGGAAACGGAGTTGTCACGCTCTACATAGAGAAATTCTACCGCGGCGTTAAATTTTCTGTTCTTGTAAAACTGTTTAATGCTGTCTGTCTTTGCCTTAGTCATAATTTCTTTACTGCCTATATAAATTACTTTTGAAATTCCCTTTATCATAATCGGAGATATTATGTTTTCATATTGTTTGGGGTCAAATATTTCTACCAATGTAATCACACTATCACCAACTAAACACAATATATATAACTCTTCAGTTAAACTATATCACAAAATATAGTTAGTGTCAATTAAAACCTGTCAATAAAGAAAATATAAAAGACATTCTCTTTATTTTTTGTTATAAAGGAATGTCTTTTAATTATAGAATCTATTTGTGCTATTTATATCAAGTATTCACAAATGTCTTTTTCTATTATTTTTTCCAAAAGTGTAACCATATTTTCAAGGTCTGATTTATCAATTACTTCGCTTGAAGAGTGAATATAGCGTGTGGGAATGGAAATTGTTCCAGAAGCTATTCCACCTCCCGAAAGGTGTATTGCACCTGCATCGGTTCCTCCGATGTTTGCCGCTTCAAGCTGATAGGGAATACCGCTTTCCTTTGCCCCATCTAAAAGAAGCTTTTTAACGGATTCATGGATAATAAAGGAAGCATCTTTTAATTTTACACCCGGACCTTTTCCGAGCCTGAGATTTAACTCTGCCGACTCGGGGGTATCTCCCACGTTTGACACATCAATTGCTATTGCCATATCGGGATTTATAAGATTTGACGAGGTTTTCGCACCTCGAAGTCCCACTTCCTCCTGTGCGGTGAAAACTGCATAAATATCATTCGGGCTGTTTTTCGCCTTTTGCATTGCACGGATAAGTGCCCAGCATCCGCTTCGGTCATCGAGTGCTTTAGCCATGATTTTTCCACCGATTAACTGGAAATTTCCTGAATATGTCGCCATGTCACCGATTTGCACCGAGCATTCGGCTTCTTTTTTGTCGCAAGCACCGATGTCTATATACATTTTGTCAAAACCTACAGATGATGGATTTTCTTTGCTTTCGTAGGAAATTTTACCTTTTGTACCATTTGTAAATTCTATCTGTGAATTTATGGTATTGTGTTTCGCCACACCGCCTATGGTTGAAAATCTTAAAAAGCCGTTATCGTCAATATATGTCACCATAAATCCGATTTCGTCCATATGAGCGGCAAGCATAAGCTTCTTGCCGTTTCCCTTTTTATGGCAAATGAGGTTACCCAGAGCATCGGTATATATTTCGTCGCAAACTGCACTTAATTCGGATTCTATTAAATCACGAACTCCGTTTTCCCGTCCCGATGGGGCGACGCAGAGAGTAAGCTTTTTTAATAATTCCATTAAAGACCGCTCCTTTCAATGTTTTTCAGCACTGCTTTTGAAAGCTCATAAACAGCTTCAAAATCACCGTAATTCATAACGCTTACACCGGAATGAATATACTTACAGGGAACAGCAAGCACTGCGGTTTTTACTCCGGAGTTGCTTCTTTGAATAGCTCCTGCGTCCGTTCCGCCGGCAGTTGTGCGTTTTGTCTGAAGCTTAATATTATTTTCTGCCGCAATTTTTGTTATAAAATCAAAATAATTTTTATCGGAAATAGCCGCCATGTCAACGGCTGTCATAACTGCACCGCCGCCTGTAGTAGTTACTGTATTATGAGGTTTACTGCCGTTCACATCGGAACAGGTTGTTCCTTCAATAACGAGGGCTATGTCGGGATTTATATTATGAGCGGCAACGTTAGCACCACGTAGACCGACCTCCTCCTGTACGGAGAATACAAAGTACATATCGCTTTCATATTCTTCTTTCATAAGCTCTATCAGAATCGCACAACCTGTGCGGTCATCAAGAGCTTTGGCTTTTATCATGTTTTCTCCGAAAACAGTATATTCTCCTTCAAATACGGCGTATTCTCCCATTGATACAAGCTTTTCGGCTTCTTCCTTATCCTTGGCTCCGATATCAATATATAAATCCTTCTTTTTAATAGGTGAGTTGACTTCGTCTGCACTTTGCAAATGAACAGCTTTTGCTCCGATAATACCGGGTAATTTGTCTTTTCCGATAAGCACCTTTTTACTGATTAAAACACTTGTGTCAATTCCACCCAGTGTTTCAAACCTTAAAAAGCCCGCATCTGTTACCTGTGTTATAATAAAACCAACTTCATCCATATGGGCACAGACCATAACCTTCTTGCCGTTTCCTTTTTTTCTGCATATGAGGTTCCCTATAGAATCAATGTAGAATTCATCTGCAGCTACTTTACTTTTTATGAAATCGCGGACTTCATCTTCAAATCCCGACGGAGCATTAAGGGAAACAAGCTCCTTTACCAGCATAAGCATTCACCCTCTTTCAACTGTACTGCAAAAGCAGCAATAAGCTTTGCGGCACTTTCAAGGTCGTTTGTATCGCATACCTCATAGTTTGAGTGCATATACCTCAGCGGAACGGAAAGCAGTGCCGTAGGAACACCTGCACCCGATACCTGAATTTCCCATGCATCCGTACCTGTATCGCCGCGGCATACTTCAAGCTGAAGATTAATGTCGTCACGCCTTGCAATCTCAATCATTTTTCGTGTCATTTTGCTGTGGAGATTTGGTCCCATTGTTATTACGGGACCCTTTCCGCAGGGAAAAGCATCCTCCGATACCCCCGGAGATGTCCCATGGCAGACGTCTATTGCTATGGCACAACTCGGCTTTATATGTGCTGCTGCGGTTTTTGCTCCCCTTAGCCCGACTTCCTCCTGCACTGTAGCGACGGCAATTATGTCATTCTCAAGCTCAAAGGCAGACAATATCTCTAAAGCTTTTAATACGATTGCTACACCTCCGCGGTCATCAATACAGCGTGCGGCAACCATTTCTCCCATAAGAGGAGTAAAAAAAGTATTCATAGTAATTATATCACCAATACTTACAAGTGACTCTGCTTTTTCCTTACTCATACCCAAATCAATGCATAAATCGGAAATTTTAGAAACCTTGCTTTTTCCCGAAAGAAGATGTGGGGGAGTAGCTCCGATTACCCCGAACAGCTTTTCCTTTCCCCAAACAGTTACTTCACTTCCGGGAAGAATTTTCGGGTCAAAGCCGCCTATAGGAACAAATCTGATACTTCCGCTATCGGTAATATCGCTCACCATAAAACCAAGCTCGTCCATATGCCCCTCAATCATTAAGGAGGGGGCAGAGGGGTTTGTACCTTTTTTTATTCCTATAACATTGCCAAGGATGTCGGTGTATACTTTTTCACAAAATTCCGAAAACAGCTTTGTTATGCATTTTCGTATGCCTGATTCATTTCCGCTTACGCCGAATTCACCGTCAAGTATTTTTAAATATTCTGATGCTTTCATAAAAATCAATCCTTAATGTTATTAACGATTTCTTTAAAGAGATTTCCTCTTTCTTCAAAGTTTTTAAACATATCAAAGCTTGTGCTTGCATTTGAAAGTAAAACAATATCACCCTCAGTTGCCGCGAGCTTTGCCGCATTGACTGCTTCTTCATATGTTGTACAAAATTCTGTGCAAATATCCTTTCCAATACCTGTTTTTGCAATATATTTATCAAGTGATTCTTTGATGATAGGGCCTGTTTTTCCGATAAGAACAATATGCTTTGTTTTTTTAGCCAGATGCTCGCCCAAATCATCGTAGGGGATACCCTTATCCTTACCGCCTGTAATAAGAATTACTTTATCAAAAACCTTAAGCGTGTTAATTGTTCTGTTAGGGCTTGAATCGATTGAACTGTTATAGTATCTTACTCCGTTAAATTCACGTACAAATTCAATGCGGTGGGGGACACCGCCAAAATTTCGTGCTACAGAGATAACTGCATCGTCTTTATATAAAGGATAGGTAGCGGCTATTGCTGACATGTAGTTTTGTACGTTGTGCTCGCCGGGGATTTTTATATCGCTGATTCTCAAAAGCTTTTTGCCTGATACATAGATAAATTCTCCGTCTGAATAAACGTCACAATCATTATCATAGCCAAATACACGCACTGCTCCTTTTGCGTCGTTTTTACATTCATAGGATTTCTCATTTGTCTTATTTACAACGAGGATACTGTCCTCGTTGGCATGTAGATATATGTTCTTTTTGGCATCAATGTATTCCTCGTATGATTTATGAACATCTAAATGATTGGGTGACATATTTGTTATAACCGAAATATCCGCACTTTTTTTCATCGTGTGAAGCTGGAAGCTTGAAAGCTCAAGTATAGCTATGTCATCAGGGGAAATTTCATTGGTTTTGCAAAGCAGGGGAGTGCCGATATTTCCCCCTACATGGCAATTATAACCGCTTTCTTTCAAAATGTTATAAATAAGCGTAGTCGTTGTAGTTTTGCCGTCGCTTCCTGTTACAGCAATTATTTTTGAAGGACATACCTCAAAGAATACTTCCATTTCGCTTGTGACAATGCTTCCGTTTTTACGGGCTTTTTCGAGTGCAGGAAGGTCAAAACGCATCCCCGGAGTTTTAAAAATTATTTCACCCGATAAATTGTCAAGATAGTTTTCTCCACAGTTAAGCTTAATTCCCATGGAAAGAAGCTCCAGAGCCGTATCGCCAAGCTCTGATTTGCTTTTTTTGTCGCACGCGGTAACGATTGCACCGTTTTCATGCAAAAATTTAATGAGGGGGAGATTGCTTATTCCGATTCCCACTACCGATATATTTTTTCCTGTTACATATTTTTTAAAAGAATCAAATTTTGTCATAAAACCATATCCTCTTATCTGATGAAATTTGTTTTGATTTTTTCTTCTGCCGCAGGTTTTTCTATTCCCGCATTTTCTCCTGCTTTTATGCATTTTAAAAGCCATGCCATATTTTTTCCTAATGTACGCATTGTCTGGACACCTTCTTCGTCCCTAAGTATTTCTTCGGGAGTATTTCCGTGTACCATTGTCCAGTACTGTGCATTTACAATGGGCATTTCTTTAAACTCGGGGTATTTCAAAAGCTGGTCAATGGTAGAACTGCTTCCTCCGCGTCTGCAGCTTGCCATAACGGCGCAGGGCTTAAGTCTGAGATTTGCCCCTGCGGAATAGAACAGTCTGTCAAGGAAAGAAGTAATCATTCCGCTTGCTGCGGCATAATGAACAGGTGTGCCGAAAACAACACCATCAGCATCAGGAAGAAGCTTAGCGGCTTCGTTTACACAGTCGTCAGTAATACATTTTCCGTTAGTTACGCAGTAATTGCATCCCAAACAGCCCTTAGTTGCAACACCAGCGTGGAAAATTTCGGTATCAATGCCTTCTTTTTCAAGCTCCTTTGCAATTATAGAAAGAGCAGTAAATGTACATCCGTTTTTCTTTGGACTGCCGTTAAATAAAATAGCTTTCATAAAAAACATCCTTTCAAAATTATGGATTGCAGTTTCCGCAAGGCTTATATTTCATATCAAGTGCTTCTTCTTTTGTATCAAAATAGATTCGGTTGTTTTCCGAGGGTAGGTTACTGCATTTTGGGGAATGCAGTACCATGGATTTAATGTTTCCTATAAAGCACTTTTGCTTGTCATCGTTTTCCGCAGGCTTTTTGGAAACAACCTCCTCTGATGCGTTATAGAGCGTTTTACCATCGGTTCTGATAACTATTGTGCCATTCTCATCTGTTCTCAGCACTTTTGCACGCGTGTTTTCAAATCTTTTTAAGACTTCATAATGAGGGTGTCCATAGGAATTATCCTTTCCGCACTGGATAACTGCAATGGTGGGGTTAACCTCTCGCAGAAATTCTGATGAGGATCCGTTTCTGCTTCCGTGATGTGCAACCTTTAATATGTCCGCGGATAAATCCTTATTGTGGTTTACAAGATAAGACTCTACAGGTCTTTCAATATCTCCTGTTATAAGCGTATTTATATCCTTGTATTTTACCATTACTACCAACGAGTTATGGTTTTCATCTCCGAAATCTGTTTCAGGCGACAAAAATTCAAACTCAAAAGGTCCCGAAGTGTACGTTTCACCAATATCGGGAATATATGGCGTGATATTCTTTGCTTCAAGAACGTCTACCATTCTTTCAAAAAAATAGGATGAGGACATTTCCCCGTTTAAAAATACGTTTTTGACGTCAAACATCCTGAGCACTGCACTGCTTCCTCCAAGGTGATCCTCGTGGGGGTGAGTGCCGATAAGGTAATCAATAGATTTTATTCCTAAGTTTTGTAAATATTCGCAGAGTTTTCCTCCGCTTTCATATGTACCGCAGTCAACAAGGATTGATGTATCGCCGCTTCTGATTAATGTACAGTCTCCCTGACCTACATCAATAAAATGGAATTGTGCACTATCCACGCTTTCCGCAATTTTCTCTGTGGAAAGGACAGAGCGGGGAGCTTGGGAACAGGCACAGAGTATCAGCGGAATTATTAATAGCAGTAAAAGTAGTTTTCTCCTAAACATATTAGCTCCTGATAATCAAAAAGCCTGACGCAGGGTCAGGCTTTAAAAATTTTATTCTGCAAAATTTGAGGCAATAAGTTTTTCCAAAGCCTCGAGTGCTGCTTCTTCATCTGCACCGTCGGCAGTTAATGTAACAGCAGTACCTCGTGTAATGCCCAAGGATAAAACTCCGAGAAGGCTTTTTGCATTGACCTTGCGTTCATCCTTGGATATCCAGATTGAAGAGTTGTACTCATTTGCTTTTTGTATAAAAAATGTTGCAGGACGTGCGTGTAAACCAACCTGATTCTGCACAACAATCTCTTTTGAAACCATAAACTGAAAGCTCCTTACTAAAAATTCATATATAATTATATATCTTTTTTCTAAATTAGTCAATAAATTTTTAAGGAATTTTAATTTTTATTGAAATATTCTCTGGGAACGGTTCCGACGATCAAGGTCTGTGCAATCGGCATAGCGGATACAACTGTTATTGTGCTGCTTGCCATAGGTAATAAAATCTCAATATCAATACATATAGAAAGCTCTATTGTGTGCAGTGTTTGATTGATTCCTGATTGTTCAAATTTATGTGCAATATCTGCATGTGTAACCGATATGGGCTGAAACCGCAGCGGTACCTTAGGTCCTATTCCCGAAAGCAAATCCATTCCCAAAAGACTTGAAAGGTAGATGTCGGTTTTCATTGTATCAGTATTATCAATCCTGTTCCCGATACAGATGTCAAGCTCATTGGCAAAATTGTTTATAAGAACGGAATTTGCACTTACGGAAGTAATATTTCCGCCCGAGTCTCTGGAAATAACAGTGATTTTGTCGTATGTCAGAAATTCTTCCAGCATTAATCGTTTTATTTCCTCATCGATTATTCTCGAAACCTCATTTTCAGCTGTTTTTTGTGATACTGATATTATTGTAGGTCTTAAGTGTTTTGAAAAAAGATATACACTAAAAACAGAGAATAAACCAATGAAAATCAGAGAAAAGCACACTATTTTTTTGAAGCGGAAAGCTCTGCCTTTACACACCGACACCACCTCACAATAGTATATGCATCAAAATGCGATGTGTGAAGTGAAGCGGTCAAAAAAGGGGAGGGTAAATTATTTTGCTTCAGTAATACTTTCAAGCCGTATGGTATTTGTTTGTCCTGATTTTCCGCTGGTTGTTCCTCCTACGATTATAATGTTATCTCCCTGTTTAAGGTTGAGAAGCTTACTTGTTTTTCTTGAAGCACTGTAAAACATTACCTCGGCAGAAGGGTACTCCTCGCAAAGAACGGGGATAACACCCCAGGATAGGGCAAGCTTACGCCATACCTTCGCATTGGCGGTAAGAGCCACAATATCTGCAATCGGACGAAATCTGGAAATAAATCTTGCAGTAGCTCCAGAAAGTGTGCAAGCAGCAATCGCTTTTGCATTCACACCGATTGCCATAGAGCAAGCGGCATGGGAAACCGCGTCTATATTATTTCTTATTTCAAAATCAGAATTATGGAAACGCTTATTATAGTGAATATTATTTTCAGTTTCTTCGCAGATGTCGCTCATTATTTTCACTGTCTGAACGGGATATTTTCCTGCTGCAGTTTCTCCCGACAGCATTACTGCACTGGTGCCGTCATATACCGCATTGGCAACGTCAGAAATTTCAGCACGGGTGGGGCGGGGGTTGTGAATCATGGATTCAAGCATTTCGGTAGCGGTAATTATTCTTTTTCCCATCATTCTGCATGCGGTTACAAGCTTTTTCTGTACGGCAGGAAGCTCTTTAAAGGGAATTTCCACTCCTAAATCTCCGCGTGCAATCATTACCCCCTCGCAATGCTTACAGATATCATAAAGATTATTTACGCCGAACCTGTTTTCAATCTTTGCAACAAGACCTATTTCTTCGCCACCGTTCTCCTTAAGAAAGGTTTTAATATCTATCATATCCTGTTCGCAAGAAACAAAAGAAGCGGCAATATAGTCTATGTCATTTTCTATACCGAAAAGAATATCCTTTTTATCCTGCTCGCTTAAAAAGGTTTGTTTTAAAACCTTTTCGGGAAAGCTCATGCTCTTTTGGTTTGAAAGCTCACCGCCTGTTATAACGTCACAAACAGCATCCGTATCGGTAAGCTCCTTTACCTTGAAAATTACAAGACCGTTATTTACAAGTATGGTATCTCCAATATCAAGGTCATTAATTAACCCCTTATAATTGACGCTGACTTTTTCATCATTACCCACAATCTCTTTTGTTGTAAAGGTGAATGTTTCGCCGTCATTTAATGTGATTTTGCCGTTTTCAAAGGTTTTAATTCTATATTCAGGACCTTTTGTATCGAGCATAATTGCAATAGGGACGGATAACTTTTCACGTACCTTCTTTATTAAATCAATCATTTCTTTGTGCTGGGCATGTGTTCCATGCGAAAAATTAAGCCTTGCCACATTCATTCCGGCAAGACACATTTTTGTCAATGTATCTTCATTGTTACATGCGGGGCCAACGGTGCAAATAATTTTAGTCTTACGCATAATAAGTTCCTCTCTGTGTTTTTTTCCTTAGTTTACCATATTAATTATAATATTTCAATAATTAAAAGAAATATAATAGTTTTTTTACAAATAAAAGATGCGATTTTACCCTAAATCGCATCTTTTTCCAAGTTATATTTTGTTATCTGTTAAACCATATCCCTTTGCAATTCTGTTAGCGTAGTAGTCCTCATCTTTCTTTTCGTCTACCAATGCATCTTCGTCATCAAAAAGCTCCTCATAGAGCTGATCTTCGGGAAGGTCTGCCATTTCGGCATATTCGCGGTCTATCATTTTTGAAATAAGCTTATCCGCACCGTTTGTTTTCACAAACAAAACCTCCATTATTCAAAAACTATACCTTCGTTTGAGTTATCATTTGATGGCTTGCTTGGAGCATCTTCGCTCGGTTTTGCAGATGAAGAGGTATCCTCGCTGTTTGGCTTAGCTGTTGTGGGTTTCTCTTTTTCAGGCTTGCTCGGTTTAATTACTTCGGATACTGGCTCTTTTTCAGTGCTTGTTACAGAATTGTTTTTCTGCGGTTTTGCTGTAGAGGATTCTTTCTGTGCAGGCTTTGTTTCTTGCTTCTTTTCCTGCTTATCATCGGTTCTTTCATCTGAAACTTCAGTATTTGCATTTTCTTCCTCATCTGTTTCGGGTTCATTTTCTATAGCAGGTTCCTCTGTTTTTACAGGGGGCTTTCCTCCGACACTGTAATCATAGGGATTTGAGTTTTCGGAAGAATTGTCAGGCTGTGAGAAAATCAGATAAGAGGCAACAAAGCATACAATGCATATCAATACAGATATGAGCAGAACTATCAAAGCGTTCATTGCAAGGCTTCTTTTCTTTTTTCTTTTCCGATTAGTTGTCTTAGCCCTGCGGACAGGCTGCTTTTTTCTGACATGCGGAGCAACAATTCCTGAAACGAATCTATCCTCCACAAGCTGCTCAACAGTTTCTTCATCAAGAGTATTTGAATCACTTCCGTATGTTCTTTCTTCAGATTTAACCATAACGGCAGTATTTCCGCATTCGCTTGGAAGCTTTATGGCTTTTGTTTCGTCAATATTTTCTGACATTATATATGTACCTCCTAAAGAAAATTCACATTATAGCTCTATTATATCATTTTTATAGAGTAAGTAAAGATACTTTTTTATTAATTTATCTTTACATTTACATTTCAAAGCCTTTTCATAATAATAAAGCTGTTTTTCATACTTTTTGACGATTTCGTCAGGATTGTCATATGCATCCGTTTTGTAGTCTACCAAAACGATACAGCCGTCTTCTTCGAAATAACAGTCAATGATTCCCTGCACGCATATTGTTTCATCGTCGGGAAGCGACGGCTGTATTTCGGAGGCTTTAACTGAAATAACAAAAGGCTCTTCTCTGTGAACAGAGGGCGATTTTTTAAGTCTTTCTCCTAACGGGCTTGAAAGAAACAGTTCAATCTTCTCAATTGATATAATTTCCCTTTCTTCTGCCGAAATAATTCCCGACTTTAAAAACTCGTCACATTGTTCTTTTACAGATGCACCGTTGTAATCAATATACTGCAAAACCTTATGATGTGTATTTCCGAAAAATACGCCTCCCGATTTCAAGCTGCGAAACTGCGGTTTTTTCAGCGAAACTCTCTTGCATGAAGGAGTATTCAGCATTGGAATATTTCCGTCGCTTGCAGGGGCTAAATTAATATCTGCCGACTTTAATAAGGATACCGAAGCTTTGTTGGGAAGAAAAACAGCCTCCCTGTGCGGATATTCATATGCAAGCATTGCCGAAATTTCACTGTTTTCGCAAAACAGTGACTTAAAATCTTCTTTTGATTCTTCCTTTATTTCGTTTTCTATGGGAGATTTAAACGACAGATTCCAGTATTTATCGCCTCCGCGCGAAAAGGCGAGTGCAATAAGTGCAATGTAGCTTTTACAAGAAAGAATATTATCTGCTGTAAGAGTAATCGACGGACAAAGCTGAAGCTTTTCAAAGGCTTCGTAATTCTTCAGCGTTGCAACGACATATATTTTCTCCCTCGCACGGGTAAGGGCAACGTATAAAAGACGCATTTCCTCTGCTTTATCATCCTTTGATGCCATATTGAGTAACACAGTCTGCGGAGGAGAATTGTATTTGCACCTTAAGAGGGGGTTTATGACATTCATGCCTATTCCGACGCGGCTGTTTACGATAAGTCCGCCTGCACCTACAGATGCCGACTTGTAACTTTTTGCACAATTTGCAACAAAAACGTATGGGAATTCCAGTCCCTTTGATTTGTGTATTGTCATAATACGAACTACGTTCATTTTTTCATTAATTGCCTTTGCCTCGCTTGTACTGTCGGAGGTCTTTTTTATGTTACGCACGTAGTTTACGAAGTTAAATAGTCCACTGTAGCTTGAGCGTTCAAATTCAGCAGCCTTTTCCAATAACAAATCCAGGTTTGCACGTCTTAATTGCCCATCGGGAAAGGCAAGAACATTGCTGTATATGCCCGTATCGGTATAAATTCGCTGTATAATATCTTCCACAGACATAAATCCCGATACAAACCTCCATTTGTCAAGCTGTGATTTAAAGGTTTTACACTTTTCTCTGAGAGTTTTTCTTACGGAATATTTTTTATCGCAAATTCCGTAAAATGCATCGCAAAAGCTTTCCCTGGACTGAAGCTTGATTTCAAGAAGCTCATTTTCATCAAACATAAACATCGGGCTTCGAAGTGTGCAGGCTAAGGAAATGTCACTCTGAGCATTGTCTATCAGTTTAAGTATCTCAATTATCTGACCGACCTCGGTAGTTTCATAAAGGTCATTGCTTCCGTCTATATAGCAAGGGATACCGTGGAGTGCAAAAGCCTCTTCGTATACTTGTGAGTAGTTTTTCAGTGCACGCATTAAAACGGAAAAATCTCTGTATTCCGCATCTCTGAAATCGTTAATATCCTTGTCCCATACCTGTTTCTTTTCTGCAATTATTTTTTTGATTTCAGAGGCAATATAGCATGCTTCGTTGAATGTTTGCTCAGTTGAATTTCCGCTTTCGCTGATAATTGCAATCTCGCACTTTTCAGAAGGTTCCTTCTCGGGAATAAAATCAGTGCCGAAAAGGAGCCTGTGCTCTGCCTTGTAATCAATAGAGCATACGCTCCCGGTCATTACAACGTCGAAAATGCTGTTAACTCCGTCTATAACACGTTTTTTGCTTCTGAAATTCTTAGCAAGAAATATCTTCCGCTTCGGGGAAACTTCATCAAACTCGGAATCATTGCATTTTTTCATAAAAATGGACGGGTCAGCGTTTCTGAAGCCGTATATACTTTGTTTTACGTCACCAACCATGAAGCTTCTTCCTTTTGAAATGAAAGAAAACAGCATTTCCTGCAATTCGTTTGAATCCTGCATCTCATCAATATAGATTTCATCATACTTATTCTTTAGCGAAACACCCACATCGCTCAGATTGATTCCGTCTTCCGAAATGATTTGCATAGCAAGATGCTCACAGGCGGAAAAATCAATAATCTTTCGTGCAACCATTTTTCGGTAATAAATATCTCCCAGAAGAGATGCGGCAGAACATAGGGCTTTAATCTGAGGGTAAAGCTGAATTCTTAATGAATCACATTCCTCAAGTGAAAATTCAATGAGTTTTTTTAAGGTTTCATTCACATTATCCTTTATGCTTGCGCGTGCATTTTTTATGGAGTCGGCAAGTTCCTTGTTAATGTTTCTTTTTCTGCCTTTTAAATCAGCAAAGAAAACCTTGTTTTTGGATGCAGCATAAAGAGAATTGTAGTCGGAACATTCGGATAAAGGAAAAAGCGATTCATAATCGTTTCTCAATGTTTGCTCGTAACCGATTCCGTTTGCAAGGGAAATTTCTTCAAGCTCTTTTAGTGAATGTAAAGAATTATCAATAATGCGTGTACATTCGGAAAATGCATGTTTATAGAAAATTGTATCCTCGTAATTTGTTATTTCGGGATTATACGCATCGGATGCCGACTTAAGCCACAGGTCGGGGTATGCCGCGGATTGGGCTTTTGAGTAAAGGGAAGAAATCATTGTGGAATAATCGCCGTTACCTTTAATGTTTTCAGAAAAATCCGAATCGCGTTTGTCGTATGAACATGTATTGGTAAGTGCTTCGAACCCGTCTAAAATTAAATCAAGCTCTTCCTTGTCCGTGAAGTAATCTTCCGCCAGAGAGGCGAGAAGGAGATTGTCTTCGGAGAGATTGTTTCCTTTTTTCTTTTCCAGTGCACAATACAATGCGTCAATGGTATCTTCCAGGGCTGATAGCTTTAGAAGTGCCAGCTCTCCCTGCTCACCGATAGCTATATCGGAGGGGAGATTTACTGTAAAGAAGTTTTGCTTTACAACATCGTAACAGAAAGAATCAATAGTACAAATATGTGCACTTCCCAATAGCGTAAGCTGCTTTTTCAAGTGTTTACGCAATGAAGCATCCGACTCTGCTTTTACCGCATTTTTTAGTGCTTTTCCTATACGTTCCCGCATTTCGGCGGCAGCCGCTTTGGTAAATGTCACAATCAAGAGCTTTTCGATAGATACAGGGTTATCGCTCTGTTTTAATCTTTCGATTATTCTTGTTGTCAGAATCTGCGTTTTTCCGCTGCCCGCTGCGGCACTTACAACAATCTCGGCAGGATTGGCGAAAATTGCTTTTTCCTGATCTTCAGTCCATTTCATTCTGGCTAACCTCCTTTTCAAGAATTTCCCAAATCTCATCATCCTTGAGTGTGATTGCATTGCTGTTTCTGCACCCTGAAAACGCATTGTCAAACAGACACAAACCTTTGTAATCGCAATAATCGCAGGCGTTCTTCTGACACTCAATTGGGTATTTCCCCGCATATATATTTTCAGCCGTTCTTTTTATTACTCGATTCAGATGTCTGAACATTGAATTAAAATTCTTTGCACTTATTGCTTTCTTTGTCTTTAATATGTCATTTCCGCCCATGTGCTCGAGCATATTGTTTTCCGATAAAACAATACCTCCCATACGACGTGCGTTGTTTCGTTTTAACAAAATATCTTCCTCGGAATCTTCGGGAGATACCTCAACTATAGGGTCGGAAAGATTGCAATAAAGGATTCCCGCAGGGGAGTAGCCGTTTGTGCAAAGTGCAGACAGGTAGACGAAAAGCTGTAATTGTATTCCATTATAAACATCTGAAAGTGAAAGAGTTTTATCTGTACTTTTATAATCGACAATACGAACAAATTTACCCATGCTTCCGTCAGTTAAATTAACGTCAAAAGTATCTGCACGGTCTATTCTTCCGCGAAGAAGGATTTCCTTGCCATCGTCAAGCTTTAGTTTAACTGGTTTAAAATCTCCATTTTCATCAAAGGAAATTTCATACCCCATAGGTATAAAATCACTCTTTACAATGTGGTGTCTTACGGCATAAAGTGATTGCTGCGCCGTATTGCAAAGCCTTTTAAAAAGTGCATTTATTCTCGGGATTTCAAGTATGCTTGCGTTAACACCGCCAAGGATTTCTTCTAAAATCTTAGGCGTGTTAATCTTTATAAAATCGTTATCTATTTTTGCCCAGGTAAGGGGATTTCCTGACGCATCAGTAGAGGAAACGACAAGCGTTGAAAACCTGTCTAAAAAATCATGCAGGAAAGAACCGCTGTCAGATACACTTAGCTCAAATTTTTGCTTTGGCTCAAGCTTTAGTATGTATTTTGCAAAATATGAGAACGGACACTTGTTATAAGTCTCAAGACGGGAAATGCTTGTTTTTATACCTTCCTTGCCAAGTGCTTTTTCCATAAGTTCAGGATTGATATTGACAGTCTCATTGGTGTAGCCCGTCATATTAATTGCATAATAAAGTAGCCGTGAAAATGTTTCGTCCTTACTGAAGTAGTACGCCGCAGCCCTCAGGTTGTCATCAAGCGGCTTACCCTCCTTTTCAAAGGCACGTATTTTTGAAAGTAAAACATCGAAGACAGCCTTTTTAGCTGTGATAATATCTAATCCCGAAGGCTCTGTTACAATATCTTCCTCAAACAAAACATCAGGGAAAATACTCATTATCCTTTCCACTATTTCAGAAGGGAGAAGGGGAGCGGAATTATTATCGGAGGAGGCATAACAGATGTAAAGCTTTTCCCCTGCACAGGTAAGAGCTTCGTAAACAAGCATCTGTTCGCTTTGTGCCATTTTTTCAAGGGTGGGCGGCATTTCAATTCCGTATGACTCAAGTGCTTTTTTATCATCATCAGTAAAGAAGCCGTTCTCCGCAGGGGAAGCAGGGAATATGCCGCTGTTTACACCCGCAAGGAATATTACTTTTGCACCGTGTCCCTTGATTCTGTCAATGCTTCCGATTGTAACACAGTCGGAAGATGTGGGAATAGTACCTATTTCAACGGCTTGCAATCCTGCGGTAATTGTAGTGTGAAATTCACGGAGAGAAAGCTCTTTTTCGCCCAGAACGCTGCATATGTCATCGAAAATATCTATGAGAATGTTATAAACCTGCATCGTTTGAAGTGCAAAAAGATTTTCTCCGCCATCTTCCAGATTAATTGAGTAAAGCTTGATTTTTTCTTCAAGCTTGATTGACTCAAAAAAATCAAATAACAGTGTGCAAAAGGTGCTTACCGTGGATTTCTTGCGAAGCTTTGAAACAAGACTGTTAAGAGGGCTATATACTTTTTCCCTTAAAGTGTTGATTTCAATAAGTTTCTCCGCACTAAAGAGTTCTTTTTTTGCTGAAGAATCGTTGTCGTACGTTTTAGCAACCGCGGTAAAAGGCTTGCTCCATGCGTAAGGACGAATCCCAGCAGCAAGGCAATAATTCTCCAATAAATCAGCCTCATTTTCATTTAGCGGAGAAAATGGACTTTTTATATATGCAAATATGTTTTCATACGTGAAACCGCCCAATGCGATTTCAAGAATACTTGTTATAAATACTGTTATACTGTGCCCGGAAAGGGGCATCTTACTGTCTACAAAAAGCGGAATATCATAAAGGGGAAAAATGCGTTCTATATTTTTTTTGTAAATTTCCGCGTCCCTTGCAATAATGGAAATATCCCTGAAACGCATATTTTTATCTCTGACAAGCTTTATTATCTCACGTGCAATATAATGAGTTTCTGAGCTTCTGTCTTTACCGCAGAAAAGCCGTATGCTATCATCCGTTCCTGCAAAAACAGCAGGGTTATCATCAAAGTAAAAATGCTCAAGATGGCGTATCATCGGCTTTGCTCCGTACATAGCGGAAGAAAGCTCGACCATAGGCTCAATTTCAGCACCACACTCCTTTGCTATCATCTGAAGCTTTTGCAATGTGCGGTTTACCGTTTCAAATTCCTCTCCAAAATCACTGCAAAGAGCAATGGTGACTTTATTACATCTTTTCAGCATAACCTTTATACATTCACATTCGCTGGGGTCAAAATCTGAAAATTGGTCTATGTATATATTTCTGCCGTTTAAAAAATCGCAGTTTTCATCTGCTAATACATTGGCAAGAGAGGAAAGCTTGTCGTTTTGGTCGTGTATGTTCGCCGTTCGTAATTCGTTAAGATATTGGTTATATACAATAAGCGAATCGGAAAGCTTTTTTTTAAGCAACTCGTCCTCGGTTTTATCGATAGCGTTTTGCAGCATTTCGGGGCTTATGCAATAGCGTTTGAATGTCGTTATAAGTGCAGAAGCAGTCTGTGACAGTTCATTTCTTTTCACCAGACCGTCAAAAAGACGCAGCTTTTCAGGATTAACGCAGTTTGCACAATAGCTTACAAGCATTTCGTATGAAGCACCGTCCGAAATAAATTCGGGAGAACCATATTTTGAAAATACATGGTCGGCAAGCCTCATAAAGCTGAGAACCTGCGGCCCGTCCAAGCCGACTGCCCCAAAAACCTCAATGAGTTTTTTTTCAGCAGAAAAAGAGTGCTGCTCCGGAACAATATAAACAGGTTTGGAATCTTTCTCCATTTCCCTGAGCATGTGTGTGCTTTTTCCGCTTCCGCTTCTGCCGCAAACAAGTTTCAATGACATAAGATTACCTCCTGTAAACCATTAGGTTAATTATATAATAATTTAGCCCAACTTGCAATAAATAGTTCAAAAATCTTGTGTATTTTAATAAATTTTACACATAAATGTTGTGTTTTGCTGAATTTGAGTGTATAATGAACATAATAATATTTCGGAGGTATGTTATGGAGCAGAGTAAAATTGAACGTATAAACGAGCTTGCCAAAAAGAAGAAAACCGTCGGACTGACCGAGGAGGAAACTTTGGAACAGGCACAGCTTCGTCAGGAGTATTTAAAAGGAATACGTGAAAATTTCAGAGCAACACTTGAAAATATTGAGTTTAAAGACTGATTAATATTTATGGAATGTTATTTTGAAAGAAGGTATTAATGTGAAGTGCAGTTACTGCGGTTATGAAAATTCACAGAATGCAAAATTCTGTTCAGGATGCGGAAAACCACTTGAAAATTTAGAACTCACACAAACTATGAAGCAACCGATTTTGGAAAATCGAGGAGTTTCAACGGAGAGGTTTAATGATACATACCGAGCGGTAGCTCCGAAAACTTCTGCTGTCCGTGGCAAAAAGAAAAAGTCAGCTAATTTAAAGGCGTTGGTAATTTCCATATCGGCTGTTCTAGCTTGCTTAGTGGCGTTCCTTATAATTTATTTCTGTACAGATGTGTTCGGGAAAAACTGTAAAATCTGTAACAGTGAATTTAATACTGATGGTCAGTATTGCGAGTCTTGCGTAGAAGAATATACTTGCAAGGGTTGTGAAGAAATTAAAAAGAGCGTAGAAGACGGAATTTGCAAAGATTGCATGGATGATTTTACTTGTACTGAGTGCGGAAAGACCGACCTTGAGATTAATAAATCCTTATGCACCTCCTGTGCTGAAGAATACACCTGCGAAAATTGCGGTGAAATTGACTTTGGAACAAAGGACGGGTATTGCCGTGAGTGTACGGAGGACTATGTTTGCACCGAATGTAATAATTTTGACAAAGAGCTTGAGGAAGGGCTTTGTCAGGAGTGTGTAAAGATTTACACTTGCAAGGATTGTGAAATATTCGATAAAGCAATAAAAGATAACTACTGTGATGACTGCAAGAAAAATCATATTTGTAAGGATTGCGGCAATGTAGAGGAAAATCTCGCAAACGGCTATTGTGAAAAATGTGCCGAAAAAGGGGAGAAAGACTGGTGCTACTACTGTGATGCACAGATTAACACGCTGACAGCATATAAGGATAAAGACGGTTATTTTTACTGTGCCAGTTGTAATACGGGAAAATATTGTGCTTCCTGCAAAGCCCCGGTGGACAGCGGAAAAATATTCTGTAAATACTGCGATTGATTTATGTATAAAGTGAAGTTTTATCTGATATGAAGCTTCACTTTATTTTTTTAGAAAAAATATAAAAATCTGTTGACATCTGTTTTAATATGTGCTATATTTTAATCAAACAATAACGATAATCATTATCGTTAAGAATAAGGGGGGAGGAAATGAGATACAGCAGACAGAGAGAGTCACTTGTGGAGCTACTTTGCTCAACGAAATCGCATCCCGATGCCCAATGGCTTTACGAAAAACTTCGTAAGGAATACCCCAATATTTCCCTGGGAACTGTTTACAGGAATTTAAGGCAGTTAACTGAAATGGGGGAGATTTTAGAGCTTCGTTACGGTGATTCATCTCATTTTGACGGTGATATTTCACCACACTATCATATGAGGTGCAGTCTTTGTAACAAAATCATTGATATCCCAAAAGAAAGTATAAGTATTGAAATCAAAACAGAAAACGGTTTCAGAATTGATGCGGTCGACATTTCATTTAGCGGTATATGCCAAGCTTGTCAGAATTAAAATGTAATTCATTTAAAATTTTATATAAAGAGAGGTAAATTATTATGAAAAAATTTGTATGTTCAGTATGTGGTTACGTTCACGAGGGAGATAATCCTCCCGCAGCTTGCCCCGTTTGTAAGGTTCCTGCTGAAAAGTTCAAGGAAATGCAGGAGGGTGCAGCTCTTGCGGCAGAGCATGAATACGGTGTTTATGGAAAAACCGTAAAGAATAACCCCGATATCTCCGAAGAAGATAAGAAGTATATCTTTGAACAGCTTATGGCAAACTTCAACGGAGAGTGTGCAGAAGTAGGTATGTACCTTTGCATGGCAAGAATTGCACATCGTGAGGGTTATCCCGAAGTTGGCTTGTACTGGGAAAAGGCTGCATATGAAGAAGCAGAACATGCTGCAAAATTTGCAGAGCTTCTCGGTGAAGACCTTGAACCTAACATGAAGGCTACCACAAAGGATAATCTTAAGTGGAGAGTAGACTGCGAGTATGGTGCAACTCAGGGTAAGTTTGACCTTGCTTCCTGTGCAAAGAAAAACGGCCTTGATGCGATCCATGACACTGTACACGAAATGGCTCGCGACGAAGCTCGTCATGGCAAAGGTCTTGAAGGTCTTTTAAACCGATATTTTAAATAAAAATAGATATAAATAAAAGACGGTAGGTTTTTGAAAACCTACCGTCTTTTTTTGGTGCTCGAGACCGGGATCGAACCGGTACGTCTTTAAGGGACACGGGATTTTAAGTCCCGGGCGTCTGCCAGTTCCGCCACTCGAGCAACAATAGATATTATAAACCAAAAATACAGTTGTGTCAATCCCTTTTTATGGATATTTTAAGCAAAAAATATTGTAAAGAATATTTTAATTTTTATCAAAAAATAAGAACATATACAATATTAAAAGAAAATTTACATTTTTTTCCAAAAGATAGTTGACAATTGTCAAATAAGCAATTATAATACAATATATAGTATCAAATGTTTAGGAGGATAACTAAATATGTTTAAAGCTAGTATAACGGCAGACGGAAGAATTCAGTTTCCAAAACCTATGCTGAGAACAATGGGAATCATAAAGAGTACAAAGGTATATATTCACACAGAGGGGGATAAAATTATTCTTATGCCCGTGGATAAAGTATGCTCAATGTGTCACACCACTAAAAATATGATTGAGGGATTTCCTATTTGCAGAGAGTGCGGAGAAAAAGTACGTGACGTTATGAATCTGGAATAGTATTTGTGTAAAAGAGAAGTGTATGTAAAAAGGCTGGCTTTTCACATACACTTTTTCGATTATTTACTTTTTGGTCTCGATACAAGTGCGGCAAGAAGTGCAAATACCACTGCCGCCGTAATCCCCCCTGCCGTCGCAGTAAGTCCCCCCGTAAAAACCCCCAGGAAACCATGCTTTCCAACGGCTTTTTTTACTCCCTCAAAAAGGGTATAGCCAAATCCGGTAAGCGGAACTGTAGCCCCCGCACCTGCAAAGCTAACAAGCTTTCCGTAAAGCCCTATCAATGAAAGAAATACTCCTGCACATACATATCCTGTAAGCAGCTTTGCAGGGGTAAGTGAGGTTTTATCAATAAAAATCTGTCCGATTGCACAAAATATACCGCCTACGATAAATGCTTTAATATAATCCACTAACACCAAACTCCTTTTGTGTTAGTATTGCTGGAAATTTATCATTTATTCAATATACTGTCACGGTAGTTTTGCCTGTATTCGCTGGGTGAAACGCCAAGATGCTTTTTAAAAATATCGTTAAAACGCTGTTGTGCACTAAATCCTACGGATGATGCGATATCCCCGACTTTAAGATTAGTTTCCTCAAGCAAGGTTTTTGCTTTTTCAATACGTACACTTAAAAGGTATTGAATGGGACTGATGTTATAATACTTTTTGAATGCACGTGCAAAATGGCTTGTCGATATATATACAAAAGAAGCAATGTCGGTAAGGGAAATATCGGTATTGTAATTATTGTCAATAAAAGATTTTGCCGATTCTAAAATTTCTTTAAGCTTGTGTCCTTTTGTTACAAGATTGGTTTCCCACTGCGAACGCAGGCTTCTGCTGAGCCATACAAAAAGCTCCATTGTAAGAAGGCTTTTCAAAAACTCACTTTCATTATCGGGAGTCTTGCTTTCATGCATTATTTGCTGCATTATGTTTGAAATGTTGTCACAGTTATTGTTTGAAAGCATAAAATAACCGCCGCTGTCATTGTTATCGGAAATAAATGAAATAAAATCATTTACGCTTATATTTGAATAATCGGAGGCATTGCCTTTTTCAAATTTGAACTTTAATACAATGAATCTGCACGGGCGAGTGCATTCTATTTTAAGATAATGAGGAACTTGAGGCTTTATAAGAATAAGGTCGTTTGAGTGGACTTTTACAATTGTATTGTCAATATAATACGAGCCGCGGTCAATTTCCTGCATGTATACGAGTTCAAATTCATCATGCATACTTATATGGTCAGGATGATATCTCGCATCCATAATTTTCTGAACAGAATTAACAACAACGGGAAGTCCCATATCGGAAGCAATTAAATTATTCCATAATCTCGGAAAATCACTCATTTTTTATTCACCTCAAAAAAATATTTAACTTA
Organism: Clostridia bacterium; assembly: GCA_045638945.1. GTDB lineage: Bacteria > Bacillota > Clostridia > UMGS1883 > UMGS1883 > UMGS1883. The sequence continues at coordinate 116,800 of JAZUCF010000012.1, read as the reverse complement.
TTATACTATAGATATTTACAAATTGCAATCAAATGTGGTAAAATACATAGGATGGATTTTATATATTTAAGAAAGGCTGTGGTATTATGCAGAAAAAATACAACAGAGTTCTCATCAAATTAAGCGGTGAAGCTCTTGCGGGTGATAAAGGGTTTGGACTTAACGAAAAAACTCTTGATGAAATCGCATCTACAATAAAGGAATGTACAAAAATCGGTGTTCAGATAGCCGTTGTTGTAGGAGGCGGAAATTTCTGGAGAGGAAGAACGGGGGAGAAAATGGAACGCACCCGTGCAGACCACATGGGTATGCTTGCCACCGTTATAAATTCTCTTGCACTGTGTGATGCTTTTGAGCGTCATGGAATAGAAACTCGTGTTCAGACTGCAATTGAAATGAAGCAGATAGCAGAAACATATGTCCGTGGCAGAGCAATTCACCATCTTGAAAAGGGAAGAGTTGTGATATTCGGATGTGGAACAGGTAATCCGTTCTTTTCAACAGATACCACCGCGGCACTCAGAGCAGCAGAAATTGATGCTGACGCAATACTTCTTGCAAAAAAGGTTGACGGTGTTTACGACAGCGATCCTGCAAAGAACCCCGGTGCTGTTAAATTTGATTCCATATCATATATTGATGTACTTAATAAGGGGTTGGGAGTTATGGATACTACCGCGACTTCCCTGTGTATGGATAATAAGATGCCGATTCGTGTGTTTGGTCTTGATAACCCCGATAACATCAAACGTGTTCTTCTCGGCGAAGAAATCGGTACGTTGGTTCACGCTTAATAATTTTTATATTATATATTGGAGGAATTTTATTATGAAAAACGATTATCCTGAACTTTCAGCAAAAATTGAAAAAGCAATTAACTACTTTGTGGAAGACCTTGGCTCTATCCGTGCAGGAAGAGCAAGCACCACTGTTCTGAATAAAATCAGCGTTGATTATTACGGAACAATGTCACCTGTTTCACAGGTTGCCGCAGTATCAACTCCCGATGCAAGAACAATTATGATTCAGCCTTGGGATGCTACTCTTATCAAAGAAATTGAAAAAGCCATCCTTGCCAGCGAACTGGGCATTAATCCCCAGAATGACGGAAAAACAATTCGTCTTACATTCCCTCAGCTTACAGAGGACCGCAGAAAAGAACTTACAAAAACTGTTGCAAAGAAGAGTGAAGACTGCAAGGTTGTCGTTCGCGGTATAAGACGAGATGAAATTGAAAAATACAAGGCTATGAAGAAAAAGAGTGAAATCACAGAGGATGACCTTAAGGGCATCGAAAAGGACATTCAGGATATTATTGACGCTCAGATTAAGGAAATTGACAACATAGCAGATAAGAAGAATAAAGAAATTATGGAAATATGATTATGCTTAAAAATTTCAAATTAAAATTCAGAAAAAATGAGCATAATGTGGACTTTGAAAATTTACCTCAGCATATCGGAATAATCATGGACGGAAACGGCCGCTGGGCAAAAAAACGCGGCCTTCCTCGTTCTGCCGGTCATGCCGCAGGGGCAAAAACTTTTGAGAGAATTGTTGAAGATGCAGGAAATATCGGAATAAAGATAGTTACGGTGTATGCCTTTTCTACAGAAAACTGGCAAAGACCAAAGGATGAAGTAGATGCATTAATGAACCTTCTTGAAGACTATCTCGATAATGGCTTGGCAAAATTAGCAGGAAAAAATACTGCTATTAAGTTCATCGGAGATATAAGTGTCTTTTCAGCAGAATTTCAAAAGAAAATTTGTCATGTTGAAAAGACCACTAAAGAAAACAGTGGTCTTTTAATTAATGTTGCACTAAATTATGGCTCGCGTAATGAAATTACATCAGCGGTAAGAGAGATTGCATCTGAGGTTAAAGACGGAAAGCTGTCCGTTTCCGATATTAATGAAGAAACCATTTCAAACCATCTTTATACGAGCGGAACGCCTGACCCTGACCTTATTATAAGGCCAAGCGGGGAATTCAGACTAAGCAACTTTTTAATGTGGCAGGGAGCATATAGTGAGCTTTGGTTTTCAAACTGCTTATGGCCCGACTTCTCAAAGGATGATTTGCTCAGAGCAATTTCCGATTACCAAAAGAGAAACAGAAGATTTGGAGGAGTATAATTTACTCCTGAAAGGATATGTAATTTATGAAACAAAGAATAATCAGTGCTTTTGTGGGCGTAATAGTACTTGTGCTTGTCCTGTTGGGCAACCAATATGTTTTTGATGTTGCAGTTACCTTGATTTCGACAGTTGCCGTGTTTGAAGTTCTTAATGCACTCGGACTTAAGCGGTTCAAAGGAATGATGGCAGTTTCGCTTTTATTTCCTACAGTTTTAACGGTGCTTTCATATCAAAAGACAGAACTGTATATGCCTGTGCTTTTTGTATTTGCTTCAATTTTCATGCTCTGCACGCTGTTTAATCACAACGAGTGTACTTTTGATGTTGCCGCAAAGTTTATTACGGTAATTGTAATTATCCCGCTTTGTTTTCTTCACGTGACGATGACAAGAAGGCTTGGTTTTGAGAATCTTGATGTGCTTGTTATTTTGTTAGGCTGCTGGATTACGGATAGTTGTGCCTATTTCGCAGGCTTCTTTTTCGGAAAGCACAAGCTTGCACCTGAAATCAGCCCCAAGAAAACTATAGAAGGCTCAATCGGTGGCATTGTAGGCGTTAGTGCCATTATGACTGCATATGCGGCGATAGCTTCAAATATAATGGGATTAGGCGTAAATTTAATTTCCGCGGCATTAATCGGTATTATATGCGGGTTTTTATCACAATGCGGTGATTTATGTGCGTCAATCATAAAAAGAGAAAACAACATAAAAGATTTTGGAAATATAATGCCGGGACACGGCGGTGTAATGGACAGATTCGACAGCCTGTTATTCGTGGCTCCCGTTGTTTATTACATTTTGTGTTATTATCCTATATTTATAAAATAAGCAGGTTAAATTATGAAGAAGATTTCTATACTTGGTTCGAGCGGGTCAATCGGCACACAAACATTAGACGTGGTTGATATTACAGGCGAATATAAGGTCTGTGCTTTGACTGCACACAAAAATGTAAAGCTTTTGGAAAATCAAATCAGGAAATACAAGCCCACAGTGGTAGCAATGACTGATGAAAAATCAGCATCAGACCTGAAAACACGTGTTGCAGATACCTCTGTAAAAGTGCTTAGCGGTATTGAGGGTGCTTGTGAATGTGCCTCTTTGGATGAAGTGGAGAGTGTTGTTACTGCCATTGTCGGAATTGCAGGACTAAAGCCTACAATGAGTGCGATTGCCGCTAAAAAACGAATTGCCTTAGCGAATAAAGAAACTTTGGTTACTGCTGGTCATATTGTAATGGAAGCAGCTAAGAAGAACGGCTGTGAAATTATTCCCGTTGACAGTGAACACAGTGCTATATTTCAGTCAATATCAAATCAAAGGAAATATCTGAAGAGAATTATAATTACTGCTTCGGGAGGACCTTTTTTCGGAAAAACACGCAAAGATTTGGAAAATATCACTCCCCAAATGGCACTTAAACACCCGAATTGGAGTATGGGTGCTAAGATAACGACGGATAGTGCGACGCTTGTCAATAAAGGTCTTGAGATTATTGAGGCAATGCATCTTTTCGGGCTTTCTGTAGAGGATATTGAGCCCATTGTACACCGAGAAAGTATTGTACATTCAATGGTTGAATTTTGCGACGGAAGTGTGATTGCCCAGTTAGGTGTTCCCGATATGAAATTGCCCATAAGCTATGCACTGTCCTACCCGAAAAGAACCGTGCCTGTGTGTGAAGCTCTTGACCTTGTCAGTGTTAATAAGCTTACATTTCATGATATTGATAATGATACCTTTCCTGCGGTTATGCTGGCAAAAAATGCAGCGAAAGCAGGCGGCACTATGTGTGCAGTATACAATGGAGCAAACGAGGCTGCGGTGGAACTTTTTCTTAATGAAAAATGTAAATTTCTTGATATTACCGAGTTAATTGCAAAAGCTATGGATAAGTGTCCGATTATACAAAATCCGTCGCTTGAAGATATTTATAAGGCAGATGAGCTTGCCAGAAAAATTGTAAAGGAATGTTGCTGATTGTCAATTTTAATTACTATAATAGGTTTTGGCATAATGGTTTTTTTACATGAACTCGGCCATTTTTTGACAGCGAAGAGTTTTGGAGTGCTTGTTCATGAATTTGCAATCGGAATGGGTCCAAAGATATTTTCCTTTGGAAAAGGGGAAACAAAATATTCACTTCGCCTTTTACCTCTTGGCGGTTATGTAAAGCTGGAGGGGGAGAACGATGTTGAGGAAAACACAAATCCACGTTCTTTTTCGAACCTTCCTCCGTTTAAGAGAATTATTGTGCTTGTTTCGGGTGCCCTTATGAACATATTACTGGGAATACTTATTTTTACTGTAATTAATTTAAAGGTAGGTATTCAACCAACAGTAATCGGCGGTATTCCTGAAGAATTTCCCACAAATAAGGAAATATTTTCCGTTGGGGATGAAATTACCGAGCTTGACGGCACAAATGTGCACACCATGGATGATGTATCTCTTTTTATGAGCCGCAACAACTCAAAAACAATAGATATAACAATAGAAAGAGACGGAAAAGAGTTTACCGTTGAAGATTTTAAATTGCACGAAACCCGAAACGGATATAAACTCGGTGTAATGTTTAACACGAAAAAGGCAGGAGTTTTCGAAAGTGCACAGTTTGCCCTTTATGATACCGTCAATGTTACAAAAGCAGTATACTTTGCCGTAGGGGATTTAATTACGGGAAAGGAAGATATTAATAACTTATCAGGACCGGTTGAGATAGTAGGTGCAGTCGGTCAGGTAACAGAGCAGACACAGGGCGAAACGAGATTAATAATGATATTGCTGCTTTTTGCTATGATTAGCGTGAATCTCGGAATATTTAACTTACTGCCTTTTCCTGCACTTGATGGCGGAAGTATAATTTTTGCACTGTATGAATTAATTACAAGAAAAAAAGTTAAAAGTGAAATTGTCGGTTATGCGAGCGTAATCGGATTTGTTCTCCTGATGGTGCTTGCCTTGTATGTAACCGTTGGAGATATTTTAGCACTATAAAGATGACTTCGAAAGGATGTTAAGTATGAGCAGAGCTTTAGCCCGTGAGGATGCGTTTAAACTTGTATTTGAAATGGCAGTTACAAAGGTTTCGGCAGATGAAGCCGTAAATTATTTGTTTGATACTGTTGACAAAAAAAATGAAATGTGGGCACAGGAGTTTATAAATGCCGCTAACAGAGCATATATAAAAGAGCTTGTAACTGGCATTGAAGAAAAAGAAACTGAGCTCAATGCCATAATTATGCCTACTTTAAAGGACTGGACCATTACACGTATTGCAAAGGTTAATTTGGCAATTTTGCAGCTTGCAGTTTATGAAATTTACTATATGGAAGATATACCAAACAAGGTTTCGGTAAATGAAGCGATAACACTTGCGAAAAAATATGCAGGCAAGGAATCTGCGTCGTTTGTAAACGGTGTATTGGGTACACTCCTTGACAACATAGATAAAAATTGAAGGGAAAAAGTTGATTATGAATGATGGACGCAGAATTGCTACCGTTACTCAAATTAATAACTACATAAAGGCTGTTCTGGATAAAGTACCTGTCCTGCAAAGTATATGGATAAAAGGCGAACTAAGCAATTGTAAGATTCATTCCTCGGGACACATTTATCTAACTCTCAAGGATGAGGGTGCTGTTTTAAAAGCAGTAATGTTCAGAAACAGTGCGGCATCTCTTAATTTTAAGCCTGTTGACGGAACGAAGGTACTTGCACGCGGAAGAATAAGCGTGTATGAAGCAGGCGGTCAATACCAGATGTACATTGAAGAAATGGAGCAGGAGGGAAAAGGGGACCTGTATGCACGCTTTGAAGCTTTAAAAAAGAAGCTTATGGAGGAAGGTCTTTTTGATGAGAGTAGAAAGAAAAAGATTCCGAAATTCCCTGAAACAATCGGTATTGTAACAAGTCCTACAGGTGCGGCCATCAGAGATATGATTAATGTTTTGAGACGGCGTTTCCCGATGGTTAAGGTTATCATTTACCCGTGCCTTGTTCAAGGTGAAAATGCGGCACAAAGTATTGTAAGTGGTATTGAATACTTTAATTCAAAGCGTAAAACAGATGTTATAATTGCAGGTAGAGGCGGTGGCTCCATTGAGGATTTATGGGCTTTTAACGAGGAAATAACTGCCCGTGCAATCGCCGCATCGGAAATTCCCGTAATATCCGCAGTCGGTCACGAGGTTGACTTTACCATCAGCGATTTTGTTGCCGATTTACGTGCTCCCACACCTTCTGCAGCAGCGGAGCTTGCTGTTCCCGATGTTTTTGAGGTTAAAAATTTTCTTAATTCATCTCACAGCCGTATGGCTTCCTTGCTTAAAAATAAATTATCCATGCAGATAAAGCAGCTCGAATTATTATCCAAAAGCAGCGGACTTGTGAACTTTCCGAGAAGACTTACCGAAAAAGAACAAACGATTGATGCAATGTATGAGCGAATTACGCTTTCTTACAAAAACCGGGTTGAACTTAATGAAAAAAAGTTTTCTGCACTATGCGGAAAGCTTTCAACACTCAGCCCACTTTCCGTTTTCGAAAGAGGATACTGTGCCGCACAAAAGGATGGAAAGCTACTTAATAGTATTAAAGATATCAGTATTGGCGAAACACTTACCGTAAAACTAACCGACGGTGAACTTGATTGTAACGTCACCGAAAGGAGGAGCAAAGAATGAAATTTGAAGAAGCAATGAAAGAACTTGAAGAAACCGTTAAACAGCTTGAGAGCGGAGAAACAAGTCTTGAAGACTCAATGGCTCTTTTTGAAAAAGGAGTTTCTTTGACAAGAACGTGCCAGAAGCTTTTAAATGAAGCACAGCTTAAAGTAACAAAGCTGATTGCAGAAAATGACAGTGAAGTTGAATTTGATACGGAGAACATATGATGAATTTTAATGAGCAGTTTGACTTATATTTAAATAGTGTTAATAACTATCTTCATTCCTTGCTCGATGCACAACAGGGGGAAATATATGATGCAATGCGTTACAGCCTGTACGCAGGAGGCAAGCGAATCAGACCTATTTTGTCATTGGCAGTTTCCGATTCTCTAAACGGGGATTTTGATGCAGCCCTTTGTTATGGCAGTGCAATTGAAATGATTCATACCTACTCATTGATTCACGATGACCTTCCTTGTATGGACAATGATGATTTAAGACGTGGCAAACCTACAAATCATATTGTATTCGGCGAAAACATGGCAGTTCTTGCAGGGGATGCGCTTCTGAATTTTGCTTGTGAAAGCATAATAAATTCAAATGCAGGAAATGACGAAATGAAGCTTTTGGCAATAAAAGAAATTTTTGAAGCATCGGGATGCCTTGGGATGATAGGCGGACAGGTACTCGACATTCGTTCAGAAAACAAAAAAATTACTGAAGATGAACTCAAAATTCTTCATAAAAAGAAGACAGGTGCTCTCATTAAGGCGGCATCACGTGTAGGTGCAATTTCAGCAGGTACGCCACTTGATTTATTTGACGTGTATGCAGAGTCTGTTGGTCTTGCTTTCCAGATAAGAGACGATATTCTTGATGTTGAGGGCAATGTTGAAACTTTCGGCAAACCGATACACAGTGATGAGAAAAATAATAAAACCACCTATGTTTCTCTTTATGGTATTGACGGTGCAAAACGCAAATTGGCACAAGAAACCGATAAAGCATTGGAATCAATAAGCTTTTTAGGCAGCAAAGGGGAATTTTTGAGGGAATTTGCACTATATTTATTAAACAGAGAGAACTAAAAAGGAGCATATCATGTTCGAAAAATTAGCATTTATAGAAGAAAAATATGAGGAGCTTTCACAAAAAATAAGCGACCCCGAAATAATTGCAGATCAGAATCAATGGAGAAAGCTTTGCAAGGAAAGCTCTGACATAACTCCAATCGTTGAGAAATATCGTGAGTATAAGGAGGCTGTAAAAGCCATTGATGAAGCAAAAGAAATGCTTCAGGATAATCCCGAAAAGGACTTTGAAGAAATGCTTCTTTCTGAGATTGATGAAAACAATGAAAAAATTTCCGTAATTGAGGAAGAATTAAAAATACTTCTTCTCCCCAAAGATCCCAACGACGAAAAGAATGTTATTGTTGAAATCCGAGGCGGAACAGGCGGGGATGAGGCGGCACTTTTTGCAGGCTCGTTATTCAGAATGTACAGTATGTATGCTGAAAATAAAAACTGGAAAATTGATATCATGAACTCCAATGCTACTGAATTGGGAGGTTACAAGGAAATCACCTTTACAGTTGAGGGACAGGGAGCTTACAGCCGTTTAAAATACGAAAGCGGCGTACACCGGGTTCAGCGTGTTCCTGAAACCGAATCAGGAGGTCGCATCCATACCAGTGCCGCAACAGTAGCTGTGTTGCCTGAGGTTGAAGAGGTCGAGCTTGATATAAATCCAAATGATTTAAGAATAGATGTTTTCCGTGCAGGAGGCCCCGGAGGTCAGTGCGTTAATACAACTGACAGCGCCGTAAGAATTACCCATATACCTACGGGATTGGTTGTTTCGTGTCAGGACGAGAAAAGTCAGCACAAAAACAAGGATAAAGCATTGAAAGTGCTTCGAAGCAGACTTTATGAACATATGGAAGCACAGAGAAATGATGCAATCAGCAAAGAGAGAAAAAGTCAGGTCGGAAGCGGAGACAGAAGCGAAAGAATCAGAACATATAACTTCCCTCAGGGGAGAGTAAGCGACCACAGAATCAATCTTACTTTATACAAAATTGAGTCTATAATGAATGGCGAAATTGACGAAATTATCGATTCATTAATTACGCATTTTCAAAGTGAACGCCTGAAAAATTAGGAGGAATACAAATGGAAGGTCATCGTGGCAGTGTTAAATTAACAAAAATTATTAATGAGTTCCATCTGGAAGTTATTTTTGCACCGGAAAATCTTGATGAGATTACGCTTAAAAGCAGTGACGTACACAGACCCGGAATACAATTAAGCGAAGGGTATTTTGATTATTTTGATAGTGAACGAATTCAGATTCTCGGTAAAGTTGAACACTTCTATATGATGGAGAAGTGTTCCGAGGAGAGAAAATCAGCTTATGAAAATCTTATGTCAAAAGGGATTCCTGCGGCAGTTGTTACCCGTGGTTTAGATGTGCCGTCAGAGCTTCTTGAGGCTGCAAAAAAGTTTAATGTGCCGCTGATGAGAACTGAAGAAAGCACCTCATCATTCATGGCAGCGCTGATTGCTTCGTTGAATCTTTCTTTGGCACCTTCAATCACTCGCCACGGTGTACTTGTGGAGGTCTACGGTGAGGGTGTGCTCCTTTTAGGAGAGAGCGGAGTAGGAAAAAGCGAAACTGCTGTTGAACTTATAAAACGCGGACACCGTCTTGTTGCCGATGATGCAGTTGACATCAGAAGAGTTTCGGCTAAGACTCTGGTTGGAAGTTCCCCTGAAATTATCCGCCATTTTATTGAGCTAAGAGGCATCGGTATAATTGACGTTAAGAAAATTTTCGGTATGGGTGCCGTAAAAAATACAGAGAATATAAACCTTGTAATTAATCTTGAAATATGGCAACAAGGAAAAACTTACGAAAGACTTGGACTTGACACCCAGGTGACTAATATTCTTGGAATCAACGTGCCGAGTCTTACAGTCCCTGTAAGACCGGGAAGAAATCTTGCGGTTATAATAGAAATTGCCGCAATGAATCATCGCCAGCGCAATATGGGGTATAATGCCGCCGAGGAGCTGAATGAGAGACTGATTAAACAGATGCAAGGGAAGGATATGTCCAGCGATGATTTATTCTAATTTTCGAAAGGAACACTGATATGATTAATAAGCTTTTGGAAGTAATAGATAATAACATTGTTAAACAGGATGTACCAATGAGTCAGCTTACAACCTTCAGAACAGGAGGCAATGCAAAGATAGTTCTGTTTCCCAGAAATGTAAGTGAAATAAAGGAAATTGTAAAATTCTTTTTTGATGCAAAGATGAAATATTATGTACTTGGAAACGGGAGCAATCTTTTGGTAAGCGACGATGGAATAAACGACCCTGTAATCTGCCTCGGAAAGAATTTTTCATCAGTAGATATTTTTGAAGATTGTATCACTGCACGCGCAGGTGCATTTCTATCTTCGATAGCAAGAAAAGCGGCAGATGCTTCTTTGACAGGCTTTGAATTTGCCGCAGGGATTCCGGGGACTCTTGGCGGTGCCCTTATTATGAATGCAGGGGCTTACGGCGGGGAAATGAAAGATGTTGTTGAAGCGGTAAGCTTTATCGACCCATGTGGCGAGGAGCATATAATAACGGGAGATGAAATGGAGTTTTCTTACAGAAGCAGTGTGCTTTCTAATATGGACTGCATAATTACAGGAGCTACCATTAAGCTTAAAAAAGGAAATAAAAAAGAAATTGAGGCAAGAATGAGCGAGCTTAATGCTAAAAGGAGAGAAAAACAGCCACTTGAATATCCAAGTGCAGGCAGCACCTTTAAGCGTCCTACCGGATACTTTGCAGGGGCATTGATAGAAGAAGCAGGTCTTAAAGGAAAGTGCGTTGGTGGTGCACAAGTCAGCGAAAAGCATTCAGGTTTTATAATCAACACAGGTAATGCTAAAACATCTGACATTTTAGAGCTTATAAATATCGTTAAGGAAGAGGTTTACAAAAAGCATAATGTAATTCTGGAAACCGAAGTGAAATTTTGGGATTAACGCAAAGGGGTGAATGTTTTGAGATTTGTCATTATTACGGGAATGAGCGGTGCAGGTAAAACACAGGTAATGCATTCTTTGGAGGATATGGGATATTACTGTATTGATAATATGCCCGTTGCATTTTTGCTTCCATTTGCAAAAATGTGTAATGAACAAAGTGAAAAATTTGAGAATGTGGCTGTGGTTGTTGATATTCGCGGCGGTGACGCCTTACTTGAAATAGATACAGCGTTAGAATCGTTTGTGGCAAATAACATTAATTATGAGATTCTTTTTCTTGAAGCTAACGAAAGCGTGATTGTAAAAAGATACAAGGAAACAAGAAGAAAGCACCCGCTATCACCCGAGGGAAGTATTGAGGAGGGTATACTTCTTGAACGAGACAAGCTTTCTTTTCTTCGTGGACATGCAACTCATATCATTGATACTTCACCGCTTCTTACCAGAGAACTTAAGCAAATGATTCGTGATATTTTCGGTAATGAAGAAAACAGCGACTATTTCATGGTACAGGTTCAGTCTTTCGGATTTAAGTATGGTATTCCGAGAGATGCTGACTTGGTTTTCGATGTGCGTTTTTTGCCGAACCCTTTTTATGTTCCTGAGCTTAAAGCTCATAACGGAACAGAAAAAGAGGTTTCCGATTTTGTTATGAATTACAAACAAACTCAGGAATTTCTGACAAAGCTTGAAGATATGATTAAAATGCTTATTCCGCATTATATTGAAGAAGGAAAAACAGAGCTTGTTATAGGAATAGGTTGTACGGGCGGAAAGCACAGAAGTGTTACCATAGCTGAAAAAACAGCAGAGTTTTTAAAGAAGTGCAATGTAAAAACTGTTATCAGACACAGAGATATTCAAAGGGATTGAAGTTTATGAGCCGTAAGACGTTCTCTCATGAGGTAAAAGACGAATTATGTGAAGTTAAGGTTAATGTGCAGGAAGCAATTGCAGAGCTTGCAGCTATGATTCTTTTCGGGGAAAACGCCGATGATGAAAAGATGTGTTTTAAAACCGATAAAGCAAATACTGCCGCTCGTATACAATATATAATAAAGCGGGCTACGGCTTTGGAAGTAGCAATCGATGTTATAAAAGGCAAAAAAAATTATTCGTTAGAAATAAACAAAAACATCGCAGAGAAGGCAGGCGTTTTCTTTACTGATGATGGTGAAATTGAATTTGATGAGGATGTTTGTGAGGAGGATAGCTCAAAAAGAGCTTTTTTACGAGGAGCTTTTGTAATCAGCGGTACTATCACTGATCCTCTCAAGGGTTACTCCTGCGAACTTATCACCTATAACGAAAACATGTCATACCTTGCCGCTGAATTCCTTGAAACATTTAATATTAAAGCAAACACGGTTAAAAGAAATAATTCTTTTGTCACTTACCTGAAGGATAAGGAATCCGTAAGTGATTTTTTAAACATTGTCGGAGCACATAAGCTTATGATGGAGCTGATGATGACGCAAATAGAAAAAGATATCAACAATCGTAACAATCGTGCCTCAAATTGTAAGGCGGCAAATCTTGATAAGGCAATAACAGCATCAGCAAACCAGTGCAGTGCAATATTAAAGCTACAAAAACTTCCCGTATGGGACACATTAGACGAAGAAACAAAACAGCTTGCAGAGCTAAGACTGGAATTTTTTGACCTGCCTTTATCGGGAATAGGAGAAAAAATGTCGCCGAAAATGACGAAAAGCAGTGTTAATCGCAGACTTAGTAAGCTTATAGATTTGGCAAATAGTAAATAGCCATTGGAGGATAACATATGTTTACGCATTTACACGTACATAGTGAATATAGCTTATTGGACGGAATGAGCAGAATTAAGGAATTACCCAAGAGAGCCAAGGAGCTTGGGCAAACTTCGATTGCACTTACAGACCATGGTGTTATGTACGGCGCTGTTGATTTTTATAAAGCATGCGTTGCTGAAGGAATTAAACCCATCATAGGCTGCGAGGTATATACAACAAAGGACCGTCTTGATAAAAGCGGTGGCAGAGGAGAAAACGAAACAAATCACCTTGTTTTACTATGCACGAGTGCACAGGGGTATAATAACCTGATTCAGATAGTTTCCGCAGGCTTTGTAGAAGGCTTTTATTACAAACCCAGAGTTGATATGGAAATTCTTAAAAAGTATAAGGGAGGATTAATCGCTCTTTCCGCATGCCTTGCAGGAGAAATTCCCAAAGCACTCATGAGTGGTGAATTTGACCGTGCAAAAGAGGTTGTTAATGAATACAAAGAGCTTTTCGACGAATTTTATTTAGAAATTCAGGACCACGGAATTGAGGAACAAAAGAAGGTTAATCCTTTGATTGTAAAGCTTGCAAAGGAAACAAATACCCCCCTTGTTGCTACAAATGATGTTCATTATATAGAGCAAAAGGATGCGAAATTCCAAGATGTTCTTCTTTGTATACAGACGGGAAAAACTCTGGATGAAGAAAACCGTATGCGTTTTGAAACTGAGGAGTTTTATTTAAAAAGCGAAGAAGAAATGCGTGAGCTTTTTAAATACGCTCCGGAAGCTATAGATAACAGCGGTATAATAGCGGAAAAATGTAATTTTGAATTCAAGTTCGGAGAAAGACATCTCCCGTCCTACAATGTTCCTGACGGCAAAGACCCGTATGAGTATCTTAAGAGCCTGTGTCTTGATGGAATGAAAAAGAGGTATGATAATCCGGGAAGTGAGCTTTTTCAGCGACTTGACTATGAACTCAGTGTGATATCTCAAATGGGTTTTGTAGACTATTTTCTTATCGTTTGGGACTTCATTAACTACGCAAAAAGTAATTCAATTCCTGTTGGTCCTGGCAGAGGAAGTGCAGCAGGAAGCATTGTATCATATACTTTGGGTATCACCGATATAGAGCCGACAAAATACAATCTTATTTTTGAAAGATTTCTGAATCCCGAAAGAGTAAGCATGCCGGATATAGATATTGACTTTTGTCCTAAAAGAAGGGGAGAGGTTATAAACTATGTTATAGAAAAGTACGGTGCTGATAATGTAAGTCAGATTGGTACTTTTGGCACCATGAAAGCGAGAGGAGCAATCAGAGACTGCGGAAGAGTCCTTGGTATGCCTTACGGAGATGTTGATACGATCGCTAAAATGGTACCTATGGATTTAGGTATGACTCTTGAGCTTGCACTTGAAAATCCTAAATTAAAACAGGCTTATGAATCCTCAAATGAAATCAGAAATCTGATTGACACGGCAATGGCAGTGGAGGGGCTACCAAGAAACATAGGAACACACGCCGCCGGCGTAGTTATTGCCGGAAACAAGGTGTCAAGTTATGTACCTGTACAGCGTAGTGAGGATATTATTTCGACTCAATATACAAAAGATACCGTTGAAGAACTGGGTCTTCTTAAAATGGACTTCCTCGGTCTTAGAAATCTTACGGTAATTGAAGATACTGTTAATATTGCCAAGTCGATGGGGATTGATATTGACATAAATAATATTGATTATAATGTTCCCGAAGTATACCAAATGATTTCCGAGGGAGATACCGACGGAGTATTTCAGCTCGAAAGCGGTGGTATGCGTGCGTTTATGAAACGCCTTGAACCAAGAAATATCGAAGATATAACGGCGGGTATTGCACTTTACAGACCTGGTCCCATGGATTTTATACCTGCATATATTAAAAATAAGACCAATCCTGAAAACATTACCTATAAACACCCGCTTTTAAAGAACATTCTTGAAATGACCTACGGGTGTATAGTATATCAGGAACAGGTTATGCAAATAGTACGTACCCTCGCCGGATTTTCCATGGGTCGTGCGGATGAAGTACGCAGGGCAATGAGCAAAAAGAAAGCTAAGGAAATGCAGAAAGCCCGCCAAAGCTTCATATACGGAGAAGACAATGAAGATGGAAGTATACGTTATATGGGCTGTGTACGCAACGGCATAGATGAACATACAGCTCAGAAAATATGGGAAGACATGGATGCCTTTGCTCAATATGCTTTCAACAAAAGCCATGCGGCGGCATATTCCCTTGTAACGTATCAGACTGCCTATCTTAAATGTCTTTATCCTGCACAGTTTATGGCATCGCTTATTTCCAGCGTTATGGATAACGCAAATAAAGTCGCTTCATATATAAATAATTGTACACAGAATGGCATAAAGATTCTGCCTCCGGATATAAATAAGAGTATGGCTGACTTTTCCGTTGAAGATAATAACATCAGATTCGGGCTTACTACTATAAAAAATGTTGGTGATGCTTTTGTAAGAAAATGCGTTAAGAACAGAGAAACTAACGGAAATTTCAGAAGCGTACGTGACTTTGTTTCACGAATGATCAGTGAGCTTAATAAGAGAAGTGTTGAATGTCTTATTAAGAGCGGTGCGTTTGATTCGCTTCCGGGAAGCAGGGCTCAAAAGCTTGAAATATTTGAAGAAATAATTGATTCGGAAGCAAGAGCGGGCAAGAATAATATAGAAGGACAGTTTTCATTCTTCGGTGATGAAAGCAGTAAGGATGATGTGTTCCCCGAAAATGTTCATGAATATTCAAAAAGGGAACTTTTGAACATGGAAAAAGAGGTTGCAGGTATATATCTCTCCGGTCATCCTCTTGACGATTACCGCGAAGATTTAGAGAAAATGAACTATCCTCACATTTCCGAAATCATTGATGAACCTAATAGTTCAGGCTACTTTGACGGCAGTGAAGTTTCTGTTGTGGGCATTATATCTGTACGACGCGAGAAACTTACACGTTCAAATACAAATATGGCATTTATTACACTTGAAGATTTTACAGGAAGCATTGAAACAATAGTTTTCCCTAAAGTATTGACTCGCCTTGATTCGCTTCTTACTGAAAATTCAATTGTAATGCTTCACGGCAGACTTGATATCAAAGAAGATGAGGGCGTAAAGCTTCTTGTAGATTCTGCAACGCCTTTTACGGGAGCGTCAGATTTTCTTGTAATCAGCCTTAGAGATGAGTTGCTATTAAAAATTGAACAGTTGAAACCAATTCTTCAAAAGTATCCTGGAAGTACCCCTGTCGCAATAGAGAGCAGTTACGGCTTAATTAACCTTAACGGAATTTATGTTAAGCCCGGAAATGAACTCAGGGAAAAACTTAACTTAGTGTTTTCAGAGAGAATAGTAAAATAATTGCTTGCAAAAAGTAAAAAAATGGTGTATTATATCTAAGATGCAATTATAAGAAATAGAGTAATCTGAAAGGAAATGTTCATATGTGGACTTCTGTTTATATGACTCAGAGCATTGAAAATGCCAGGGTTGTTCGCGAAAAAATCGAAAAGAATAACATTATTGTAATGCAACGCTTGATACGTCCCACAGATAACATCGGGGAGGATTGCTTTGAAATTCTTGTTCCTGATGCAGAATTAAAAGATGCGTTAGATATTATCATTGACTGATTTAAAATACACAAAACGCCCAAACATCGGGCGTTTTGTGTATTTTAATTATATACTTGAAATAGTATATAATATTTGATATAATAAACCTCAAAGAAGGTGACTTGATGAATATAACAGTTGTTGGCTGTGGAAAAATTGGACAAAAAATTGTTGAAAAATTATGCTCCGAAAATGAATACAATATAACTGTAGTAGATACCAGACATCATATTGTTGATTCGGTTGTCAAGAAATATGACGTACTGGGAGTTGTGGGAGACTGCATAAATGCCGAGATACTTGAAGAAGCAGACGTCAGAAATTCCGACATACTTATTGCGGCTACAGGCAGTGATGAAATAAATTTTACAACCTGCCTTCTGGCAAAAAAAATAGGCAATTGTCAGACAATAGCCAGAATAAGAAAACCGGAATACAGAAAAACCATTAACCTCTTTAAAGATGATTTAGGACTGGAAATGGTTATCAACTCCAATATGTCTGCAGCAAACGAAATGGCTCGTATTCTGAAATTCCCAAGTGCAATACAGATTGATACTTTTGCAAAGGGAAGAGTTGAAATTTTAAAATTCAGAATTCCCGAAGATTCTGTGTTGTGTGATTTAAGACTTGCGGAAATTAACAGTAAGGTTTCTTGCGATGTACTTATATGCGGTGTTGAAAGGGAAGGAGAAGCGTTTATCCCCGGTGGTGATTTTGTATTAAAACAAGGGGATCTTGTCAGTGTGGTAGGAACGTTCAATAACTATTCCGCATTTTTCAAAAGGATTGGAATTAAAACCGGAAGAATTAAAGCTGCAATCATTATAGGCGGAGGATATACCGGTTATTATCTTGCAGATAAGCTTATTAACTTTGGTATAAGAGTTAAGATAATAGAAAAGGATTTCGCAAGATGCGAAAAACTATCCAATCTGTTGCCTAAGGCGACAATAATTAATGGTGACGGAACCGATAATGCCTTACTTATAGAAGAGGGAATTGAATCCGCTGATGCCGTTGTTGCTCTAACAAATATTGATGAAGAAAACATACTTCTTTCTCTTTTTGCGAGAAGTAAATCCAAAGGAAAGCTTATTACTAAGATTAACAGAATTGATTATGGTGAAGTCATAAATAAACTTGAGCTGGATTCAATTATTTATCCCAGAAATATTACAGCTGAAAATATTTTACGTTTTGTAAGAGCAAAAAACAACTCTATGGCAAGCAGTAACATTGAAACAATTCATTTTATCCTTGATGGCAAGGCGGAAGCACTCGAATTTAATATTGGAGAGAATTGTCCGCTTGTAGGCAAACCTCTTTTTGACTTGAGAATTAAAAATAATATTCTTATTGCCTCTATTAACAGAATGGGGAAGATTATTACGCCTAAAGGTCAAGACAAGATTGAAGTAGGGGACACCGTGATAGTCGTTACTACCGTTAAGGGATTGAAAGATATTAAGGATATTCTGGAAGGTTAAATTATGAATATAAAACGTGTGTTTCATACTTTAGGCATAGTATTATGCTGTGAGGCATTTTTGATGGTTTTACCTCTTGTATGTGCCTTTATATACGGTGAAAAGGAGTATGCTTCTTTTCTCATATCCATGCTTTTATGCCTTTTTGCAGGATTATTACTTGTTCTGTCGAAAGCTAAAAACAGAAGCATTTATTCAAAAGAGGGCTTTGTTATCGTAGCTCTCAGTTGGATTGTACTTAGTATATTCGGATGTATTCCGTTTGTGATATCGGGGTATATACCAAACTTCGTGCAAGCTTTTTTCGAAACCGTGTCAGGTTTTACAACAACAGGTGCTTCGATATTAATTGATATTGAAGCACTTCCGAAGAGTTTGCTGTTTTGGCGTAGTTTTACACATTGGATAGGTGGTATGGGTGTTCTTGTTTTCCTTGTTGCTCTTTTGCCTCTTTCCGGTGGAAGTAACTTATATTTGATGAAAGCTGAAAGTACGGGTCCATCAGTAACTAAACTTGTACCCAAAGTTAAATCCAGTGCTAAAATTTTGTACGGTATCTATATTGGCTTGAGTGTAATAATGACAATTCTGCTTTTACTTGGCGGGATGAACCTTTTTGAAGCGTTAACTCATATGTTTGGCACAGCCGGTACGGGAGGCTTTGGAATTTTAAACACCAGCATAGGCGGATATTCTGCTTATATACAGAACGTAATTACAATTTTCATGATTTTGTTTGGTATAGATTTTTCCGTTTATTATATAATTTTGTTAAGAAGATTTAAGTTGCTACTGCAATCAAGTGAAGTAAAAGCTTATTTAGGCATATTGGCAATATCGACCCTTGTAATATGTATTAACTGCGTGGATTTATTCGAGAATATATGGATTTCTCTAAGACACAGTGCATTTCAGGTTGCGTCAATTATGACAACTACCGGCTTTTCCACCTGTGACTTTGATAAATGGCCTGAGCTTTCCAAATCAATACTCGTACTCTTGATGTTTATAGGAGCTTGTGCCGGTAGTACGGGCGGCGGAATTAAGGTTTCAAGAATAATGATTTTCTTAAAAAGCATTGCTAAAGAAGTAGCTATAGCAGCACATCCTAAACTTACAAAGAAACTTCAGATGGGCGGGAAGAATATAGAACATGAAACCGTAAGAAGTGTAAATGTGTTCATGGCTGCGTACCTCTCGATTTTTGTCGTTTCAATCTTACTTATAAGCTTTGATAATTTTGATTTTACGACAAATTTCACATCTGTAGCAGCTACGCTTAATAATATAGGGCCGGGACTTGCCGCAGTAGGTCCTACCTCTAACTTCTCAGGTTTTTCTGATTTTTCACTTTTGGTATTATCATTTGATATGTTGGTTGGGCGTTTGGAAGTTTTCCCGATGCTTGTGCTGTTCTCAAAATATACTTGGAAGAAATGATAAATAAAGGATGTAGCAAGCTACATCCTTTTGTTCTTGACTATAATTTTGTCTCACGTACAGTTTTCCTGATTGGGAAAATTGCTGCAGGGGAGACGGACAGTTCATCAATTCCCATTGCAAGAAATTTTTTGGTCAGAGTAATATCCGAGGCTAATTCTCCGCATATTCCAACCCATATCCCAGCCTTGTGTCCGTTTTTTACAGTTAATTCTATCATCCTCATGATTGCTTCGTGATGAGGGTTGAAGAAATCGTCTACATCTTCATTCTGCCTGTCGATTGCAAGAGCGTATTGAGATAAATCATTTGTCCCTATACTGAAAAAGGATACCTCATTTGCCAATAAGTCGGAAATCATTACAGACGCAGGTGTTTCAATCATAATTCCTTGTTCAGGAATTGAATAGGGAATATTGCTCGTCTTAAGCTCCTCGGCAGTTTCGTTAATTATATCCTTAATCTGTTTTATTTCTTCAACGGAAGTTATCATTGGGTACATAATGGAAAGATTACCGTATACAGAGGCACGCATTAACGCACGCAACTGAGTTTTGAATATATGCGGTTGCTTCAGGCAAAGCCTTATTGCCCTTAGTCCCATAGCAGGGTTTTCCTCGTGTTTTAATCCGAAGTAATCTACCTTTTTATCAGCACCAATATCCAGAGTTCTTATGATAACCTTTTTTCCGCACATTGTTTCTACAGCGTTTTTATATATAGCGAATTGTTCTTCCTCTGACGGAAAGGTGTTTTTTTCCAAGAAAATAAACTCACTTCGAAATAAGCCGATACCCTCTGCGTCATTATCAATCACATTTGCAATGTCTGTTATATTTCCGATGTTAGCATATAAATTAATTCTTTTTCCATCAATAGTAACAGTTTCTTTCCCCTTATAAAATTTCAGAAGATTATGCTTTGCAGCATCTTCGTCAGCTTTTTGTTGCATTTTTTTTAAAAAACCTTCGTCGGGATCCACATAGACTGTTCCGCTATAACCATCCACTATTGCTACCTTTCCGTCAGAAAGACCGTTTGAGCAAAGATCAACCCCTATAATTGCGGGAATATTCATCATTCTGGCAAGTATTGCCGTATGAGAATTAAGTGAGCCTTTTGCAGTAACAAATGCCAATATTTTACTTTTATCAAGCTGAAGTGTTTCGCTTGGAGAAAAATCCTCTGCTACCATAATTAAGTTACTTTCTTCTTCCTCTGATTTGAAAGAAACTCCGCTCAAAATATTAATTAAGCGTTCCGATATATCTTTTACATCTGCCGCTCTTTCTTTCATATATGAGTCATCCATTGATGAAAACATGGCTACAAAGCTTTCGCAGCATAATGAAACGGCATATTCTGCATTATAATGTTGGTTTCGTATCATGTTTTCGATGGAATCCGAGAAATCGGCATCTTCAAGCATAATTGCATGGATTTCAAAAATAGCGGCGCTTTCACTTCCAACTTTTTCTATTGCTTGCTTTCTTAGCTCCGAAAGTTGATTAATAGCCTTGGATTTAGCCGCTATAAATCTGGAAAACTCCTTGTCGGCATCTTTAACATGGTAACATTTAATTATTGAATCTGCCTTTTTCCAGATTTTTATCTTTCCTATTGCTATTCCTCCATAGACGCTTTTCCCCTGATAAATAAGCATAAAAATCTCCTCACATATTGTTTTTTAGAAAATTCTTTAAATTTTCCGCAGCCAAATCCTCGTCATCGCCGCATACCGTTATTTGTAAATTGTCTGATTTTTTTGCAGCAAGTCCCATAATTGAAAAAATCTTTTTGGCATCTGCAGTTTTATCGCCATGTTTGATTGTGATTTGTGAATTATATTTATTTGCTTCTTTAACCAGCAAGCCTGCAGGTCTGGCGTGTATTCCATCAGAGTCATTTACAGTAAAGATAAATTCTTTCATAAAAATCGATCCTTTCAAACTATGTCTTTTTGATTATCTTAGTAATTACCGGGAATGCTTTTTTTATTCGAATTAAAAACAAAAAAAGCACTACCTAATGGTAATGCTTTTGGCGGAGAGAAAGGGATAAGTCCGCAAAGCGCACTTCCTGCTTGCCGACCCAAATGCTTCGCATTTCGGTGCCCGTCTACGCACCAATCCGCTAAAAACGATTATCAATCGTTTTCTTCACGCGTATTGCCCTCTCAGGGTTCGAATCCCTTTTCCTTTGAAAAAGCAAAAAAGAAGCACTACCTAACGGTAATGCTTCTTGGCGGAGAGAAAGGGATTCGAACCCTTGAACGGGATTAACCGTTACACGATTTCCAGTCGTGCGCCTTAGACCAACTCAGCCATCTCTCCGAGTGCCGACTTTGACATTATACACTTAAATAATAAAAAAAGCAAGTACTTTTTTAGAAAATATATATTTTTTTAGAATTCAAACAAACTGCAATTCGGGGGATTTTACCTGCGGCAAAATCCCCCGAATTAATTTCGTTATTTACTAAGCATTTCATTAACTGTATCCCAAGTAAGATTTTCAATTACCCTTGAGAAAGTTTCAAATCGTGAGTCAGATTCATTTTTGATGATTGACTCAACATAACGAGAGTCGGACTCAATCATCTCGTCTGTATATTCCTCTTCAGGAAGATACAACACACAGTAATGAACATTGACAAATTTCTTTGTAATAGGCTCTATCTTAATCATTATTCCGATTTTCGGAAAATCACTGTATTGATTTTTTCCGCTCGTAATAATAATCATTGAATGTTTTGCGTTTGAACTGTCATCACCGTTAAAAAATGTTCTCATTGAGTATTCAAGAACAAAATCCCCGAACTCATTATCAAAAACAGTTTCCAGTGTCGAAAGGAGTTTATCATCATAAAAATATTTATAGCTGAATTCATATGTTTTAACTGTATGTTTAAATGCTATACACCATTGATTCTGTTCCTTTTGCTTTAAACAGGTTTTTAAACATTCCTCAAAAGATGACACCTTATCATCATACAAAACGCACTCAAGCGGAGTATGTGCTTTATGCCTGAAAATAAATTTTTCAGAGTTTTTGTTCATGAGTTCAAGACACGTATATCTCTTTTTGTACTTATCGTTAACGGCTTCGCCATAGTGCACAAGCAATTTGAGAACCATTTGCTCAAGCTCAGTTTCTCCAATCTGATACAAATAATCAGCTAAAACACAAACGGGGGTGAAACAACTTTCTACACAATAAACTTTTACGGTTCTGTGCATCTTTCGTTTTAATTCTTCTCGCGAAACAGCTCCACCGTTACGCATGAAAATTAACATTGCTATAATTATATCTATGTCATGAATAAAAATAGGAGAGCCGTTTTTTAGTTTTCTCTTGAAATTATAATATTTACTTGCATATTCAAAATACTTAAGCGTCTGCTGCTCGTTTTCATCAGTTCGTTCTCTTCTGGCTGCATAATAAAGATACTTTTTGATGTTAGAGGTATAATCACCTGGCTTATCAGTCAGGGCAATTATTTTGTAGGCTGATTTGTACTGGCTTTTGCTGCAGTAATTTTCATATAATTCCAAATCAGAAAGAGCGTTTTTAATAAATTCCTCTCCTTGTTTTGCGGAAGTTTGCATTAAATTATGTAAAAACATTCTCACCGAATTTCTTGTTATTACTGTTTCTTTTCTCTTTTCAGAGAGAAATGTACGTCTTTTGTTTGTGAGATTTTTCAACTTGCTTGAATATCCCGGCAACGATGCAAATTGACGTATAAGCATAAATGTCCAAAAAATATCGCCTTCATCAAAAGCTTTACATGCTTCCTTGAAACGAAGGGAATCTTCTGATTCAAAATCGAAATATGTTTTCATGCACATATCGCGAATAGCATATTTTCTTAAAGCATAGTTGTACGCTTTTGAAAAATCGCGCGAATCGACATTTTTCAAAAGTTCTTCATTCCACAAACGTTTAAATTCAGCTAATATAACATTATCGCCTTTGGTCTTTTTTAAAAAAAACATGGAATCCCTCCTAAGTGCATACCTTTTTTATTATACACAAATTAAAAGAGAATTTCAATGGTTTTTTAAAAATTATTCATATGTTTATATGTTTTTTGCGATGTCATTCTTCAGACGGCGTATAATTCTTTTTTCAAGCCGCGAAATATAGCTTTGACTTATTCCGAGAAGGTCAGCAACTTCCTTTTGAGTCTTTTCCGACTTTCCGTGTAACCCATATCGCATTTCCATTATTTCTTTTTCCCTTTGACACAGATTTTCCATTGCTGAAAGGAGCAATTGCCTCTCGACTTCTTCCTCTAAATGCCGATCAACACAATCATCATCAGTACCTAATACATCTCCTAAAAGTAGCTCATTTCCGTCCCAGTCAACATTTAAAGGCTCGTCGAATGATATTACAACACGCTGCGAATTATTCTTCCTTAAATACATCAGTATTTCGTTTTCAATGCAACGGCTTGCATATGTTGCGAGCTTAATTTTTTTATCCGCTTTAAAAGTATTAATTGCTTTTATCAAACCAATCGTTCCTATAGAAATTAAATCATCAACGCAAATATTTGTGTTCTCGAATTTTTTTGCAATATATACCACAAGCCGTAGGTTGTGCTCAATTAGTTTTTGACGGCTATCCGAAAGAGGCAGCGTTTCAATGCATTTTTGTTCTTCTTCAGGAGTGAGAGGGGGAGGCAGGTAAATACCAACCCCAATATAATGAATGCAGTCTTCAAATTTTAATTTCTTAATTAATTTTAAATAATTCAGTCGTGTATTTTTTTTTATTAATTCAAACATACTTAAATTACCCTCCAAGTCATTCTCTTTCGGCTATTGTAAATACGGATTTAAAAGTGCACCGTAGCTTCTGTCATAGGTTAGGTTTTTTTCATATATTGCGATAACGCATTTTCCTAAAGTCCTTATCCCGCACTCATCACGCAGCTCTGCCTTGTCGGGAATAAATCCCAATAGCATCCCATTTTCATTTCCTAATGAAGAAAACGGAATTAACCTCGCCCGAAGTCCTTTTTCACCGACTTCGCTGAGTATATGCGTTAAATTGTTATTGTCAATGCGTTCCAGTGAATTTCTGACCTCTGAAGAAAACAAATTTTTTATTGATTTATATTCTGCAATTATTACAGGGGTCATTGATACCGGATCCATTAAAGAATTTCCTGTATCAAGCAATGCTGTTATTTCCGCTGTTTTATTGTCGTATGTAAGATACAGTTTCTTTTTTAAGCATTTCGCAGAAAAATGCTTCTTGGAAATAAAATCAAAAATACGGACAGCGATGTAAAATGCTATTCCGGAAACGGCAAGAATGGTCCACGGTAGATTAAAGTAGAAAATTCCATTAGAATATACCGCGCCTAATTTTGCCCCGATATCGCTAAAATAAAAGACTCCCAAAACGCAACCCCCGAATCCGAATGAAACCATGTAGAATACGATTAAAGCCTTAAAGTATGAGGAAAACGAGTAGAAAGTAAATGATGAAGCCATAATCAGCATTGAAACCAATAATTTAGACAATGTTGAATACAGGGGAGAGAAGTCAGGAAAGAAAATTAAAATTGCATATATTGACCCAATTAAAGCTCCAAGCATCATTCTTATTCTGCTATATTTTAAATTTATAAAAATACAACTTGTTTTGAGCAGCACGTAATTAATTATAAAGTTTACGGCAAATAAAACATCAATATAAATAACCGGCATAACTATCACCCATTTACAGTATACAACTTATCCCCCGAAAAAAATGTCAGAATAGAGAGTAAGATAAAAAATAATTTACATCTCATGGAATATAAAAAAAGTATTAAAAAAGTTTGACATTTTGGTTAAAAAGTGTTACAATAGTAATGAGGTGAATAACATTGGTTAAATTTTTTCGTGGAATTACAACCTTTATTTTTTTGCTTGTTTTTATTTTAGATGTATCAGCAAGTGAGAGAGGTTATGTTAAGTGCGATGTTTTAAATGTAAGAGAGTCGCCTAATACAAATTGCGGTATTGTTGACCGTATGACCTATGGAACTGATTTTGAAATAATTTATACGGATAATGGTTGGTATAATATAAAGATGAATAACGGTATCACTGGGTTTGTATCAGCCGACTATGTTAATAAAACATCCGAGCTTTCTGATTTGTTTTATAATGGTGTAAAAACAGGTGCAGAAATAGCAAAGCTTGCACATAACTACATAGGCAGCAGATATTCTTATGGTTCATCCGGACCAAATACATTCGATTGCAGCGGTTTTACAAGCTACCTTTATAAACAGTACGGTTACAGCCTGCCAAGGACCTCCACATCTCAAAGTGAGATCGGGGTGCAGATAGAAAAAGAAAGCTTAGTTCCGGGAGACATTTTATGCTTTTCAAACAGGCGTGACCGCAGAGTTAATCATGTAGGGGTGTATGTTGGAGACGGTAAGTTCATTCATGCATCTACAAGTGTCCGGGGGGTAGTAAAGGACGAGCTGAACTCAGATTACTACGTGCGTAATTATGTATGTGCAAGAAGAATTCTGTAAAATGATAGTAATTACCATAAAACACTTGACTTTTTCAGAACTTAATGTAAAATATATATATGATATATTAAATTCCTTTTCGGTATTTGAGAAGGAATTTCTTTTCGGAGGATTTTGTGAGAGTAATTTCAGGAAAAGTTCGCGGTATGAAGCTTGTTTCACCGGATGGGGAGGATACAAGACCCACCCTTGACAGAGTGAAAGAAGCTGTTTTCAGTATGCTGCTTCCGTATATTAATGAGTCTGTAGTTCTTGATTTGTTTGCAGGTTCAGGTGCAATGGGAATAGAAGCATTAAGCCGCGGTGCGAAAAAAGCAGTCTTTGTCGATTCTTCGGGAAAGGCAATTTCTTGTATCAAAGCTAATGTCAACAATGCCCAAATGGCGGAAGATTCTTTAATTGTTTGCTCGGATTCCTGCAAATTTTTGAGTGAATATTCCGAGGTATTTGATATTATTTTTATAGACCCGCCATACGAATCCGGTTTATATGAAAAGGTGTTTTCCCTGATAGCATCAAAGGACCTGATAAGCCATGAGGGATTAATTATCGCTGAATGGGATTATGAAAACGGTATTGGCAGTTTGCCCCGTGAATTTGAAATTGTAAAAGAAAAAAAGTATGGCAGAGTTGGAATTTCGGTTTTCAAAAGGAGTCAACGTGAATGAATATTGCAATAGTACCGGGAAGTTTCGACCCGGTAACAAACGGACATCTTGATATTATAAAAAGGACAAGCCAGTTGTTTGATGAGGTTTATGTAAGTATTCTTTCCAACAGCTCCAAGAATCCATTGTTTTCCTTAGAGGAAAGAATGGAGCTTATAAGTCGAGTTACAAAGGATTTGGAAAATGTAAAGGTCGAAACCTTTACAGGGCTGCTGGTTGATTACGCCAGGAGTAAAAGTGCAAAGTTTATTGTTAAAGGGTTAAGGGCTGTGAGCGATTTTGAATATGAATTTCAGATGTCTTTAACCAATAAACAGTTAGCACCGGAAATAGAAACGTTTTTCATAACTACCAATGCAAATTACGCTTATCTTAGCTCAAGCATAGTTAAAGAGGTTGCCAGATACGGCGGTGACCTTACTGAGATGGTTCCAAAAGAAATTATAGGAGATATACAAGATAAAATAGGGGGTAAAAAGTAATGGAAATCTTAAAAATTATTGACCTTTTAGAAGATAAGGTTGAACAGGCGAAATCTATACCGCTTATGAACAGAGCGATGGTAGATAAGGAAGAACTTCTTTCAAATATTGAAGAGCTTCGTTTGAATATTCCTGAAGATATGAAGCAGGCTCGTCTTATCAAGGATGAAAGAAAGAGAATCCTTGCTGAAGCTCAGGCTGAAGCTGACGAAATTGTAAAGAATGCAAAAATCAAGGTTGAAAAAATGATTGATGAGCATGAGATTACAAAGAAGGCTTATGAGCAGGCAAATCAGATTATTGCTGCAGCACAGAAGAACTCCCGCGAATTAAGAATGGGAGCACGTCAGTATGTAGATTCACTTTTTGCTGATACAGATGCAAAACTTACAAAGGCACAGTCCATTATCAGAAAGGCCCGCGCAGATGTAAGGCAGGAAGCGTCAAAAGCAAATGCAATAGAAACAGCAGAAAAGGCAGAATAATTAATAGAGGTGTAACAGAAAATGTCAGGACATTCCAAATGGAATAATATTAAAAATAAGAAAGAAAAATCAGATGCACAGCGTGCGAAGATTTTTACAAAGCTCGGAAGAGAAATTGCGGTTATTGTTCGTGCAGGCGGTCCTAATCCCGACAGCAACGGAAAGCTCCGTGATGCAATTGCAAAAGCACGTTCGAATAATATGCCCAACGACAACATTCAGCGTTGTATCGCCAAGGCAGCAGGAGAGACAGGCGGTAACGATTACGAGGAAATCACATACGAGGGTTATGGTCCCAAGGGTGTTGCAGTAATTGTTGAAACTCTTACAAACAACAGAAACCGTACTGCTGCAGATATGCGCCATTATTTTGATAAATACGGTGGAAATTTAGGTCAGACAGGATGTGTAAGCTATATGTTTGACAAAAAAGGTGTACTTATTATTTCTTCTGAAGATTTGCCTGATGAGGATGCCGTTATGATGGATGCTCTCGATAGTGGGGCAGATGACTTTACAGCAGAAGAAGGTATTTATGAGGTTTTAACTTCACCAGAAAATTTCTCATCTGTAAGAGAAGAATTGGAAAGCCGCGGTTACAGCTTTTTAACTGCCGAAGTTCAGATGATTCCTCAGACAAGTGTTGAATTAACTGATGAGGAAGACCTTAAGAATATGAACAAGCTTATAGAAATGCTTGATGATAACGACGATGTACAGAATGTATATCATAACTGGGATGAATAATGATATAATTAAAAGGTTGAGATTTTTTTCTCAACCTTTTAAAATATTTAAACACACATACTTGACAAGACAGGAAAGTGTGTGCTAAAATATATATGCAATTCAACAAAATAAAAATTTTGTTGAATTGGCGATAGGAAGATTTCTACATACTTCCTCTATCAAATATATCTACGGAGGGCTTTATTATGGCTGATTTCAGGGCTTATTCCGACATTCCCCAGGATGTAAAGAATTTTCTCAGCTATCTTTCTAACATCAAAGGAAAATCTGATAATACAATTAATGAATATTATTATGATTTACGTACTTTTTTTCGTTTTATGAAATGCCATCGCTCTATGGAGTCTTTTGAAAATTTTGATAACATTAATTGTAATGACATTGATACAGATTTTATTCGTGATATTATGCTTGATGATATGTATGAATATCTGATGTATGCAAACAGTGACCGTGATAATAATGCAAATGCACGTGCGAGAAAAGTTTCTTCTCTTAAAAGTTTTTTTAACTATCTGTCCGGTAAGGCTCACCTTCTCGATGTTAATGTTACGAAAGAATTGGATTCTCCAAAAATCCCATCAAAACTGCCTATTTTTCTTTCTTTGGATGAAAGTTTACAATTATTGGAAAATATTGACGGTGAGTTTAAAACCCGTGATTATTGCATAATTACACTGTTTTTAAACTGCGGAATGCGTCTAAGTGAGCTTGTAGGCATCAATATTACTGATATTCACGGCGATAAACTGACTGTTACAGGTAAAGGAAATAAACAAAGGACTGTATATCTTAATGATGCATGTAAATCAGCTATCAGAGCCTATATGGAGGTACGGCCTAAAGATGGCGTAAAAGACCGTAAAGCACTGTTTTTAAGTAAACAAAAATCGCGTATTTCCAATAACATGGTTTACCGAATGATAAAAAAGAATCTGCAACGTGCAGGGCTTGACCCTGAGGTTTATTCTCCGCATAAATTAAGGCATACTGCCGCCACATTAATGTATAAGTATGGAAATGTAGATGTAAGAGCACTTCAAGAAATTTTAGGACATGAGCATCTTTCAACCACGCAAATTTATACCCATATCGATGAGCAACAATTACGTGATGCAATAGATAAAAATCCTCTCTCAAAAATAAAACAATAAATGAAAACGGAAGCAGTTTGCTTCCGTTTTCATTTATTTAATACAAAAATCACTAATATGTGTGATGAAATCAAGCAAATTTTCATCCCATACAACAAAAAGTGCACCATTTTGTACTTTTATAACTGCCCTCTCTCCTACAAATTCATTGCTGACGCCCATTGGAGTATCGACTTTAAGAGTAACGTTATCAGCCTCATACTTTAAACCGCTGATAGTTACGTTATACGCATCGTTCCCTTGGGCAAAAACCCCTAAATTTCCGGTGTGTCTTTCTGAAAATTCAATGTTGGAATTGAAAATCGTTGTCATAACACTGCTTTTTCCAATCAAAAAGCCTCTTCCACCGTTTTTTGCTATGTTTAACAGGGTTTGAATATTTGCTATTGTATGGTCAACTCTTCCACCGACACCGCCAAGAATAACAAAATTTTTATATCCTTTTTCTAAAGCTGTCTTATATGCCAAAAACGTATCCGTATCATCTTTTTTTACAGGATGTCTGATGAGCTTGATATTCTCAGGGAGTTCAGTAATGGAATCGAAATCTCCCAACAAAATATCAGGCTTTATTCTATTCTTTTTCAGAATATCATAGCCCCCGTCAGCGGCAATAATTAAATCGTTCTTATTACAATTTAAAGAAAATTTGCTCGAAAACTCACTGCAAGCACCTATGATATAACATATTCCACTTCTGATTATCATCTGTAATTTGCCTCGGTTATACCAAATTGCAGATAGAGCCATTCTATAGACTGCTTCATCCACGGATAGCTACGGCAATCGAGTTTGCTGAGTCCCCAGTATGTCTCATCGGAAAACAATGATGTACCGTGAGCTCCGTTAGGGTAAATATGTAATTCAAACGGTATATTATGCTTTCTGAGTGCGTTTGAATAAAGAAGCGAATTTTCAACGGGAACAGAAGCATCTTCAAAGGTATGCCATAAAAATGCAGGAGGTGTATTTTCGTCCACGCAGTTTTCAAGCGAAAGTGAGTTCCAAAATTCACACTCTTCCATACCAGTAAGCTTTCTGAAGGAGCTTTTATGAGCATGGTCGCCGCAGGTGATAACAGGGTAACAAAGTATTGATGCATTCGGCTTATGATATTTATTTTTTTCTTCATCATCACCAAATATATCTGCTCGGTTCCAAAGCGTGCTTATAGAACCTGCAAGATGCCCGCCTGCGGAAAAACCACAAACGGCAATATGATCTGGATTAATTCTCCACTCTTTTGCATTGTCACGAATAATCTCAATCGACTTTGCGGCATTTAATATAGGCATAGGATGGCGATGAGGTTCCACACAATAATCAAGTACAAAAGCATGAAAGCCTGCAGCGTTATAGGAAAGTGCAATCCTCTCCCCTTCTCGTGGAGAAACAATTCTGTAACCACCGCCTGGAATCACAAGAACGGCGGGGCGATCTTCGTTTTCTATTGTTTCGCTTCCATCTAAAATATATCCCGTCAATGTCGGCATAAAGCCGTGCTCGGTTTCTTTTTCAAGCAGGTTAATGTTAACTATTTTCATCAGTAAATCTTCCTTTCCTGTCAGTTACAAATGATATAAATTAGAATATCATATTGATTATTTAAAGTCAATCGTTTCACAGTAATATTTCTATTGAAAAAAGCATATTTTATTATATAAAGTAAAAGGAGAATGTTAAAATATGAAAAAATTTTGTTCAATATTGATAGTTATAATGCTTCTTTTTCAGTATAATGTTTCGGCTGCTACGTTTACTACTGATTCAAGTGCAAAATCCCTTCTTCTGATGGAGGCGTCTACGGGAAAAATATTATATGAAAAAAACTCCCACGAATCGTTGCCGCCTGCAAGCGTAACCAAGGTGATGACAATGCTACTTATCTGTGAGGCATTAGAACGCGGAGAAATCACCCTTGAAACCCAAATAACGGCGAGCGAATATGCAAAGAGTATGGGCGGAAGTACAATTTTTCTTGAAACAAATGAAATAATGACGCTTAACGACCTATTAAAAGGAATAGCTGTTGCAAGTGCAAACGATGCGTGTGTAGCCGTGGCAGAGCATATGTGCGGCAGTGTTGAAACCTTCGTTTCGCTGATGAATAAGCGTGCCTCTGAACTGGGAATGAAAGATACTAATTTTGTTAATTGTAACGGATTAGATGTGGAAAATCACCATTCAAGTGCGTATGATATTGCAATTATGAGCCGTGAGCTTCTTAAGCATGACATAATTGAAAAATACACAACAATCTGGATGGATACACTCCGCGACGGGAAATTTCAGCTCGCAAATACAAACAAATTAATCAGATTTTATAAGGGGGCTAATGGGCTTAAGACGGGTTCTACAAGCGGTGCAGGCTGTTGCATAAGTGCAGCGGCAAAACGTGACGGCATGCAGCTTATAGCAGTAGTATTGGGAAGCTGTAACAGTAAGGAGAGGTTTGCTACTGCCAGCAGCCTTTTGAATTACGGGTTTGCTAACTATGCTGTTACTGAATTTGGAGAGAAAAATTCAAAAGTTACTGATGTATCGGTAAAGAACGGAAAAGAAAATAATGTAACAGCTCTTTCAAAAGAAAACGCAAACATTTTGATTGAAAAGCAAAATGCGGATAAAGTTAAAACCCATATCAATATAGAGAAAAATTTACAGGCACCCGTAAAAAAGGGACAGATTATAGGTGAGTTAATCATAACTTCTGACGCCCAGACGCTGGCTAAAATTCCGTTAGTTTCAGACAGAAGTGTAATGAGAAAAGGTGCAAGCGATTATTTCGTGCACCTTTTAAAGGGATTATTTAAATTTAATACATAATTCAACATAATAACAACAACAAGAATTAACAAAGAGTACATAATGAAGTACAAATAATAACTACTGTCATAAACGGAATAAAGATAATAGTGTGTCGGCAGAAGAAATCTTAGTATCGGAAAGAATGAAACATTGAAAAAAATCGGTGAAAGCACCAGTGCAAACACAATAATTCCGGGTATCACCGCACCGAGTTTTCCATATGATTTAAATAGAATACAAAAGAATGTAGAAAAGATGCTTACGGAAAAAATAAATAAAACCATTGAACCCAATTCTCTGAGAAAGCCTACCGAAAAACCTCCGATTAATAAAGATAAAAGAATTGCAGTCCCTGAAAAAACACAAGCGGAAAAACAAGTGGAAAATGCGGGGATAATTCTTTTTGTCCCGGGCAACCACGCAAATTTACCACTTGAATTATCTTTGAGAAAATACATGGCAGCAGCAAGCCCCGACAGAATTAATAAAACAGAGAGTATGCCCCTTATTGGCGATATTAAATGGTTTTGTGTAACAGGGGCATCGGAGGAGAGCTTTGACATTTCAATAATGCTTCCCCCCCTTTCCCTGTCAAAATAATTTTTTCTTAATTCTTCATCTGAAATTTTGCCCTTGAGTTTTAAATTATTGTGTGCGTAATTACTGTAAAGAGAAAAGGATACCTCGTCAAAAATTGTTTCGTAAAACATTTCACGTGACATCTGCAATATAACATTTTCTTCACGTTCTATTACCTTTAAAAATGGTTCGTTTGATTCTTTTTTTATGAATCTCGTAATTCTTTCTTCAATATTATCCTTATAAACCCATGCTGCATCTGCTTTATGGGTTTTTACCATTTCCGTCGCATATGACTCTGTATCACATATAACAAACTGAATTATACTGTCGGTATTACGGATTTTAGCCATTGCTCGCTTTGATGCAGGGGAATTGTCCTGAGCTGCCACGGCAATTTTCAATATTCCGCTTTCGCCCGACATTGCAAGCTTGGTAACAGGAATGATGACAGGAATTAAACAAAGTATAATGATGAAACTCATCTTATGCAGCAGGCGTTTACTGCACATAAAATACCAAATCAGAGATTTCTTCAGCGGATTCATATACTCTCCCCTCTCATATCCTTTTTTCTTTTATAATAAGCCGCAATTGCAAATAAAAGCGTATATAAAGAAACAATTATAAAATCTTCCCAACCTACAGTATGTGACATAAGCTTACGCAAGTAGGAAAAACCTGCACCTGACGGCAGAAATATTGAGATTTTCTGAACGGCATCAGGAAAGAAATATATAGGATAGAAACATCCTGATATATACCCTAAACCAACGGCAATAAGAAACTGTACAATTATGCTGCTCACAGAATTTGGGAAGAGTTCATACAGTGCTTTGTGCATTGCGGTAAACATGATAATAACGGGAAGCATGAGAAAAACAAAGGCAACGCAACTAAAAACGGAATTATTATTAAACTCTTTAACTCCGAAGCTATTGTCTGTAGTTACAACACCTATCAGCGATGCAAAAAGCAACAAAGTTAAAAATGTAATACATAAAAAAGAAATGTATTCAGCCAGCATCTGGAGAGAAATCTTTAGTCCTGATGATTGCAGAGAACGCGATAAAGCAAGATTGCGTCCAGATAAAAGTTTATTACAGGATATTCCCCAAATCAAGAGAAAAAAGGTTATAATACCGCAAACATAATAACCGCTTAAGGAAATTGAATCTGCCACTCCTACAAATTGCGTTTCAATCGCAGTATCTCTGGAGAGAACAAACTCTATGTAAGAGAAGTTCATATCATTAACTTTTTTGCCTATGCCTTTTGTTTGTTTGATTTTTTTTGCAACATCACGCAGGCTGTAGCTCCCATTTTGTGTTTCGACGACTAAGTTGGAAACAACTTTTAAGACCTCTCCTGAGATTGCTGTTCCGAAACCTTCTGGGGCATCTGATATTACGTATTTTGCGGGTATATTGTCACCGTAATAGACCCCTCTTACAAATTCTTTGGGAATATATACATACCCTTTGATTTCTCCTTTTTTCAAAGCAGTGATTGCTTCTTTTTCCGTCATACGCGGAAATTCTACAAAGAAACGGGAACTATCAAAGTTTTCCAGCAAATTAATACCTATTCCAAAATGGGTATCTTTAATATCTCCAACTATTGCCACCGAAATTTTCTGCTTGGTTTCGCCGTTTTGTGTATCTGAAATCAGCCCTGCTGCCGCCACTACGATAGCCGCCACAGTAAGAACGGTTATGAGCAAAATTGCCGGATATATTTTAAAAGCCCTTTTTAAATGCAGTTTGAAAAATACGCCTTTATTCATAGCTTATAAATTACCTGCCAATCTGTGAACGTTTCCGTCATATTGATATGGATGCAATACACCCTCTTTTAATATGTACAGCTTGTCGCAAAGTGGGATTTCCTGAATATCGTGCGTAGCTAATAGAATAGTTCCGCCTTTTTCTTTATATTCAAGTAGATAGTTTGAAATTCTCTCCTTACAAACAAGGTCAAGAGCCGCAGAAGGCTCATCGAGCAGAAGAATTTTTGGTTTGTGTGCAACGGCACAACCGATTGCAAGTCGTTTTTTCATTCCGCCCGACATTTTATAAACAGGTGTGTTTATAAAAGAGGTAACACCAAGCATTGCAAGGACTCCGTCGTCAAGCTGATATTGAAGGTCACCTTTAGAATACCACAACCGTAAATTATCAATAGCGGTCAATTCCTCAAAAAGAGGCGTGCTTTGAGGCACATAACCCAGAATCTTGCTGCGTTCCTTTTCATTTGACAGCATATCTATCCCATTGTACGTGAAGCTTCCTCCATCGGCTTTCAGTACCCCTGCAAGAATACTGAACAAGGTAGATTTACCGCTTCCGTTACTGCCTAAAATACCTATACATTTGCCCTCGGATGTTTCAAAGCAAACATCTGTCAGTACGTTGGTTTTTTTATAGTTCTTTTTAATATGTTCAATGGTAATCATAACAATCAATCCTTTTGTAAAGGCTGAGTGCTTTACACGCAACTCAGCCTTTTAACAACATTAATAGCCGTATTCGTCATAAATATCCGTTTCAGGTTGTAAGTAATATTGAAGTTCTTCATCTGCCTGCGTGATAGCGTCAGTTATTTCGCGAGGCGCTCCTGCAGATTTCAGATTTTTATTTAATTTATTAAGATTTAAACCGGATAACCAATCAAGCATTTTACTTTCTTCGCCTACGGAAATGTAATTCTGAGGAATATCAATTTTTTCAGAGGGGGATTGTAATTGCGATTTTGCACTTGCCAAATAGCAAAGTTCACTGCCCTTAGTCAACTTAACTGATGCATATTCTGATTCCCCGGGTTTTGTGTTGAATTCAAGAGTCAGTTTCAAGTCAGACACCATAGATGCAATTTCTCCCGAAACCATGCTCTTTACTTGCTCCTTTACGAAGTCTGTAAGCTCAAGACTGATTTTGCCGTTAAAAATTCCGTTTTTGGAATCTTTTGTATTATATTCTGAAGCAATTTTTGCAAGCTTGTTCCCTGCGGCAGTTATGTAAAACGTTCCTGCCTTTTTATCTCCTGAAACTCTTCCGTTACCTTCAAGGCTTACGGAGCTTAAAAAGCCTGCACCTGCATTAATTTTCATTGAATAATCTTTCCCTGACTCCAAAGAGATTGATGAAAAAGAAACTCCGTCCTTCTCAAGTCCGAAACCAACTAAGTCTCCTGCATTATTTACCCAAACATTAAAGCGGACGAGTTCTTCCCTATCACCCTGGGTGTTTTCGGCTTCATGAATAATTTCATCAATTCCGGAAATCATTTCCGAATATACACTTTCAAAATCAGCATCCACTGCGTCCAATTCGCAGAAATCTCTGATGATGCTCTTTACTTCGTTATCTGTCCTTACTTCTTTCATAAATGCAATAAGCATTTTTCTGAGAAGTTCTTCGTTTACAGATACGGAAAGCTTTGTGCAGCTTTGTTTATTATCGCCCGCCTTTAGCTTTTCTGTATCTTCAGATACAGTGTCCACACTGTCGATAGCGGTGCAAATGTATTTATAGAGCAGATTTTGTATTATTTCCTTGTCGGGAATAAGTTCAAAAATTTCACAAAGTGTTTGAAGCTCGGACGAATCCATAAACGCCTTATAAGCATAAAAAGGATTGTTATAGTAATCGTTACTGTCAAACTCAATCTTAATTGCTTTGTTATTAATTTCAGGGATATCAAGGTAAATTCCGCTATTATCAACTACTGTATTTAGGGAAAGAATTTTCTTTCCGTTTATAGAAGCTTTCATATCTGAACTGATATCTGTTCCAACTCTGGAAGCTTCTCCCGACAATGTTATTTTTTTAATCCAATCTATCTTATCTGCAATTTCATCTGAATCATCCTCGTTGACAGCCTCAAGAATGTCATAAAATGCATCTCCTGCCTGAAGTGTTATTTCGAACCTTTCCTTTGCATCACCAAAAATCGAATTTGAGTCAGAAATAGCTGATAAGGTGGCACCGATTTCATCAGTGGATTCCTTTATTTCACGTTTAACAACAACTTTAAAGTAGTCTTCAGGAGAATAATAGAGCTTTTGCGCCATGTTTTTGATGACGGGAGCAGCATATGCTATTATGGACGACAACAGTATTAGCACTGCGGCAATTATAACAGGTCTAAGCCATTTCTTGCGAGATTTAAGAGTAGGTAAAGACTCAGTATTTTCCAAAAGTTCTTGCACTGCAACCGACTCTTGAACGCTCATATTTTCGTCTAAAGGTTCTGATTTAATATTTGTGGTCTCAACTAATGGAGTTTCAGTGCGATTCACGCGCTTCCCGCACGATTGGCAGAATTTATCACTTTCATTTAATAATCTTCCGCAATTTTCACAAAACATAATCTGTTCCTCCCTCTTATTTTAGTTCTTTATAAGATAATTATATTATATTCTTACATATTTTGTCAAGGAATGTATAAAGAATAATTAAAGCCAACCGACAAACGATTGGCTTTAATTATGGGATTAATATATTTTAAAAATATTTTCTGTCGCTCATGTCCTGAACACTGCGGAGTGCTTCACCGAAACGCTGGAAGTGAACAACTTCTCTCTCTCTCAGGAATTTAATGGGTTCTATAACGTCGGGGTCATCTGCAAGGCGGAGTATATTGTCGTAAGTCGCTCTCGCCTTTTGCTCTGCTGCAAGGTCTTCTGTCAGGTCGGCGATTACATCAGCTTTTGACTGAATATATGCCGCTGTCCAGGGTACACCTGCGGCTGATGCAGGATAAATACCGGTATTATGATCTACATAATATTTATCAAAGCCCGACGCTTTAATT
Organism: Clostridia bacterium; assembly: GCA_045638945.1. Taxonomy (GTDB): domain Bacteria; phylum Bacillota; class Clostridia; order UMGS1883; family UMGS1883; genus UMGS1883. Next base: position 79,274 of record JAZUCF010000012.1, on the reverse strand, counting down.
TCTTCGGGAGTGAGATTTCGTGTTAACTGATACACAATCGTACCAATCATCTCAAGGTGTGCCAGTTCCTCTGTACCTATATCATTAAGTGTAGCCTTACAAATTTCATTAGGCATGGAAAAACGTTGGCTGAGATAGCGAAGTGATGCCCCTAATTCCCCGTCGGGACCACCGTACTGGCTTAGGATAACCTGTGCCATTTTAGGGTTTGGGTTTTTAATTTTAATCGGAAACTGTAACTTTTTTTCATATATCCACATAATTTAACTCCTTTCTTTTTCCCAAGTCCAAGGGTTCTTTGACCATTGCCACGGAAGCTTGTTCGGAGTTTCGGTTGCAGTTAACGGTCCGTATTTTTCCTCAAATTCTTTTCTGAGCGTTTTAGCTTTGCGAACGGTTTCAGTATAAAGCTTGAGGACACGTTCACAATTTGGATGTGTGTTAAGATAAAGCTGCAGGTCAAGTGCAAGGAAATCTGCCTCCTGCACCTTCTTTAAAAGGTCGCGTCTGTCGTTACATTCTACCATAATTTCCTCGCCCCCTCTTTTGTGTTGAATTCTTTTCCGTAGACGCCTAAAGGCTTATCTAAAGACGCAAACGCTGTTCCGCGTTCTAATGCTTTTTCCTTGCTGTATGGGGTTTCGTACTTCTGATACGGAACGTAAGCATAAGCAAGCGGGTAATTATCATAAATTCCGCAGGATGCTGTTTCTTCAAGCGGAATAAATTGCATATTAAGCAAGTCTTTCATGCTGTATTTTCTTCCTTTCATTAACGTTATAGCGGGGAATTCCCCGCTATTTATCATATTCAATACAGCATTTTTTTGTGAAACGAAAAAACAGACAAGCAACATATTGCTTGTCTGTTTTTTTATGTTTCAGTTTTACTTTTTCTGCATAAGGTGAACTCCGAAACCGCCAAATTCTTCTGCAAGATAGATGAATTTTCTTGTTCCATCGTCATTATATGTAGCACTTTCTTCGTTGAACTTAACACCCTTTGCACCAAGGTGGTAAATAGCTCTTTCAACGTTATTGGTAAGAATTGCAATGTGACCGCACTTTCCGGGACCCATTGACTTCATTACTTCAAACTGAGTACCAACGAACATACCCTTTGCACTTTCTTTTTCAATATCCTTACCCATAAGGAGAGAAAGCATATTTGCAGTATTCTTTGCCTGCTCCTCATTTTCATGGTTGATACCAATATGACCTATTTCAAGGCCAAGCATTGTGCTTACGGATTTCTTGGTAAGATTTGTAATCTCATCCCACTGGTCATTATCAATAAAGCTTTCTTTTACCATGAAGCTACCGCCGCAAGCAATAATTTTATTGCAGCCGAGGTAATTATTAACGTTATCAAGGCTAACACCGCCTGTGGGCATAAACTTAACGTTGCCGTAGGGTGCTGACATAGCCTTAATCTTATCAAGCCCGCCGCTCTGCTCTGCGGGGAAGAATTTTACAACCTTAAGACCAAGCTCAAGCGCCTGCTCAATTTCAGAGGGAGTTGTACAACCGGGAAGCGGTGTTACACCCTTTTCAAGACACCATGACACAACCTTAGGATTGAAACCGGGGCTTACAATAAACTTAGCACCTGCATCAAGCGCTCTCTGTGCCTGCTCAATTGTGAGAACAGTACCTGCACCTACAACCATATCGGGATAAGCCTTTGTGATTGCACGGATTGCATCTTCAGCCGCATCTGTTCTGAATGTAACTTCAGCTGCTGCAAGACCGCCGTCAATAAGAGCTTTCGCAAGCGGTACAGCCTTGGATGCATCATTAATCTTTATTACCGGAATAATACCGATGTTATAAATCTGTTTTAACATACCCATTGTTTATTATCTTCCTTTCCCTGATTATCTCTGTACACGGCCGCTGCCGTCGCCGCCTACAAGGTTGTCAACTTCTGCACGGGTAACAAGGTTCATATCGCCGGGAATTGTGTGCTTAAGAGCTGATGCAGCAACACCGAATTCAAGAGCATCCTTGAAGTTCTTTCCGTCAAGCATACCGCAGATTACACCGCCTGCGAAGCTGTCACCGCCGCCTACACGGTCAACGCTGGGGCAGATTCTATATTCTCTGGAATGATAGAATTCCTTTGTATCTCTTGAGTAGATACAAGCAGACCAACCATTATCTGAAGCAGAATGAGAAACACGAAGTGAGGAAATTACATATTCAAAATTAAACTTTTCAACCATCTGCTCAAATATGCTCTTGTAGCCTGCAAGCTCAAGCTCACCGCTTGTAACATCTGTATCGCCGGGCTTAAAGCCGAGAACCTTTTCTGCATCTTCTTCATTTCCGATACAAACATCAACATACTGCATAAGATTTGTCATAATACGCTGAGCCTTTTCGCTTGACCAGAGCTTCTTTCTGAAGTTAAGGTCACAGGAAACTTTAACACCCTTGGCTTTAGCAGCTTTAAGAGCTACCTCTGTAAGTTCTGCAGCCTGATCTGAAACAGCGGGAGTGATGCCTGTAAAGTGGAACCAATCACAACCGTCAAAAATCTTATCAAAGTCGAAATCTTCTGCTACAGCAGTTGAAATAGAAGAATGAGCTCTATCGTACACAACGTTGGATGCACGCATAGAAGCACCTGTTTCAAGGAAATAAATTCCGAGTCTTTCACCGCCGCGAGCAATATTATCTGTTTTTACATTCATTTTACGAAGAGCAGCTACTGCACATTCACCAATGGGGTTAGATGGAACTTTTGTAACAAACTCTGCATCGTGTCCGTAATTTGCGAGAGAAACTGCAACGTTTGCCTCTCCTCCGCCGTAGCAAACATCAAATTCGTCTGCCTGCAAAAATCTTTCATTGTTGGGAGTTGAGAGACGAAGCATGATTTCGCCCATAGTAACTACCTTTGCCATTTTAACCTCTCCTTTGAAAATCATAATATATTTGACAATTTGTCATCTTAATTATATAATAGCATTTGGAAGTATTCCAGTCAACAATTATATTTTGTTAAATATCAAATATATTACGATTTTCAAAAAAGGAGAATTTTTGTGAAAAAAGTTAATAAGATTCCTCTAAAACAAGAAATTTTCAAAAATGAAAGCTCTCTTATGACCATATTCCGTTCAAAAGTTCCGCTCCTGACAGATATATTTGAGGAACATCATCATACAGCCTTTGAAATTACCATGGTGCTCAGCGGGGAAGGTATATACGCTACAAAATCTACGGAATTCACATTTAAAAGCGGAGATATATTCTTTTTCAGTACTGATGAATTTCATTGGATAAAAAAGCTCAATCAGGATTCCGAATTTATAAACATTCATTTTGAGCCGAGATTTATCTGGTCAGACAATTTCGGATTTTCAAACAAAGATCTTATAAGAATTTTCTTTAACAGAAAGAAAAAACCTCTTAATAAAATTGTGTTTGAATCTGATAGTGCAGAAACAATTAAAAACCTGATATTCAAAATGGAAAATGAAATATCCTTAAAAAAGAATGAGTATGACACAATGCTGAAAATACATTTAATTAATATTCTTGTGGAAATTTTCAGATTTTTTGAAGATAATCTTACGCAGACGGATATTTCATACAGCAGCCAGTCACTCAGGTATATGGAGGATGCACTGAATTACATTGATGAGCATCTGGAAAATGAATTAACGCTTGAAATGCTCTCGGACGTTGCACACATGAGTAAAACATACTTTTGCAGCCAATTCAGAAAGCTTAACGGAATTTCCCCTTGGGAATACATTACTATAAAGCGTGTGGAAAGAGCAATTACATATATTAAAACAACGGATATGTCAAAATCAGAAATAGCATTCAAATGTGGGTATAATAACACAGCTAATTTTTATTATGCTTTTAAGCGTGTTACGGGAAAAGCCCCCGGAGATTATAATAAATCAACTGATGTTTTGCTTTAAAACGCCAAGTAGCTTTTTTTCAATCCTTGATATCTGAACCTGGCTTACACCCATTATCCGTGCGACCTCGCTTTGCGTTTTTTCTTTATAATATCGCAGGAGTAGAATCTGCTTTTCCTTAACGGGTAATTTTTCTATTGCCTGCTTTAATGCAATTGATGTTAAAAATCTCTCCTCATTTTGTTGATTTTGAGAATGGAGCTTGTCTATTAAAAGAATTGGGCTGCTTTCGCTATCATTAACTGTTTTGTAAAGGGACTCCGTAGGCTGGGTTGCTTCAAGGGAAAGCATAACCTCGTCGGGAGTTTTACCAATTGCGTCTGAAATTTCATTTACGGTAGCATCTCTCCCCTTTTCTGTGCTTATTTTTTCTGCAGCAGACTTTGCCGCAGTTGCTGTTTCTTTTAGCGACCTGCTTACTTTTATAATACCGTCATCCCTTAGGAACCTTCGTATTTCACCTAAAATCATCGGAATCGCATACGTTGAAAATTCTACATTGAAGCTTGCATCAAATTTATTGATTGCTTTAATGAGTCCTATTGCTCCGATTTGAAATAAATCATCGGATTCTATTCCCCTGCCAGAAAACTTTCTTACAACGCACCATATCAGTCCCTTATTTTGAAGTACAAGCCTTTCTAATGACTCTTTATCTCCGGATTGTGCCAATGAAATTAAACGGTAACATTCTTCTTTCATTATTGCACATCCTTTATAGTTTTTTTGTCATAATAACTGTTGTTCCCGTATTTTTTTCGCTGATAACGAGCAGAGAATCCATAAAGCTCTCCATAACGGTAAAGCCCATACCACTTCTGTCCTTTTCGGGCTTTGATGTAAACATCGGCATTCTTGCCTGCTCTATATCCTCTATTCCCACACCGAAATCTTGCACTTTTATATGTAAAACCCTATTCTTAATTTCAAATTCCAGAATTATTTTTCCCTCTGCCTCACCATAGCCATGAATAATTGAGTTTGTAACGGCCTCAGATACCGCAGTTTTAATATCGGCAAGCTGTTCCAGCGTAGGGTCCAGCGGCATTATAAATCCTGCCGCTATTATTCTCGCCAAGCCCTCGTTAATTCCTTTTGCACTAAATTCAGCTTTCAGATAATTGTTCATTTGTTTTCTCTCCTTTCAGAGTTATTAATTTTATCAAATGAGCTTTCGGCTTCCTCACGGTTTTTATAATGAGGGATAATTTTTGTTATTCCGCTCAGGTCAATTATTTTCTTTACCGTTGGTGAGGCGCTGCATAAAGCAACACCGCCCTCGTACATCTTAACTAATTTATAACGCCCCAATATAAGCCCTATTCCCGATGAATCCATTAATGTTACATCCCGTAAATCAAAAATAAGATTTTTTTTTGATGTGATTTCGATTTCTATGTCAATTTTCTCCTTTAACGCTGCGACCGCATATTGATCAATTTCGCCGCTTAAGCAAACAATCAAGGCGTCATTTTTCACTTTAAAATCCTTGCCCATATCAATTCCTCCAAATCTGTATTTGAATATATTTTATCATATTGTTCTGCTCAAACAAATCGAAACCTTTGTCGATATATATGTTTCTTTGTTAAAAAAAGCAGAAAGAAATGCTTTGATGAGCATTTCTTTCTGCTTTTTTTATTTCAAAACGAAAAAATTGAAACTATCTTTCGCAATAAATACAATAATATTTCTTTTATTTTATGAAAAAGGGTTATTTTTTTTATATCAGAAGCTGTAATGAGTGGAATTTCCGAAATTTGTTTATCATTACAAAACACAGTGATTTTACCTGCTGCCGTCCCCTTCTTAGAAGGCATTTGTATCTTATCAGTTTGTATTTTAGTGGTAACTTTATCATTTTCGCCTACTGCTATTTTGCAATCTTCTGAGTAAAGTAATTTTACTTTGCGGTTGTTTTTTTTGTCATAAAGCATCTCATACGCAGTATCTTTCTTTTTTGCTACGGTCTTGCAATTATAGTTATCAAACCCATAATTCAAAAGATTTGTATGGTCGTTCCAATCGTCCGGAGCATTCAGAGTAACGCATATGAGTTCTTCGTCGCCTCTTTTTGCGTATGAAACAAGACATCTTCCGCATCTTTTGGTATATCCCGTCTTAACTCCGTTGCACCCCTCGTATCTCCATAAAAGTTTATTATGATTTTTCAGTGCTCTGTCCCACTTTTCGCCCTGCATTGGAATTGAGTATGTTTTGGTAGAAACAATTTTCCGGAAGGTATCATTTTTCATTGCTTCTCTTGCTATTAATGCGAGGTCGTACGCCGTCGTGTAATGCCCTTCTGCGTCAAGTCCATGGGGATTTACAAAATTAGTATTTACTGCACCTATGTCTCTTGCCCGTTTATTCATTAAAAGTGCAAAGGCATCAACACTTCCGCCTAAATACTCGGCTATTGCAACTGCGGCATCGTTACCACTTTTGAGCATAAGACCATATGTAAGGTTTTCAAGGGTTTGCTTTTCCCCTATTTTAAGCCAAAGCGATGACCCCTCTGTACCTGATGCAAAGGGACTTACCTTTACAGCCTTTTCGAGCTTGCCGCTTTCGCATGCCAATAATCCCGTCATAATCTTGGTGGTACTTGCCATGGGAAGCTGCTGCTTTGAATTCTTTTCAAATAAAACTCTTCCGCTGTTAGCATCCAAAAGCACCGCACTTTGAGCACTTATTGCATTTGCATTTACTGAAAAAGAAAAAAGAAATATAAAAAAAATTGTTATCACAAACAATTTACGCATAGAAATCCCCCCTCATTTCGAATATATTACCGAAACGAGGGGGGTATACATTTTATTTTACGTATTTTTTGATTTCATCTGAAGCAACATCAGGATTCATACTGAGAATAATCTGAATTTCTGCGTTGCTGCTTTCTGCAACTGCACTAATTTTGGAAAGAAAAGCTTCAAGAGCCGCTATATCATCATTAACAATTTTTGTAATGCTGTCAATGAAAATGTGTGCTATATCATAATTCTGGGAAAGTATGCCGCAAACAAAACCGTAAAAATCATCATAATTGGAAATTCCATACTCCTCGGTATTTACAAGTCTTACCTTATGAGATAAGTCAAGCACGTGTCTGTTTCCTTTGTTAATAAAAACAACACTTCCCGTAGCTGCTTTTTCTGCAGTATGTACCGCCTCAATGAGTCTTGCTGTTTTGCCGGTACCTTTTTCGCCAATAATAACATTAATCATACTAAGCCCTCCTAAAGTTAATTTGGTGTCTCTATGGTTATATTATACTATATGTATGAACCAAAGGCAAGATGTTTTTGACAATTTTCCATAATTTTTCAAAATATTTGCCTTTAGTCATTTATTAAATTAAAGAGGTCAGCTTCGCTTATTACATTGATTCCCAAAGCGTTTGCCTTGTCAAGCTTGCTTCCTGCTTCCTCTCCAGCTAAAACGTAATCGGTTTTCTTGCTGACGCTGGAAGATACTTTTCCGCCGTTATCAGTAATGATTTTTGAGGCGTCGTTACGGCTTAATGTTGGAAGTGTTCCCGTCAAAACAAATGTTTTCCCCGAAAAAATCCCCTCCGTTATAAATTCCTTACATTCAAAGTTCAGACCTGCACTGCGTAAATTATTGATGAGTTCAATATTCTGTTCCTGGTTAAAGAAATTTACTATGCTCTGTGCAATAACCTTTCCTATTTCATCGACCGACGATATTTCATTCTCAGTTGCATTTATCAGTTTATCTAAATTACGGAATTTCATTGCAAGAATTTTTGCATTCCTACTGCCTACATGACGGATGCCAAGGGCAAAAATCAGCTTCGAAAGGTCGTTTCCTTTTGATTTGGAAATGGCTGAAATCAAATTAGCGGCACTTTTTTCTCCCATTTTATCAAGCTGTGCGATATCCTCTGCTTTCAGAGTGTAAATATCATATACAGAGGAAATAAGCCCGTTGTCAAGAAGCTTCTCCACCATTGCAGGGCCCATTCCTTCAATATCCATTGCATCACGGGAAGCAAAGTGTATTATGTTTCTTACAAGCTGGGCATCACATTCGCTTCCGGTACATCTGTACGCCGCTTCCCCATCTTCGCGATACACACGGGCACCACACACGGGACAACGCTCGGGCATTTCAAATACTTTCTCATTGCCTGAGCGTTTTTCCTTTACAACACTCAGGACCTCGGGAATAATATCTCCTGCCTTTTGTACTAAAACGCTGTCACCTATTCTGATATCCTTTTCTCTGATATAATCAATATTATGAAGTGTAGCACGCGAAACAGTAGTTCCTGCCAACCTTACGCTTTCAAGGACTGCATTGGGCGTGAGAACACCCGTTCTTCCAACTTGGATTACAATATCGGTCAGCCTTGTTTCTTTTATTTCGGGCGGGTATTTGTATGCAACCGCCCATTTAGGGCATTTTGCAGTGGAGCCTAAGATTTCTCTCTGCCTGAGTGAATTTACTTTAATAACGGCTCCGTCAATATCAAAATCAAGAGAATCACGCTTTTCGCCTATTCTTTCTACCTCCGAAAAAGCCTCCTCTATACTTGGATAAACGGGTGTATCGGGAATAGTTTTAAATCCCAAGCTTGATAAATATTGCAATCCTTCCTTGTGGGTGGTGATTTCCTTTCCCTCAATTTGCTGTATGTTAAAAACAAAAATATCCAATTTACGCTGTGCCACCACAGAACTGTCAAGCTGACGAAGTGAGCCTGCCGCGGCATTTCTCGGGTTTTTAAAGGTTTTTTGCCCCGTTTCCTCCTGCCTTTTATTAAGGGATTCGAAGCTTTTATGGGGCATATACACTTCACCGCGAACTTCAAGAAAAGGTATTTCTTCATTTAGTTTCAGGGGAATGTTTCTGATTGTTTTCAGATTTTCCGTTACATCCTCTCCCACGTTTCCGTCGCCACGTGTAGAGCCGCGGAAGAAAATGCCGTTCCTGTATTCAAGCGATACGCTTAATCCGTCTATTTTTAATTCTGTGATATATTCAACCTTTTCTCCAAGAGTGCTCTCTGTTTTTACACCAAAATCAATAACACTTTCTCGATCAAACACATCGTTCAGACTTTGCATCTGAACCGTATGAGTTACTTCTTCAAAACCGTCCAGAATTTTACCGCCGATTCTCTGTGTGGGAGAATCGGGTGTAATAAGCTCCGGATTTTCAGCCTCCATTGCTTTTAGCTGTGACATAAGCTTATCATATTCAAAATCGCTGATTTCAGGCTCGTCCTTTGTATAATATAAATTACTGTGGTAATTTATCAATTCTCGCAGTTCTTCAATTGACATAGTTAGTCACCCCAAATAAAAGGGGATTGCACAAACAATCCCCCAAATTTTCAAATCAGTTTGAAGCTTTCCATGAAGTTCCGTCGCTAAAGGTAGCCTCCAAAACCTTTACATTTTTAACCGACTGTGCACTATCTCCGCTCTCAATCGCCCAACCAACCCTTTTCTTGTCACAGGGCAACATTTTAAGATTATTCACAAAATATGAACCGGAATTTGTTTCAATAACTTCGCCGTCTTTATCACAGATGTCAAAATTAATCTTAAAGGATTGAATCTGACTGTTGCTTACGTTTCTGTACTCAAAAATAACGAGCTTTTTACCGTCTTTACTGTTGAACCAGTAATTTATGAATCCTAAGGGAGAGTTTGCCGCTTCTCTCCACGCATCCGTTACATTAGAACGAAGATAATAGAGCATACTCAAATACTCGGATTCAGTATCTTCTAACTTTTCAATAGCATTCTGAACATTGTTGAACGCAAGCTCATACTGTTTGTTTTCAAGCATTGCCACTGCACCGATGTTTTCACCGCCATCACCTTTTGCGGCATAGGTGTAAACAGCCTCGTCGAAAGCTGTTCCCCAACCTTTTGCTTTGTAAGATTCTACTTCTGAGGGAGCAACATTTTTTGTTGTTCCGTCAGAATAATAAATGGTAACAAGATTTGAACTTGGTTTAGTGGTAGACCAGCCTGCAAGTTCATATTTTGAAACCTCATCGGCGGAAACAACCTTAGGCTCTCCTTCGCTGTTATACATAATAACGGTATCGGAGGTTGCATCTTCTCCGTCAACAAGTGTCCATCCGAGAAGCTTATAAGTTTCTACATGATTAGAAGGCACCTGAATGATTGTATTGTCCGTGTACTTTATGAATACCCTACTTGAAGAAGGATTTTCTACATCAACCATGATATCGGGAACGGTTTGTTCGTTATCTGTGCCTTGCTGATTATCCTGTCCGTTGTCCTTTTCAGCATCAAGCTCACCCTCAAGATACCAGCCTACAGCCTTATGTGCTTCAACCTGGTCAGCGGCAACGACGAGTGTTCTTCCGTCGGCAGAATACATTGTGACGGGCTTTTCTTTAAACCAACCCATTCCGGGAGCTGTATATACTTCAATCTGATTATCCTCAACAAAAAGAGTTCGTCCGTCAAGAGCGTAAAGTTCGGTCTTTGCCATACAAACTGAAGATGCCATCATAAGCGAAGCACCAAGGCAAATAAACGATTTTGTTGTTCTTTTCATTATATCATTCCCTTTCTTAGAGCATTTATTTACTTATTTAACAATAATATTATATCGCAACTTATTAAACAGGTCAACTGTAATTTTGAAATTTTCGATGAAGATTTATACTTGAAAATACTTTCAAACGATGTTACAATATTAAAGTACATAAAACGACAGATTGGAGCACACCTATGATACAGAAAGAAATTAACGAAATCAGGAGACGGCTGACAGGCGAAAGAAACTGTATTTCCCGTTTCTACGGCTGCTTTGTAAATCAGCAAAAAGAAATTGTTTCCCGAATTGACAGCAGTGCCGCTTTAATGCCTCAAAACGAAAAGGACAGGTTTTTGGCGATAATAAGAAAAATCCTTTCAGGAGGGCTTGGAAAGTGTCTTACCGATATTACGTTCACCACACAGCAGGTAACAAGCAGTGAAGAGCATGGACTACTTATGAAGCTTAAGGACACATCGCTATCCGACGAGGAGGCACGAGATAAATTATACTCTAAGATAATAGACAATGTACAGATGGAGGGAAATTATGTTATCCTCCTTATTGCCGATACATACGACATTCCGTTTAAGGGTGCTGACGGCGTGTCACGCGGCAAGGATTCAACAGACATATTTTCTTATTTCCTTTGCAGTATCTGTCCCGTAAAAGACGGCAAAGCCGAGATTGCGTATATGCGGGAAGAAAATGAGTTCCATTCATTTGTTACTCCCCAGACGGTTGCGTCGCCTGAGGTTGGCTTTATGTTCCCTGCCTTTGACGACAGAAACACAAATATTTACAACGCCCTTTTTTATGTGAGGAATACAGCGATAATGCAGGAGTCACTTATAGATTCTTTATTTAAAACCAAGGCTCCAATGTCTGTTCCCGAACAAAAGGAAGTTTTCACAAATGCACTTATCCAGACTCTTGAAAATGAATGTAGCTTTGACGTAGTTCAATCAATGCACGAGCAAATCCGCGAGAGGATAACTCAACATAAGGAAAGCAAAGACCCGCAGCCACTCGATTTTACAGCTGATGACGTGGGAAATATGCTTAAATATAGCGGGGTTGCCGAAGAAAAGGTCCAGGCATTCAGAGAGAAATGCGATAAGGATTTTGGTGAAAATGCAACTCTTATACCCACCAATATAATTGAAAGCAAAAAATTTGAAGTGGTAACGCCTCAGGTTAAAATAACTGTTGACCCCGAATACACATATTCCGTGGAAACCAAAGTGATTAACGGAAGAAAATATCTTCTGATTCCTGCCGATGACAGTGTAACAATCAACGGAATAAGTATTAAGATTCCAAAAGAAGAATAAAAAAATCCGATTTGGGGACAGCCCTCAAATTGGATTTTTTTATTTATACAATTTTGCAAGACCGCCCTCGCCCGTTTCGCGATAATGGCGTGATAAATCCTTTCCTGTTTCATACATTGTCTGAACGACAACGTCAAAGGAAATTTTTCTCGTATCTGTAAGGAAGTTTGCAAGATTTACTGCATTTAACGCACGCATTGCCGCAACGGCGTTTCGCTCAATACAAGGAATCTGTACAAGACCGTAAATAGGGTCGCAGGTGAGTCCCAGATGATGCTCAATTGCAATTTCCGCGGCATATTCAATTTGCTCAAGGCTCATATTGTAAAGCTCTGCCAATGCCGCAGATGCCATGGCACATGCCGTGCCGATTTCCGCCTGACAACCGCATTCCGCACCACTTATGGAGGCGTTGGTTTTAACAATATTTCCTACAAGAGCCGCTGTTTTTAGTGCTTTGTATATATCTTCATCGGGAAAACTTCTCTTTTGCTGAATATAATAAAGCACCGCAGGAAGAACACCACTGGAGCCGCATGTAGGAGCGGTTACGATTTTTTCACCGCAGGCATTCTGTTCGCTTACAGCGAATGCATAGGAGCATACAAGTCTGTTTTCCTTAGTTTGCTCACTCTCATCTATATGATGCTGCTTGTACAAGAACTGTGCTTTTTTCTGCACCTTAAGCTTACCCGGTATACAGCCTGTATCTGAGAGTCCTTTCTTTATAGAACGCTTCATTTCCTCCCAGATTCTGCGAATAAAGGCATCTATGTCCTCTCCCTCACATTCATCCACGTATTGCCACAGGCGGAGGTTATTTTCACGGCAGTACTCTGCCATTTCGGAAAATGTATGAAGCGGATAAAGATTGCTGTTCTCCTGAAGCTCCTCCCCCTCTATTGTAATCTGCCCGCCTCCGACACTGCACACACGTGAAAATCCCATTTTTACATTGTTGTTAAAGGCGAATATATCCATTGTGTTCGGGTGGGGAATTTCTTTGGTAATACAGTCAAACTCTATATCACAACGAGTTGGTAAAAACGCTTGTGTTATGGCATAATCAGTCATATGTCCCTTTCCTGTTTGTGCCAAAGAGCCGTAAAGAACCACCTTATATCGGTCAGCATCGGGGAATTTCCGTTTGAACATCAAGCACGCCTTTTCAGGCCCCATTGTATGAGAACTAGAGGGGCCTCTTCCGATTTTGTAAAGCTCACGAATAGTGGGCATTGCAAGCTTTACCCCCTCTTTCTTAAAAGTGGGCTCCAAATCGGAAAAGAAATATTCTATACTGACGTTATAAAGCTTACAAATCTTATATATTGAATCAATACTGGGATAGGAAATTTCGTTTTCCCACTTGGAAACTGCGCGGTTCGTAACACCCAGGCTTTTTCCGAATTCCTCCTGTGTCATACCCAACGATTCTCTCAACGAAGAAATTTTCTCTGCAAAATTTAAATTTATCATAACTGCACTCCAAAAATCTTTATTGACTAAATTATACCAAAATTATTTTGTCCTGTAAATGGTATTTGATACAATTTTTCTCAACTGGAGGTTGAAAATAATTTTCAAAGAGATACAAAAGAACAGTCCTCATAATTGAAGACTGTTCTTCTATGTTATTTTATATAAATTTCTTTTCCGTTTTGCCTTGCACTTTCATACATGGCAAAAACTGTTTTCATGGTGTTTGCCGAATCAAAAACTGTGAAATGCTTTCCGTGATCATAATAATCTTTTAAAAGTGTGATATGCCCTGTTCCCCAGTATGCTTTCTCGCCCTCTGCAGTAACGTCATGGCAGAGCATTTCATCGCCAAGAAACAGCTTGTCATCGATATAACGAAGCGTGCCTTTCTCGCAAACAACCTGGATATCGGGAGTGCTGTTGGAGGAAAATGCATTTGTGGCAAAGAAAATTGCTTTTACATCATCTTTTGTCCTGAGCGATGCCATAAAGCTGTCCTCTACCTCAATTACATCTTCAAGAGAAAAGTTGCTCATAACAGCTCTTAGAGACTTAAATCCGCCTGTAAAATTTCCCATAAGGTCAAGCGTATGTATAGCCTGATTTATTAATACTCCGCCGCCCTCAGTTTCCCATTTTCCGCGCCATGCATCGGTATCATAATAGGCTTTATCACGAAACCACGTTAAAATTCCGCGTACACCGATAATATTTCCGAGCTGACCCGAGGCAAGTATTTCCTTCATCTTTAAAACGCAGGTATTAAGCCTGTTTTGAAAGCAAACGGCAACTTTTTCCACTCCGGGAAGCTTAAGCATTTTTTCAAACTGCTCAAGGTTCATGGCAAGAGGCTTTTCACAAACAATCTCTTTGTTTTTTTCAAGAGCCTTTTTTACCATGTCAAAATGCAGATAATGAGGTGTACAGATATGCACACTGTCAATGCTTTCATCATTAAGCATTTCGTCAAAATCAGAATATGTTTTCACATCATATACATCTGTACATTTTTTAACACGACTCTCATTGCAGTCGCACACCGCATAAAGACAGGCGTTTTCCACTTTTTCAAGTGCAGCAGCGTGAATAGGGCCTATTGCTCCGTAACCTACAATACATACGTTTTTCAAATGAATCTCTTCCTTTCGGTGTCTTACAGATTCTCGGGGCATTCTCCGCAATCGGGGACATCAACAGGAGTTCCTCCGTTATTGGCAGATTCTATTGCAACAAGTCCCGGGATTGTATATCTTGCGGCAGTCCATGCATTGAGAACCGGCTGCTTATGATTATACACCGCTTTGCAGAAATCGTCAATAAGTAATTTATGAGTTGCCATATGTCCGTTATCAAGACCGTCGAATTCCTTGGGAAGTCTTGCCATTTCTTTCTCCTGGATTTCTGCAACATCATCCCACTGCCACTCGCCGTTAGCAACTTTTTCTTTAAAATCGGGAAGATTCTTGTTTTCTACCATACCCTTTGTATTTACGTAGTCACTTACGTCGGTAAGGAATACCTTTTCTTTTTCGCTTTCCTTGTCTCTCTCAACAAGAATATGCTGTGCGTTGGAGAATTCGTAACCGCCATCAGTTCCGTAAACGCCGGAAATGTATGAGCTTGGCTTCATCCAGCCAAAGGTTCTTGCCTCGGTAACGCGTGCAATACCGCCGTTTGCAAGCTCCATAAGCACATATTGATTAGAATGAGTGTTGTGCCATTCGTTATCGTTTTCTCCGAATCTTCCATCGTTTGTTTTATCAACGTAACCCATTGCCACAACTCTCTTTGCGTATGAATCAACGGCAGAAAGAATCATACCTGTTGAATGTGTGGGATAAAGAAGCGGAGGCATGCCGCCCTCATTAGGTCTCTTTCCATATGTAATATGGTCGATATGGTGATAATACTGAGAAGCACCATATGTAAAGTCGCCAAACTTGCCATCCTTGTATGCTTCACGGCAGTACATTGCACAGGGATAGTAGTAACAGGTTTCACCCATAAGATAAATAAGGTTTTTTTCCTCTACAAGCTTTACTATTTCCTGACACTCCTCAACAGTTGGCGCCATGGGAACCGCACTGTAAACATGCTTCCCTGCTTTAAGTGCACGGATAACGATATCTCCGTGAAGATGCCTCTGTGTAAAGTTAGCAATAGCCTGAATATCTTTTCTTTCAAGGATTTCTTCAAATGTATCAATGATTTCCACATCGAACATTTCAGAGTAATTTTCTGCTTTCTCACGAATAAGGTCACAAACATAAACCTTCTCAACAGCAGGATGTGCTTTCATAAGATGTACAAATTTCTTTGCAAAATTGCCGCATCCGACAAATGCAACCGTGAATTTTTCCATTAATATCTTCCTTTCTGTGTGTTTCATAAGCTTTTATTAAAGAACTACAAGCTTATTGTTGTCAGCAGACTCATGGATAGACTGCATGATTTCTGTAAGATGACGTGCATACTGAAGTGAAACAATGTAGGGTTTGCCCTTGAGTGTTTCGGAAATCATTGTGTAGATTGAGTAGTGGTCACCGAAAATCTTACCTTCGAGAGTGATGTTTGTCTTTTCTGTATGGGTTACACTTCTGTATACGTTGGGATCGTCTGATGCAGGATATGAAATTTCATGGATTTCCATTTCGTTACCCTTAACATAGATAGTACCCTTATCACCCTGTACAACCCAGTTGGGAAGATAATCAGAAATGATATTATGGTCTACCTGAACGATAACACCGCTCTCTGTAAGAAGTGTTGAACAGAACATATCGTCTGCATCTCCGGGATTGATAATCTGTCTCTTTTGAGCGTATACGGATTTAATAGGCTCATCAACAAGGCACATAGCCTGTTCAACGATGTGGGGACCCCAGTTATTGAGATATCCGCCTGCATATGCTTTAAGAGTCTGCCAGTCGCTTCTCTTACCAAATGTCATCTGTGCACGGTAAACGCGGAACACCTTACCGATTTTGCCTTCCTTGATAACTTCCTTAAGCTTAACAACGTCAGCACCATCGTGGCAAGGAATGAAGGGCATTACAATACAATTGTTTTCTTCTGCTGTCTTGATAATGGAATCAGCTTCGTCTGTTGTAATTGCCCAGGGTTTTGTGATAAGAACGTTCTTACCTGCACGAAGGAAATCAAGAGCGATTGCTGTATGTGTGAAGCTATATGTAAGAATGATAGCGAAATCATACTCGTCGCTATTGAGCATTGTGTGGTAATCTGTATACTTCTTTGCTTCTGGGAATCTCTGGGAATACTTGTCAAGTGCTTCTGTATTAACGTCACAGATAGCTGTAACCTCGAATTCGGGATGCTTTTCAAGCACCGGTCCGTGAAGTTCATTTGCGGTACGTCCGCAACCAATAACTGCTGTTTTAATTGCCATGATAAATTTCTCCTTTATTATTAAATTTATTTGTTAAGTGATTTTTTCAGAAGTGCAAGTGCCTTCTTCATACTCTCTAAACCTTCGCCGTTCTTAGTTTCAAAGGAAATAGTTCCCTCGTAACCCGTTTTAACAAGGTTATTAATTACTGTCTGAACGAATTCGCTGTAACCGTCCTCGGGAAGCATTCTTTCAAGCTCTGCAATATGAACGTGCTTTAAGCTGTCCTTAAAATTAATAACATCTTCGGGGTTATCGTTATTGCTCATCATATGGATTGTATCACCAAGAAGCTGAATTCTGGGATGGTTGACTGCTTTAACAACTCTCATTCCGTCTGCAAGAGTGTTGATAAAGTTGCAAGCGGCAGCCCTGAGAGGCTCCATAACAACTGTTATATCATACTTTTCACAAGCAGGTACGATGATTTCTTTACAGATTTTTGCAATCTGTTCATAACCCATATCCTGAGTTGTTTCTTCATCAAGTGCACGTGCGGGTGCACTGCCGAATACAACCTTCTTCGCACCGAGTCTCTTAAGACGGGCAAAGGTTTTTTCAAGATAAGCTTCTATAGCCTTTTCGTCAACATCTTTTCCCGTTACACGAAGAGTTCTGGGGAAAAGCGCGCAGCTTACTTCGCAACCGAGCTGAAGTTCTTCAAGAAGGTTTGCAAGCTTTTCGAATTCTTCATCGGAAAGAGATTCAACAAGCATTGCTCTCATTTCAACAAAGTCAAAACCTGCTTCCTTAATCATTTTTATAAGCTCATAGTCAACCTCTGTTTTCATAGGAGTTGAGAATTCTTTACAAAAACCGTATTTCATTTTTTAGTCCTCCTTTGGTCCGTAAAATCTGATAAATTTAAGTTTTCCTTTTATTTCAAAGGGTTTGCAGGATGCACCGATAAAATACTGACTGCCGGGTTTTAAGGCTTCTCCATTAAGTTCTCCTGTTCCCTCAAGAACATATATACCGCTGAAAACGTCTCCGCTTTCAAAGGTTTCGTTTCCGTCAATATCCGCCATTTCAAGGGCAAACATCTCGGTATTGTTATAACCTATAATGCTTCTTCCCTGCTTTTTGATACCCCAGCGTTCTTTGACTTCTTCTTTAGAAAATCCGTCATATGTGAAGCAATCAAACATCTTATCAAAACCAAGCCCCTGATGGCACATAAAATCAGCAACCTGAAGACCTTTTGGTGTTACCCTTTCGGTACGAATTGTGTAATCGGTAGGCTCCTGAACTTCGATAAGGAAGCAACCTGCACCGATTGCATGAGGGATACCGCCTTCAATGAGGAAGGTATCACCCTTTTTAACTTCAAATTTATGGAGGCAGTCAAGCATAGCGGGAATATCCTGTTTATCAAAGACTTCTTTCCAGTATTCTCTTGTTATACCTTCTTTAAAGCCAAAGTATATACAGGGCTTTTCGCCGTTAATTTCCCTGCCGTCAACGATATGCCAGCATTCGGTTTTTCCGTAAGCGGAATCAAAAAGCTCACGTGCTTTCGCTTTGGTGGGATGAACCTGAATTGTAAGACGCTCGGCAGAATCAATGATTTTTACCAATACGCCAAGGCTTTTCCCAAACTTTTCGATATGCTTTTTGCCGAGGATTGCTTCGGGATTTTCTTCAATAAGCTCTGCAAGCGAAACTTCGCTTCCGCTTATCATACTTAACCCCTCAACAATATCTTCCCTGCCGCTGTTTCTTGCCCTTACGGTAGACATTATCCATTCTTCGGGAAAATTGGTGTCCTCGCTATTTTCAATACCGTGAAGCCTGTCAATCAGACTGCCGCCACTGTAGGTGCGCCAGGCACCTGCGCGGTCAAGCTTTATAGGTTTTGTTATATCAATCATCTGCTCTTGTCCTCATTGGCAAAGTCACGAACTGTGCCTGTGGGTCTGTGGCTGAAGTTAAGTCTCTTAAGACCTGCTTCCTTGTCAGGCATAAAGTCAACCCACATATAGTGCATATGTCTTTCTCCGGTAACTTCTGCACCGTGATTTGAGCCGAGAGGAATATGGATAATTTCGTCACCCTTCATATTGTACTTACCGTCATCAATGATAACTTCCATATCGTTTTCTGCAAAGCTATAGAAGAACTGGTCAAGCATCGGATGTGCGTGAGGTCTTACAAGGTCATAACCGTAAGATTCAACAGAGCCGATTGTGAATCTGGGAATGATTTCGTGAGGAATCATCATTCTGCTGATAGTCTTTTCGCTCTTATTGGGATCGATGTACTGAATAGAATCCTGATAAGGTACAACAACGGGGAACTGTGTATTGTACTCTTTAAGGTCTGCTTCATCACCATCTTCTTCATCCCACTGAATTTCAAGAATACGTGTTTCTGCAACTGCTTTAACAACAAGGTCTTTTTTGGGGTCGGAAACAAATGTTGTTCTATCATTGAACTTATATTCCTTGCCGTCTGTTGTGAAAACAGCATCACCTTCAAGAAGGATAAGGATGTGATAGTATCCAACATTTGCGCCAAATGTTACGCTGTCACCTGCTGCAATTTTGTGATGAACAGGTCTTGCTCCGTTGATTTCACCTTTGCAAAGTTCTACAGAATGTGTTCCTTCTTTTTTGGTGTCAACATACTCAAATTTTACTTCTTCTGCCATTTTAAATTCCTCCAATTATGTAAATTTAATTATTTTACCATTTCGGGATTAACCGATGTTACGCGGTCAACAACAAGCTGACGGAATTCCGGTGAAAGCATTGCAAAGAATGCTGTAAAGCCCGTTACCCTTACAACAAGGTCGGGATACTTGAATGGGTCCTTATGCGCTTCAAGTATTTTCTTTGCATCAATTATATTAATGTTAAGAAGGGTATTTCCGGTATTCATGATTGTGCGAATCATATTAACCATTTTGTCAATACCTTCTTCATCGTTTACAATACCTGGGTCAAATTCAAGCTGAACGGGTGCACAGTTACCGTAGCCTGGCTGAATAAGTCCGATTGAGTTGCACATAGCTGAAACCGCACCGTCTTTTCTGAATCCGCCGTTGGGGTTGGCACCGTGGTTAATTGCTTCGTATGCCTTTCTGCCGTTAGGTGTAGCAGAAACTGTACTTCCGAGACCAAGAGTGTTCGACCATGAGAAGAATCCGGGAATGAAGTTGATTCCGGGATGTTGATTATTAAGGTCACGTACAAGCTCTGTGTAAAGGTCACTTACTTTCTTCGCCCATTCGTCACCAAGAGATCCGCCGCCACAGTAACGCTCACTGTTTTGCATAAGCTGACGGATGTATTCCCCGTCTTTATCCTCGTAGTTGTTTCTCATATGCTCTGTAAGAGCTTCAAAGGAAATCTTTCCTTCTTTCTCTATTCTCTGCTTAAGAGCCGCGAAGCTGTCGGCAACAACAGCAATACCGCTTCCGTCAACACACATATTATAGTAGTTGGCACCGCCGTCTGTAATATTTACGCCTTTTTCGATAAGTCCGTGCTGGAACAGGTTAAGTATCAATTCAGGCTGACTCTTTGACTGATATTTAAGGTGATGCATAATACCGTTACCCGTTGCATCAACTGCTGCTTTAAGATGGATTTTGTAAAGCTGCCAAAGCTTATCAACGGATTTTTCTGTGTCACTTTCCATCATTTCATAATAAGCAACCTCAAACACCTTTGCCATATTAATCTTTACGGTATCATTCATGGTGTATTCCATACCCGGCATACACATCCAGTGACAGCCTGCCGCAACTCTCTTTCGTGCAAGCTCGAGAGGATATCCGCATTTCATAAATCCTTCAGCAAGTGCAGTATCGGAAGAATATCTGGGCCATCCCTGCTTGTTTTTAAAGAGATAAGCTACAGACTTCTTGAAAAATTCTTCATCAAGATTATCATGTACACGGATTGTAAGGTTACATGCAATATTGATTTTATCCGCTGCATCGAGGCACAGATAAGAAATTTTGGAAGTCATATCCTTGCCGTTTACATCGGGACCGCCAAGCTGGAAATAACGGCTGTCCTGAAGGAACAGACACGCAAGATAAAATACTGCTTCATCATCTGTAAGGATTCCAGCTTTAGTGTCTTTTTCATAATACGGACGAAGCATTTCGTCAAGCTGACCGCCTGCACTTCCGCGGTTATATGTACGAGAAAGCATACTGAACCAACACATCCACTGAATTGCTTCCTTAAACGTTTCGGGAGCGGCATCGGCAACTTTTTCATTCATTGTTGCCATTTCATAAAGATTTGCTTTAAGTGTGGGATTTATTTCCTTATCTGCAAGCTCTTTGATTTCCGAAGCCATTCTCTTTAAGAAACGGATAATTGCTTCAACTACCGCAATTTCGCTGTCGTAAAATTCATAATGAGTTTCGTCGTGAAGTTCGCGTTGTTCCTTAAGCTTTTTAAGAATTCCACCCCATCCAAGCTCAAATCCAATTTCAAGGTCAGGAGTGAAGTGATGGCAGTTATCAATACCGGAAATTACGTTGTATTTATCGAAAAGTACTTTCAGATCGTCAAAGGGATAGTCGGGATTCCATTTGCAATCCACCGGACGAAGTCTTTCAAGGAAAAGGAAGCCCTTTCCAACAAAAGCATCAAGGGGGTCACAGTACAAAGGATGGGAATCAAGAATTGCGCAGTAGTTTTCCGTCCACGCCTTGTAACCGTAAATTGAACCATTGGGATGATTTGGCTTAAGCTCATATTTAAATTCGTCCTGAACAATCAAGCCGTAATCATCTTCATTAGCTCCGCCGTTACGTGCTTTTTCCTCTGTCTGAGCTACTTTTCTTTCACGAAGAAGCTTTATTCTTTTATCGAATGTAAATTCTTCGTCAGCAGAAAATTTATTTATTAATCTAAGTTCGCTCATAATTCGATTCCTCCTTATATTATTTTATGGGCAATTCCGATTTTTTCGAGTATATCACGAATTTCGGAAAGGTTATCTTCACCAAAGGGTCTTGCTGATTCAAACTGATTTTCAGCATTAAGAGCTTTATACTTTCCCTCGCCTAATGGGTTAAAGTTAAGAATTTCATATCTGTAAAGATTTTTCATTCCTTTTATGTAATTTGCGATGCTCTTAATATTTTCCGCGGAATCAGTAGCACCGGGAATAAGAGGGGTACGCACTACAACGGGAATATTAAGCTCGTCAAGCTTAATAATATTATCTATGATATTCTTATTTGATACACCCGTGTACTTCTTATGTTCTTCATCGTCAAAAATTTTAAGGTCACACATGATAAGGTCAACTTTAGAAAGAAGCTCCTTTGCATAGTCAAAAGCGAAGCAGAGATTTGTTTCAACAGCAACCTTTATTCCTTCCTTATGGCAAGCATTGGTCAATTCGGACGCAAAATCCTTCTGACAAAGAACTTCACCGCCTGATAGTGTAACGCCTCCGTTTGAGCTGTCATAATATGCCTTATCCTGACGCACCTGATACATGACGTCTTCTACACTCATTTTTTCTCCGCACATTACAAGAGCTTCTGCGTAGCAAACGCTTGCACACTTTCCGCAGTTCACACATTTATTACGGTCAATAATGTGCTTACCGTCAACTATCTGCTGTGCTCCTGAGGGACATACCTCAAAGCATTTTCCGCAACCTATGCACTTGGTTTCATAAAACATCAATTCGCTGTGGTTATTGATTGTTTCAGGGTTGTGACACCATGTGCAGTGCATATTACATCCTTTGAAAAATACTGTTGTACGGATTCCGTCACCATCTGTAAGAGAAAATCTCTGGATGTTAGTAATTATACCTTGCATTTTATCTTCCTCCTAAGCCTTTTTTCCATTTGCATATCCTTCAAAGCCATCGAGAATGTATTGTCCGCTTTTTTTCATCAGGAGCTGAACAGTATCATCCTTGAAAACCAAATGAATATTTAAGCATCCGAAATATGTATCTGTAATCTGCGATTTTATAACGAGGTGATTATCCATCATCCATGCCGCCGAGGTTGCACATTCATAATGCCCCTCGCCTACGTCGCCCATAGAAAGTAATTGACGGCGGTTTTCAGGGAATTTGCCAAAAATATTTTTGCCCATTCCGAAAGGAAGCTCGTATTTTATGCCGTCTTTTTCAAAGCGGAATATTCCGCTATCCTTTTCAAGATTTATACTGAACGAAGTAATATTCATTGGATTTTCCGAAAGCTTGTATGTAACAGAATTAATCTGTCCGGAAAATTCACTATCATATTTCCCTTTCTGATATGTAAGAACACGGTTGTCTGTATATTCGCTTAATAAAGCATACACTTCTTTGTTTTCGGGAAGCTGTTCTTTACCAAAATTATGTATAAGGGTTTTATATACCTCGTGAAAAATAATAGGTCTTGCCGTGGCACTGTCTGCCTGATTGTCTGATGTTATTATGAAAGTAAAATCGTTGCTTCTGTCATATATTGCAAGCTGATCACCCATGCCTATAAATGCAAAACCGTCATTGGGCATACACCAGATAAGATAACCGTAACCGTGACTTCCGTAATAATTCACACCGTTGATTATATTATTATGAACCTGTTTTGTAACCGCTTGCTTCATAAATTCACGGTCAATATACTGTTTTCCGTTCCACTCGCCATACTGTGCAACAAAACGGGTGAACAAAAGCAAATCACGGGAAGTACACATTACGCCGCTGTCGCCTATAGTGTAGCCGCCGGGGGCATAGAGTGTATAGCTTTCTTTTGAAAAGCCGATTTCAAGAAGAACCTTTTCCTTTAGATATTCCAAAAATTCTTTTCCCGTAAGCTTTTCAACAATGCAATTAAGTATGTATGAGCCAATAGAGTCATAGAAGAAAAGTGTACCCGGAAGCTTGTTTGAAACCTTCATAGAGAAGTACGCCCGGAGTCTGCTTTCGCAGTTCTGATACCAAGGAAAATGCCCGCAGCAATTTGTGGACATAGTCAGCATATCACGGATTGTCACCTCCTCGGCAAATTCATTGGGATTATCCTCTTTTAATTCGGGAAAATAATCCATAACTTTATCCTCAAGAGAAAGTAAGCCCTCTGTATATGCAAGACCTACCGCTATTGCAATAAAACTTTTTGAAATCGAATACATTCTGTGTAGATAATCTTTATGAAAAGGCTTATAATAGCTTTCTGCAAAGATATCGTTTCCTTTCGCCATAATTACACTGTGGGTTGTTAAATTGGCAGTATCTATTGTCTTGAAAAACTCAATAACTTTTTCGGAAGAAATGCCTGCCATTTCAGGCGTTATCTTTTTAAACATAAAACACACCTTCCTTTCACGATTATATTATCGCATATATAAATTTGTATGTAAATGTCATAAACAAACATTAAATTGTGTTTTTTCGACTTTTAAAAATTTTATCTGGACTAAATATCCATTTTTAAATAATGCTTGCAAAAACACAACTATTGTGATAAACTAACTTTATCAAGATTGAGGTGATTTAATTGTTGCTTAAAAACATTGAGCCGTTTGCACGAAAAGTACTTATAACTTCAATGAATATCACGGCAAAAAACGACGTTTGTACCAAACTGAAAACTCCAGATTGCCGGCTTTTTTACATATTAAGCGGAAGCGGAAGCATGGATGTAGACGGTGAAACCTATCCCCTTCATCCCGGCTGTGCGATTCTCTTTCAGTCAGCAACGGAATATACATGGCATCTTGACGAAAAAGGTGTATCTTATATAGCCGTCAACTTTGACTATACAATGAATTTTTCGCATATTAACAAATCCTTCCACCCGATTCAGTCAAAAAACTTCACTTCAAGCAGTGCTCTTGAGAAAATTGTGTTTGAAGACTCGAAAATTCTTAATAATCATATTTATCTTGAAACCGCAACTCAGCTTGAAGCAAATTTAAGGCTATTGGCATCGGAATTTTATTTGAAAAATGATTATACTTCTGAGCTTTTATCTACGTGTCTTAAGTTTATAATAATCAACATTGTACGCCTTTGCAAAACGCAGCAAAACCCGGAACAAAAACGAAGCTATGACATTGTAAGGCGTGTAATTCAATATATAGAAAATAATTATCAGGAAAATTTGACTAATGATGTTCTGGGAGAATATTTCCACTTCAACTCCTCTCACCTTAACAGAATTTTCAAGCAGCATACAGGTGATACGCTTCACAATTTCCTTGTGAGATACAGAATGAATCTGGCAATGGATTTACTGCACACGAGCAATCTTTCAATCAGCGAAATTGTGGCTTCGGTTGGTTTTTCTGATATTCCGCACTTTATAAAATCCTTCAAAAAAAACACCGGGAAAACCCCCGGCGAATACAGAAATTCAATACAAAAAGCAGAGTGAGTTCACTCTGCTTTTATGTTTGTTCAGTTATCAATTATACTCCGCTGTATGCAGAAAATCCGCCGTCAACGGGAATTACAACGCCATTTACAAAACTTGATGCATCCTTATGCACAAGGAAAAGGAGAGTTCCAATAAGTTCCTCTGCCTTGCCAAATCTATCCATAGGAGTTGCCGCAAGAATTTTACCCGTTCTGGCAGTAGGAGTACCATCCTCATTAAACAGAAGCTTTTCGTTCTGTTTTGTTACAAAGAAGCCGGGTGCTATCGCATTACAACGAATGTTGGTCTTTGAAAAATGAACCGCAAGCCACTGTGTAAAGTTGGATATAGCAGCCTTTGCACCTGAATATGCAGGAATCTTTGTAAGAGGTGTGTATGCATTCATACTTGAAATATTGATGATACTTGCATCTTCTTTATCAAGCATATCCTTTGCAAATACCTGTGTAGGAAGAAGCGTTCCAAGGAAATTAAGATTGAATACAAACTCAACACCTGATTTATCAAGGTCAAAGAATGTCTTTACATTTCCCATTGCTTCGGGGGTAAAATATTCATTGTCAGTTGTTGCTTTGGGGTTGTTACCTCCTGCGCCGTTAATAAGAATATCGCAAGTACCGAAGTCTTTCACGATTTCTTCGTGCGCTTTTTCTATGCTTTCCTTTTCCAGCACATTGCAAGCATATCCTTTTGCAATACCGCCGTCATTTACAATTTTTTCTGCATAGGATTTTGCCGCTTCTTCATTGAGGTCAAGAAGTGCCACCTTTGCACCTGTTTTTGCAAGTGCCTCGGCAAACATTGAGCAAAGCACTCCTCCGGCACCTGTCACAACACAAACTTTTCCTGTTAAGTTTATTTCAAAAGGTAATTTCATTTTGTTCCCTCTTTCTCAAGTGTTTCCCATATACCTGCCATATACATTGCACCTAACGCTCTGTCATAAAGACCATATCCGGGTTTTCCTGTTTCCCCCCAGATCATTCTGCCGTGATCGGGACGAAGATATCCCTTAAAGCCGCAATCGTGATAAGCTTTAAGGATTTCAACAACATCAAGCGAACCGCATTCACTAAGATGTCCGCTTTCTTCAAAAGAGCCGTCGGGAAGTATTTTAATATTTCTTACGTGTGCAAAATGGATTCTTCCCATTGCTCCATACTTTCTTACCATAGCTGTGTAATCGTTAAATGTTGCGCAGCCGAGAGAACCGCTGCAAAGTGTAAGTCCATGATGCACGTCATCATAAAGAGAAAGGAATCTGTCTATATTTTCTTCATTTGTAATGATTCTCGGGATGCCAAAAATAGACCACGGCGGATCATCGGGATGGATCGCCATATTGACATCACATTCTGCGGCTACGGGGATAATTTCTTTTATAAAGTATTCAAGATTTGACCAAAGTCCTTCTTCACCTATCTCCTTATATTTTTCAATAAGACCTGTCATTTCTTCAGGAGTGTATGAAGCATCCCATCCGGGAAGCGTCATCTTTGTGGGGTCCATCTTGTCAACATCTTCCTTATAGTAAACAAGTGCATTTGAACCGTCGGGAAGCGGCTGGTCAAGACGTGAGCGTGTCCAGTCAAACACAGGCATAAAGTTGTAGCAGATACACTTTACACCTGCTTTAGCAAGCCTTCTTATGTTTTCCTTATAATTATCTATGTAAAGCTGATAATTACCCTGACGGAGCTTAATGTCCTCATGTACAGGAACAGACTCGATAACTTCCATCTCAAGTCCTTTCGCATTTACCATAGCTTTCATTCTGTCGATTTCGTCCTGAGGCCATACCTCGCCCACAGGAACACTGTACACAGCCGTTACAACGCCTGTCATACAGGGAATCTGCCTGATATGGTCAAGGGTTATAGAATCGCTTTCGCCATACCATCTGAAAGTCATTTTCATATTAATATCCTCCTTTTCATTTGATATACATTTTAATTATAGCTCATTTTGAAAGTTTGTCAATGTCTAAAAAACACATATAGTTGTCATTTTCAAACTTTCGCAGTTTTTCGCAATATTACAAAAAATATATCGTTGCGGATATCTCTTTTTGTTTTGGTGAGCCGAATTATCAAAGATAAAAGAATAAAGTAGATACATTTATTTGATAAAATATTGTATTTTTGTGATATGAAAAAGCTCAAATTTTCTCCATCAAAAAAAATTTAAAAAAATTAAAAAAAGATATTGACAAACTTACTTATCTTTGGTATACTTTGAAAGTCGCAAGTGCGGGTGTAGTTCATTGGTAGAACACCAGCCTTCCAAGCTGGATAGGTGGGTTCGATTCCCATCACCCGCTCCACTTTTTTGCCACAAAATAAATGTGCCTGTAGCTCAGTTGGATAGAGCAACTGCCTTCTAAGCAGTAGGTCCTGGGTTCGAATCCCCGCAGGCACGCCAACTTATGGTGGGTATAGCTCAGTTGGTTAGAGCGCTAGATTGTGGCTCTAGAGGCCGAGGGTTCGAGTCCCTCTATCCACCCCACTTATCCACCTGAGTTGCACTCAGCATGTCTATGTTGGGCTGTAGCCAAGTCGGTTAAGGCACCAGACTTTGACTCTGGCACCCGCAGGTTCAAATCCTGCCAGCCCAGCCAATATGGGCCATTAGCTCAGTCGGCAGAGCACTTGACTTTTAATCAAGTTGTCCGGGGTTCGAATCTCCGATGGCTCACCAAAACAAAAGAGGGATATCCGCAAGGGTATCTCTTTTTGTTTCGCATACAACAAACGAGGAGATTCGAACCCTGAGAGGGCAGCGAGCGTAAAGAAAACGATTAATAATCGTTTTTAGCGAAGCTGGTGCGAAGACAGGTACTGCAAACAAGGTTTGCGGTCGTCGAGCTGGAAAGATGCGGAGCATCTGGTTTTTCTTCTCATTAATTCCCGAATGATATAAATTGGTAATTTGGGGTATAACTTTTATTTTTTAAGAAAAGCGTCACCCATCATTGACAATTGTACAAAAATTGAATTTATTTTTAAGTTTTAGCTATTGACAAACAAATCAAAAGTTAGTAAAATATATACGTTGTCAAATTGCTGGTGTGGCTCAGTCGGTAGAGCAGCTGATTCGTAATCAGCAGATCGCGTGTTCAAGTCACGTCACCAGCTCCAAAGCAAAAAAGAATCAAATCCGCAAGGATTTGGTTCTTTTTCTTTCTGACGTGACGCAGAACACTAAGAGTGCAACGAGCGTATAAAAAACGATCGATAATCGTTTTTAGCGAAGTTGGTGCGCAGACGGGTACTGCGAGCATCCCCCCTTATTTTTCAAAAGTTCCTGCCACGCAGATTATACCATCGCTATTCTTAAGATGAACATAATATTTGTTTTCTGTTTCTTTCACACAAACGGAAAGCTCCTGACCTAAATATGCAGGATTGGGATAGTGAATTTTCATACTTCTGATTTCAAAATCATAAGGAAGTGCGTCTATAAGAAGCTCTGCCCCTTTTTGATTGTTAAGGTGCTTGTTTGTGTCAAGTTCCTTGTTGGATACACGGATTGTAAACATATGCGGAGCGTCCTCAATAATTTCGGGGCGGACATATGTAAAGAAGCTATCCCCGTCAAAATCACAATGCTCGTAGGCATTTGTCATTTCCTTGGGAATTCTGGCAAGCCGCATTCTGTCCGTGTCAAGCAGACACCAGTTTGCAATACTTTTTGCAATCACTTCACCGTTTTGCATGAGCACTGTTCCACGCTCTGAAAGAACACCTTTAAGGCTTTTTACCGCTGTTTTAGCCTCAATGGGTGAATCGGGCTGTGCATTTTTTTCGAATCTGACATCTACCCCCTGCAAAAGCCACGCTCTATGCATATTTCGGAGGACATTGATTCCGAATCCGTTTTTGTCGGAATTTCGTATTGCCGCCTCCTGTATAATTTCAAGTAGTGAGCTTTTTTTAATTGTATCAAAATCCTTGTAGTCGCTGTAGCGCGGCTGATAAGTATATTTGTACATAATTTATATCTCCAATTCCATTTTTACGTGAGGTATTCCCTCTTCCATAAATTCATCTGACACGGTTTTAAATCCGCACTTTTTATAAAAACCTTCTGCCTGCTTCTGTGCATTCACTATAATCATCTTACAGTCAAAGCGGCGCTTTATTTCGGTGACGGTATTATCCATAAGGCTTCTTCCCATACCGTTTCCGTGACTCAGGGTGAGAACTCTGCCGATTTTCATGGTTTTGTTTTCTTTATCGGTATAATATGCCCGAAGATATGCT
Organism: Clostridia bacterium; assembly: GCA_045638945.1. Taxonomy (GTDB): domain Bacteria; phylum Bacillota; class Clostridia; order UMGS1883; family UMGS1883; genus UMGS1883. The sequence goes on along the minus strand of JAZUCF010000012.1, from coordinate 49,939 downwards.
GCAACCCTCTCACCCTCTTTTATGAAGAAGTGGTGGCTTTCATAATCAATATCGTCCATATCCTGGCATACTATATTTTGTTCAAGGAGAAAAACCTCGGATCTTGATTTTAAAATTTCATATAATTCGGCTGTTTTCAGTTCATCAAAGCTTTTAACTGTAAAATTCATAATGCACCTCGCTTATAATATAGAAATAATTATAAACGAAGGAGCAAAAAAAGTCAAACTTTTTTGCTCCCTATCGTCTTTTTACAGATATTTTCTGATGTCTATTGCCAATTCTTCTTCGAGGTTAATGAGCCTCTTTGCAATGTCCTTTGAAACCTCATCTGCCGCTTCATACTGATTGAGATACTTGTTTAAGGATTTAACACCCATGTTGCATCCATCGGTCATAAGGTCAGCAATTGTATAATCCGATTCATTCATCGCAAGTTTCATATTGGTTTTAAGCCATGACATACTCTTTGCCATAGTTGCAGGCTCTTTTCCGTCATCATTATATTTCTGTAGCAGAGCATCAATTTCTGCCTCAAGATTTTCATGTTCTTCCTTACATTTTGTAAGCTTTTTTTCAAATTCTTCGTTTTCCACATTATCCAAAACATCTTCAATTGATGACACGCCCATCTTAACACCTGCATCACATTCCCGAAGAAGCTTGATTGTATCCTGTTCTACCATAATATCACTTTCCTTTCACAATTATTCATTTCCTCAAAGTGAAAAACAATTCATAATTGTGAAAATATTTTTGAAATATGGTTGATATTTCCCAAAATATATGGTAAAATAAGGCTCGTGATAAAACTTGCGGATGTGGCGGAATTGGCAGACGCGCTAGATTTAGGTTCTAGTGATTTTATCGTGGGGGTTCAAGTCCCTTCATCCGCACCACCGACAAAAAGCTTACAGGATTTCAACTGTAAGCTTTTTTCGTGCCTGTTATTTGTCAGGCTGATACTTCCTCGTAATCGTCCTCGTATATCATATTTTGATATAGGCTAATCCTGCATTCACAATATAATCCTAAATTGTGTGCCTTTGCCGAGTTCACTCTTTACAGAAATTTCTCCGCCGTGAAGCTCGATTATGCTTTTTACCATTGCAAGACCTAATCCGCTGCTGCCATACTCATCATTACGGACATCATCAACTCGGTAGAAACGCTTCCAAATTTTATCAATGTTTTCAGCGGATATACCGATTCCGTTATCGGAAACAACAATTTCTATGCCGTTTGCCGATTTAACTGCTGAAAGCATTACATGACCGCCTTCCTTGCCATACTTTATACCATTGCTGACAAGGTTTGTTATTGCACTAAGAAGCAAGGACTCATCTGCATCGACAATCGTATTTTCTTCAGCATTGGTAAGCAGTACAATACTTTTTTGTTCTGCAAGCGCTTTCATACTATCTGCTGCAATATCAAACAGAACACTCAAATCAACCTTTTCTTTATTGATTTTCTGTCTGCTTTGGTCTATTCTTGCAAGGAGCAGAAGACGAGACACGAGCTTTGACACCTGATTTGCCTTATCAACAATATTTTGAGCAAGTTCCTTTTCTTTTTCATCTTTTGCAATATCTAAAAGGTATTCACCCTGTGCAAGAATAACGCTTATAGGTGTCCTCAGTTCGTGAGAAGCATCTGATGCAAACTGTTTTTCCTGCTTAATAAGATTTTCTATCTTATCAAGCATATGATTGAGAGTAACTGACAGGTCATACATTTCGTCTTGTTTAGCTTCGGGATTTAAGTCAATTCTCTGCTTTATATCATTTTGTGCAGAAATTTCATTTGCGGTTTTTATAATGTTATTGACAGGTTTGAAAGCCCTTTTGGTAATATAATATCCGCCAAGTGCAGTAAACAGTAAAATTAACGGTATTAAAATAAGTATAATGATTATAGCAGACCGCCCCAAAAGCATTGTGGAGCTGACCGATTCAACACCTCTTATCCAAAATCCACCACGCATACCAGGAGGTCCCGGAGATCTTGCATCGTATACAATATACTCTTTACCATCAAGACTTTCTTTTCTTGGCATTCCTTCTTCAAAAGGAATATTTACAACATCATAGTTATACTGTCCTACAAGGTATTTCCCGTCCATTCCATAAATGGATACATTTTTGAATTCTTCCTTACTTTCAACAATCTCAAATACACCAGGTTGTCTTTTTGACAGACTTTCTCTTACCTGAGTTACCTGCAGAATAACATCTTTTTCTACACTATCTAATGAAAGCTGATAAGAAAGACCGCCAACAAGCGATAGCACAACTACAATTAAAACAAACATAAGTGATGTGTACCATATTGTTATTCTTGTTTTTATAGAAGTAGGCTTTTTCATCTTAATCTTCCTTTATTACATACCCCACATTTTTTATAGTATGGAGCAGTTTTTTCTCGTAATTATCATCAATTTTTTTACGCAGATGATGGATATATACTTTTATAACATCGCTTGAACCCTCATATTCATAGTTCCAAATATTTTCTTCAATTTTCTCTTTTGAAACAACAATGCCCTTGTTCCGCATAAGATATTCCAAAATAGAGTATTCCTTTGATGACAATTCGATTATACTATCGCCACGCTTTACTTGTCTTGTTGTGGTATCTACACTCAAATCTGCTATTTCCAAAATACTTCCGGTGACATTCTCTTTTACTCGGAGCATCGCCCTGATTCTTGCAGACAGTACCGCAAAGGAAAAAGGCTTTGTAAGATAGTCATTTGCCCCTGTATCAAGTCCGTTTATTATGTCCTCGTCACTATCTTTTGCAGTAAGCATTAAAACAGGTGTAAGTATTTTTCTTTCACGAATTATCCTAAGCACCTCAAAGCCATTAATTTTCGGCATCATAACATCAAGTATAATTCCGTCATACTGTGTGTTTTCTATATAGTATAAAGCATCCTCGCCGTCAAAACAATTGTCAACCGTATAACCGGTTTTCGTCAGCCTTTCCGTAAGTGTTTTGTTAAGATTTTTTTCATCTTCTACAATCAAAAGCCGCATAATTCCACCTCTTTTGCACAACTAATTATATCATATTATTGTTCAAATTACAAGAAAAGTGAACATTTTCTACATAATGGTCAAGGTGTGACGAACACCGCCACACCTTGTAATTTTACTCATTCGCTATATTCTGATTATTATTTTCGGGCATCTGACGGTTGCCATCTCTGTTGCCACCAAATCCACCCCTCATAAACTGTCCTAAATCAGAAAGATTAAGATGCGATGCATCAACAAGATTTGAAGAGTCTGCTTTCTGTCCTTCTGATGTTGACGGAATGGTTCCATCAAGCTGTCCCTTGATGCTTTCAGCACGGAGCATTACTGCGTCATATAAAACTTCAATGCCCTTCAAATATTCCTCGTATGTGTACATACTGTTGGGATCGGTTTTTACAAGCTCATCTATCTGACCTGCAATTCTGTTGTAGGTTTTCTCAAATTTACCACCAAACAGATATTCATTTACAAGCTTGTTGTAATATTCGTGATAACGAGCTTTGTATTCTTCATTCTCTAATACAAAATCAAAAAGCTGGGTTGATTGCCAAGCTGCATCAATCGGCTCATTTACAACGCTTGTTCCGTCTCCACCATGCATACCTCCAAATGCAAGATTATAATCCCAAGGAATTATGCTGATTTGTCCGTTTGCTTCATACAGATAGTAGTTATGAGCCATAGCACCACTTAAGCTGTCGTCATTCACAGAAAAATTATGAACTGCCATATATTTCAGCACCTGCTCAACATCAATATATTTTTCAATATCGGTTTTTCCGTGAACATTTTTAAGAGCTTCAACAACCCGTTTATGGTCTGCTTTTGAACTGTCATTTACCTGACCATCCCATATTGTCTGATAACTGTCTAAATTATCATCGGTATAATTCAGATTAGCACCGCTACCCCTACTTCCGGGGCCACCGCCACGACCTGCTCTGCCACCACCAAAATCACCTTTTGGGAAAGATTTTCTTTCAATTTGCTTACCTTCATTTTGAACATTATTTTCAAATTCAGGTGGTATTGCCAAATCCTGTCCGTCTTTTTCGATTTTTTCAGGCATCTTAAAACCTTCAGATGGCATTGGCATAGCACCGCCAAAATCTCTGTCTTTGTTCTTATCGTCGTTGTTATCGTTATGGTTCATACTGTCAGGCTTATATAAATATCCCTTTTCCATACCATAATTACGAAGCATAAAACTATTTTCAACGGCTTCAAGTGCAAGGTAAACGCCCCAATATTCATTATTTACAGAAATCTTTGCATAATTGTAAAGAGAAGCATCTGTATCTAAAAACTGAAACATATCATAAATGATTGCTTCTTTCATATTGGTGGTATCTGCATAACTGTTATTCAGAATCAATTTATCTAATCCAAAGCAAGTCTGCCCATCTACAAATTGGTCAAATTCAAGTTTGAAACTATATCTGTTATTATCAGGATCTCTTGCAATAGAAGAAAGGCTTGTATTTCCCTTTGGTCTTATTCCAACCTGCTTGAATGTTGTACCATTTATAACTACATCACATTCATAATATTGTTCCTGCTGTGCGTTTTGAAGCATTTCATTCCACTTTGCACCGTCCATAACAATATCAATATCAAGAACTTCGCTTGTATCAAAGAGTTTGTCCTGATATTCCATACTGTAACCCGAAGTATTTACAACGGGCAAAAGTTTATCGTAAAATGTCATTGCAAGAACACACAGAACTAAAACTACGGATATGAGTATAATCGTTATTTTTGAAATATATTTACTTGATAGCATATTCGCCCTCCTTTACCTTAGGTTTTATAATTGCATTGACATTAATAGTTTTTTCTTCTGTAGAAAATAACAAAGATAAATGCCAACGCCAAAAGAATCACTGATGCAATTGGAGTTGAATATGTTTTTACAAATCCCCAAAAGGTCATTGGCTCAGCATCCTTAGTTTGCTGATTGTTGTTTTGCATATTGCCGGGGAAACCACCTTGCATACCACCGGGCATGCGACCTTCAAATTGTGGATTTTCTTCTGTGTCGTGGTTGTTTTGTTCATCTGTTGATGTTGTGTTTTCTGCAGTTTCTTTAGCCGCAGGTGTACTTTGTGGTACATTCACAGTGCTGTCAACCTCGGCATTTTGCGGAGGAGTAATTTTTCCTGATGGTTTTTGACCTCTGTTCATGCCTTTAGGCGGCATTGCACTATTTGACACATTGGGAGGAGTTCCACGATTTTGCATGTCGCCTGATGGTGGTGTTCCCATATTTCTTCTAACACCTTGTGGGCGTTCTTCTGCACCTTGCGGCATCTGTTCTGATACTTCAGTTACAGTGTCTTCACTTGTCGGCATTTCATTTTCAGCTATTACGCTTATGCTGAATATCAGGCATAGCAAAATAACTATTGGAATTACTTTTTTTAGCATTTCAAGTCTCCTTTCGTCTTACGACATATACTCGCCGTTATAGGAAACTAAAACTGCATTTGTTATGCCATCAACCGCTGAAATTTTGTTTACAAAACTTGTATTATCGTCTTTAATTCGTACTTCGTAGGTGAGCTCAATTCCTAATTTGTTTACTGATTTTGATTTCAAGAGACTTTTCTTAGCATCTTCTTTGATAAGCTCGTATGCCGCATTTTCTGTTTCTTCATTTTCGCAGCTTACAACAAGGATATACGGAGTGTCACCGATTTTTCTTGTTGAGAAAACTACAATAATGATACCTATAATAACAGAACCGATAATTGCAAGAGGAAGAAGTCCTGCACCGAGAACGATACCAACAGCTATTGCCCAGAACAAAAAGGCTATATCCATAGGCTCTTTAATTGCCGTTCTGAAACGAACGATAGAAAGAGCACCGACCATACCAAGTGACAACACAACATTTGATGTTACCGCAATAATTACAAGGCTTGTAATCATCGACATTGCGATTAAAGATATTCCAAACGAATCTGAATACATAACCCCTTGATAAGTCTTTTTATAAATTAAAAAGATAAAAAGTCCTATTACAAAGGCAAGCCCAAGTGCCAAAAGTACATCAAGTGTTGAAAAAGAATTGATATTACTCAAAAAACTTGATTTGAATACATCTGAAAAAGTCATAATTTTTTACTTCCTTCCGTTAAGTTTATTTATATTCTTATTGCCGCATATTTTGAGAAGGCGGCACTTCTTCTTGATTTAACCTGAACACAATCTCTGATAATCTGCGGAAGAAACTCATCCCATTTTACTTCCAAGATTGCTTCGTGATAAGTCTGCAAAAAAGGCAAATCAGGATTTAAAAATTCACCTACATTGTTACTACCACAGATGTTCATATCAATAGTTACCCTGACATTACCGGGTGGATAAACAAAGCACTCACGGGTATATGCCACTATACATTTCGGGCGAAGAAGCTGATATTTCATCTTGGAGTATAGTTCTCGCATTAGCTCAAATTCACTATCTTTCATAAATTCAATATCGCCGTCAATAATTTTCTGACATTCTTCTGCCGTGATAGGACAGCTAACTTTGTTACACAATCCGCTTATCTTGCTTTTCTTTTCAAGTTTGATAAATGAAGTGTCCGTTCCGTAGTACCTGATACGAAACTTTTCTCGCTTGTTCACTCCGTCAATCTTTTCCCGGAGAGCTTTGTCCATATAGTTATCAAAATATAGACTTTTGATAAAATATGTTCCGTCATCACTTGCGTGCGAATCGTGCTTTACAACTGCACTAAGCCTTGTTCTGAGACCATATATATCTGCAAGGTTTATTTGATGCTTGTATTCATGCCTGAATTTCAATTTTATCACCTCCGTATACCATAAAGTTCAAAAAATTTTCTAAGTTTAAGGCTATTATAAAAGTGTAAAGTTAAAAGAAAGTTAAAAATAATTTGTTTTATCAAAATTAATTTAAACATAAATCGTGACAGATAATATTAACACCATGAAATAATGGTTCAAAATGCATCTATCTTTTTAGTAATTGGACAAAAAACAGCATATGAAAAAGAAACATAATTCTTTCACATATGCTATATAACCATTAGGTTCTGGTGTCTCCGATGTGCAGGTTCAAGTCCTGTCATCCGAACCAAGACCTTGTAGACTATTACAGTTTACAAGGTCTTTTTCTTTTCTCAATAAAGAAGGAAGTTTTATTATGGCAAAAATTAAAACGCAAGCACTTGATGTTAAAAATGTTACCCTATCTGAATGTTTTGAAGATTATATAGCGAAAGCGAAAGCTAGAAATCTATCCATCAAAACCATTGAAATATATGAGCTACGCTTTTCAATGTTTCAAGGGTATTTAGAAGGCAAAGAACTAAACCCAACCGAGCTTAATCAAGTGTATTTTTTAGGAAATCCCTCGAAAACACCTACACATTTTCCACTTTCGCGCACAACATATCCAGAAAGTGTCTTTAATTTTGTTTTTGAAATGCTGTAGCAAATGTTTCCCTTTAGGATAAAACTATTCATTTTCACTGTCCTTTCCTTCGAATTTTTATCATATAAGTACCTTTTTACTTTATATTATCAAAACCGATATGACAAACCTATGACAAAGCAAAAAAATCATTATGACCTCGGTTTTCCCGAAAGCATAATGACTTTAAAAGCAATTTATGATTTTCTTTTCTTTGACAGATAATTCTCGTCATAATAAACCACATAGAAATATGACTTTTGTATCATTTATAGATTCTATTCGACACAATTCTCACTCGTGTCAAGTCAGGAGCAAAAACATTATATATCTTTGATACTTAGTTGCGGTACTGCATTAAGGTCAAGGTTGCCGCGGATTCCTGCTTCAAAGTTTAGATACCCTGCACAGGAAATCATTGCCGCGTTATCGGTGCAAAGGTCTATAGGAGGACAGTAGAATGAAAGCCCTGCTTTTTTTCCCTCTCTCTCCATTTGTTCTCTGAGAAGTGTATTTGCCGCAACACCGCCTGCAATGGCAATCTTATTCACATTAAGCTCCTTTGCTGCTTTCACGGTGTTATCTACCAGAACATCGCACACTGCCTGCTGGAAAGATGCGGCAACGTCTGCTTTATTTATTTTCTCGCCTTTTTGCTCTGCTGTATGAACATAGTTAATAACGGCAGTTTTGAGACCGCTGAAGCTGAAATCATATCCGTTGTGAGGACGGGGGAATCTGATTGCTTCGGGATTTCCGTCCTTTGCAAGAGCGTTAAGCTTTGGCCCTCCGGGGTAGCCAAGTCCGAGCACTCTCGCGGCTTTGTCAAAGGCTTCGCCTGCGGCATCGTCTGTAGTAGCGCCGATTACGTCAAATGAGCGATAATCCTTAATATGCAATATGTGACTGTGACCGCCCGATGCCACAAGGCTTACAAAAGGCGGCTCAAGAGAGGGAAATGCGATATAATTCGCCGCTATATGCCCCTGTATATGATTAACGGGGATAAGAGGCTTCTTTATGGAATATGCAAACGCCTTTGCCACGGAAACGCCCACCAAAAGAGCACCTACAAGACCGGGGTTGTATGTTACCGCAACGGCATCAAGGTCTTCCTTTGCAATTCCCGATTTCTCTATGGCACGGTCAATTACATGTATTATTTTGTCAATATGCTTTCGTGATGCAATTTCAGGCACAACTCCGCCGTAAATTGTGTGCAGTGGAATCTGTGAATAAACCACATTTGAAAGAACTTTTCTTCCGTTTTCAGTGACAGATGCCGCCGTTTCGTCGCACGATGTTTCAATTCCTAATATATAAGCCATATTTACCGTTCCTTTGTTTCTAATTTAAAAAGCCTTGCATCCTCGCCGTTATCTCGGTAATAGCCCTTGCGGATGCCGATTTCTTCAAAACCAACTGATTTATAAAGTGCGATTGCACCCTGATTTGTGCTTCTTACCTCAAGAAAAACTTCATTTATGCCGTCCTCTTTCATTTCGCAAAGCACAGACGAAAGAAGTTTTTTTCCAAGTCCTGCACCGCGAAGCTTTTTATCTACGGCAATTCTCAGTATTTCTCCCTCATCTGCCGCCGTCATAAAAATACAGTAGCCTAAAAGAGTTTCACCGAATTTAAGGGTAATAACTTTCTGATTCTTTATATGTGTCAGGACAGAATTTTCGCTCCAGCTATCGGGAAAATAATCCGTTTCCATCCGAGCTATATCTTTTACATCTTCCTCGGACGCATAAACACATTCCGACCTTTTTAAAATGCCTTTTACAATATACTCATAAATCTGCCGCAGAGTTTTTTCATAAAGCTCCAAATCGCCGCCATAGGGGTCAAATACTTCCCCCTCCTCCCCTGCAAAATCAGCAAGAGAGATGACTTTATCATTATTTACAAATGAACGGAGCATATCACGCTGAGATGAAGTCATTGTGATAATGAGTTTATATTCCTGTAAATCCTCAGGGGAAAGCTGACTTGAAAGATGATTTTCAAGGCTCGCTCCGTATGTCTCTACGGCAATGCAGGCATTTTTTGCCGCACCTTGAGGCACGCCTGCCGATATACCTGCCGATTTTGCCTTGGTCTTTGAAATCGTGTTAAATATAGCTTCCGCCATAGGACTTCTGCAGGTATTACCCGTGCAGACAAAAAGAAAATCCTTGCTCATTTATAAATCACCGTGCCTCCTGCGGATTTATACAATCTGTTAAACAGAGCCACCCCGATTCCGTAGTTTTCGGGAAGCTCGGCAAAGACTGTGTCTGCACCATCCTCGTCAGCCTTACGCAGAAGATAGAAAAGCCTTGCGGCATATTCCTTATCATCACAACCTGCATCATACACAAGGTCAGCATCTAACTTGTCCTTTGGTGCATTTTTTGCTATAACACAGATTTTCTTTCCCTTTTCAGCATAGTCTGTAAATTTAGAAATATCTTCAAGAATAATTACCTGTGCATCGGGGCTATAGTGTGTATATTTCATACCGGGGCAACGAGGAGCATCGGAGGTTTCTCCGCTGTACTTCACCTCTCCGATTATACTCTGCATATCTTCGGGAGTAATTCCGCCCGGACGAAGCACTACGGGAATTTCACCGCTTAAATCTATGACAGTGGATTCAATACCAATCATACTGCTTCCTCCGTCTATTATCATATCCACCCTGCCGTCAAGGTCTGCAATACAATGCCTTGCAGTAGTGGGACTGGGACTTCCCGAAAGGTTAGCACTGGGTGCCGCAATGGGAGTGCCCGAAAGCTTTATCAGTGCATTTGCCACGCTGTGACTGGGAAGCCTTACCGCAACGGTATCAAGCCCTGCCGTAACAGCATCGGGAATACCGCTTCTTTTCTTCAAAATCATGGTAAGAGGGCCGCCCCAGAATTCGTTTGCAAGCTTTATTGCACTGTCGGGAATTTCACGTGCAAAATGCTCCAATTCGCCAATATCGGCAATGTGGGATATAAGGGGGTTATCCATTGGACGCCCCTTTGCACGGAAAATATTTGCAACCGCTTCCCCATTAAAAGTGTCCGCCCCAAGCCCGTAAACAGTTTCCGTAGGAAAAGCCACAAGGCCGCCGTGTTTTATAACCTCGGCAGCCTGTGCAAGTAAATCCATATCAATATTATCGGGATTAATGGTAATTATCTTAGTCAATTTTTATCGTCCTATCTACAACCTCTGAAATTTTTTCAAAGACCTCTTCAACGCTTCCGCTTGCATCAATTATTGCAATGTTTTCATCGGGAAGCCGCTTAAACACATCAAAAAACTTGTTTCTGATTTTATTAAGTATTTCTTCCTTTTCAAAAATCTCTACCGTAGCACGATTTGTATCAATGCGCGCCTTGGATTTTTCCGCATCAAGGTCAAGAAAAATACAAAGGTCGGGTTTTCTAATATCGGGGCAATTAATATTCATATTAATTACCCAATCAATATCACTGTCAAGCCCCTGATATGCAAAGGAGGAATAATAGTACCTGTCGGAAATTACATCAAAGCCACGTTCAATAGCCTGATTAATGCCCACACTTTCATTTACGTTATGAAAAATGCGGTCCGAAAGAAACATTGCCGCAAGCTCCGACGCAGTGCGTTTGTAATTACCGCTTAAAGCATCGCGGAGAATTCCGCCCGTAACGGAGGCTGTAGGCTCTGCGGTTATAAATACCTTTCTGCCCTCTGCTATAAGCTTCTGACGCAGCATTTCTATCTGGGTGCTTTTTCCTGCACCGTCTATTCCTTCAAATACTATAAATCTGCCTTTCATACTAAGCTTCTCCTTAGTTGTAATATTTCTTAAGAACTTCGCCAAGCCTCTTTACACCTTCGACAATTTTGTCGTTTGGCATAGTTGAGAAATTGAGTCTGAAACCGCTGTTTTCAAGGCTCTGGTCTGTGGCAAAGTTATTTCCCGGCACGATAAGAACCTTTTTCTCGGTACATTCACGGCTGAGCTTAAGGGTATCGATTCCCGGTGCATTACACCACACGAAAAGACCGCCCCCCGGAACTGTATATGTGATTTCCTTGGGAAGATACTTTTTCATAGCATCAATCATGATGCTGCATTTTTCTTTATAAAGGTCACGCATTTTTCCGATAAGTTCTACAATATCGTAACGATTCATGAATTCAAGAGCCAGAAGCTGAGGAAGACAGGGTGTATGAACATCGGAAACCTGCTTACCTAAAACTACCTTCTCCGTAAAATTCTTGGGAGCAATGAGATAACCAAGACGAAGTCCGGGAGCGAGAATTTTAGAGAAAGAGCCGCTGTAAAGTACAACTCCTGCTTCATCCATTGATTTGATGGTGGGAAGCTTCACGCCGTCAAAGGTAAGCTCGCCGTAGGGGTTGTCCTCAATGATAAAAATGCCGTTATCACGGGCAATTTCATAAAGAGCCTTTCTCTTTTCTATGCTCATTGTTACGCCTGAGGGATTCTGGAAGTTGGGAATGGTATAAATCAGCTTAACATTGGGGGTATTCTTTATTGCCTCCTTAAGCTTTTCAATATTCATACCGTCGTGTTCTACTTCTACTCCCACAAGGTTTGCACCGTAGGAACGGAAAGCATTAAGACCGCCGACAAATGACGGAGCTTCAACGATTACACTGTCTCCCTCGTTAAGAAGAATTTTCGAGGTGAGCTCAATTGCCTGCTGTCCGCCCGAAACTATGGTAATTTCATCAAGTGAAATTTCTATATTCTCACGTTCTTTTACAAATTCAATAATTTTCTCACGAAGAGCCACATTGCCCTCTGAAATTCCATACTGAAGTGCACCGACAGGGTTGTTTTTCAAAATGTCGGAAGCAATCTCTGCAAGAATTTCATTTGGAAAAAGCTCTGCGGCGGGATTACCGCCTGCAAGCGAAATCATGGCAGGATCCGCCATAGCTTTAAACATTTCACGTATTGCCGACCCTTTAAGAGTTGACATACGCTCTGATACTGTAAAGTCCATTTTGGTAAGCTCCTTTATTAAAATCCGAAATATGCCTCGGCGTTGTTGTAGCATACGCCCTTGACAATTTTTTCAAGGTATTCCCAATCAGCGGGATATTCGCCGTCCTCTACCCACTGTCCGATAAGGTTACAGAATATTCTTCTGAAATATTCATGGCGTGTATATGAAACAAAACTTCTGCTGTCTGTAAGCATACCTACAAATCTTGAAAGCATACCAAGGTTTGCAAGTGACCTCATCTGGTCAACCATGCCGTCACGCTGGTCGTTAAACCACCATGCACTGCCGAACTGGATTTTGCCCTGAATGGGACCCTGCTGGAAGCAGCCGAGAATTGTTCCCAATGTTGCATTATCCTTAGGATTAAGTGTATAAAGGATTGTCTTGGGAAGGCAATCATCAATTTCAAGACAGTCAAGGAACTTTGCAAGGTCTTCAGCGATGCAAAGGTCGTTTACAGAGTCAAAGCCTGTATCGGGGCCGAGCTTTTTGTACATTTTTGTGTTGTTGTTACGAACAGCACCGATATGAAGCTGCATTGCCCAGCCAAGGCGGACATATTCCTTTGCACAGTGCTTCATAACTGCAGTCTTAAACACATTGATTTCCTCAAGGGTAAGCTCTTTTCCCGCGAGCTTCTTGTCAAATACTTCGGCAGGGTTACCAAGTGCGTAAGGAACATATTCAAGTGCATGGTCACTTACACGGCATCCGTTCTCGTGGAAGAATTCAATTCTTGAAGTAAGCCAGCCAATAAGCTCATCGTAGGACTTAACCCCGATCATTTCGATATAGGGCATAAAGGTGTCCTTCCCTATTTCAACAGCTTTGTCGGGACGGAATGCAGGAAGAATCTTACACTCAAAATCACGCAGAGCCTGATGATATTCAAGAGAATCAGCAGGGTCATCTGTAGTGCAAACCACCTTAACGTTTGAACGCTTGATAAGCTCCTGCGGACGGAATTCATCCTTTGCAAGGCATTCGTTTACCTTGTCCCAGATTGCCTTACAGGTCTTTTCGTTAAGAGTTTCGTCAATGCCGAAATATCTCTTAAGCTCCAGGTGTGTCCAGTGATAAAGAGGATTTCCGATGAGGTAAGGCATAGCCTTTGCAAATTCGTAGAATTTCTCGTAATCACTTCCGCCGTCTCCCGTGATAAGCCCTTCGGGAGTGCCATTAGTTCTGATTTGTCTCCATTTATAATGGTCACCGCCAAGGAAAAGTTCAAAGGCATTCTCGAACTTCTTATTTTCCGCAATCATCTTGGGTACGAGATGGCAGTGATAGTCGATGATCGGCATTTTCTCTGCATAATCGTGATAAAGTTTCTTTGCTGTCTCGGTTTTGAGCATAAAATCGTCGTTAATAAAGCTCATAACTCTCCGCCCTTTCATAATAAAATTATATGTAAAAATATATACATCAATATCCAAAATACATTTTACCACCTTTTACGCAGTCTGTCAAAGAAAATTATATAATATATGGAAAATTGAATTTGTTTTTAGTTTTTGACATAAAAAAGAACTTTATTTATTGACCTTTATTCAAAAATGCTGTATAATTATACGGAATGTAAATATATAAGGAAGTGATTTCTTTGAAAAAGATTGCTCTTATAGTTAACTTTGATAAAAACAATGCATTGGAAATTGCAACAAAGCTTATATCAATGCTTTCAGGTAAGGCAGAATTATATACTGATAAAGCAGGATTTGAAAAATTGCCCGAATTGACATACAAGCCTGACGAGGAGCTTTTTTCCATCTGCTCCGTAGCAGCAGTACTGGGCGGTGACGGCACAATTATTTCTACCGCAAAAAGATGTGCTCCCTTTGGTACAATTCTTTTGGGAATAAACATTGGCAATCTCGGCTATCTTTCAACATTTGAAAGTCATAACCTGAAGGAAGCAGCAGAGCTTTTGCTTAGTGATAACATTCCTTTTGGCAAGCGTTTTATGCTTCGAGCAAGTGTTGTAACAGGCGGAAAAGAAGCCTCGGTTTATCATGCACTTAATGAAATTGTTGTATCACGCAAATCAAATTCACGGCTTATGGATTTCACTGCATACTGCAATGAGAAAACTGTCTGTGCTTACAGAGCGGACGGTATGATTGTTGCTACCCCTACAGGCTCTACCGCCTATTCCCTTTCTGCCGGAGGTCCCGTTATATCCCCTGATGCCGACACGATGCTTATTACCCCTATCTGCCCCCATATGCTTCGTGCAAGAAGCATTGTTCTCCCTCCGGAGAAAATAAAAATAGAATACAATGCAGATGCAGAGCTTTCGATTGACGGACAGATTTTCAAGTCACTCCAAAGCGGAGAATACATAATTGTAGAAAAATCTGATTACGTGACCTATCTTGCATGCAATAAAGAACTTAATTTTTACGATATACTTCAGAAAAAGTTATAATAATAAAGAGGTGCTAAAATGAGAAACAAACGTCACGAGGCAATTCTCGATTTAATAACTAAAAACAATATAGAAACCCAGCAGGAGCTTACCATTGCACTTTCCTCCATTGGCTTTGACGTAACGCAAGCTACTGTATCACGAGATATTAAGGAGCTTCGTCTTTTAAAGAAGCTTAACGATTCGGGAAGATATGTTTATGCCCCACACACATCGAAAAACAGTGAGGGTGTAACCGACAAGATGTCCATAATTCTCAGCAAAAGCATTATCAGTGTTGATTATGCTTTAAACACTGTTGTAATTAAAACTCTTGCAGGAATGGCACAAGGTGCGGCAAGTGTGCTTGATGCCTTGCAGTTTTCCGAATGTCTTGGGACAATCGCGGGAGATGACACAATTTTCGTAACAGTTCGCAGCGAAAATGCCGCACAGAAACTATGCAAAAAACTCAAAAGTATGACTAATTAATGAAACGGTGATTTTTATGCTTATCCAGCTTGATATTGAAAATATAGCGGTAATTGAAAAAGCATCGATAGAATTCGGAAACGGTCTGAATGTAATAACCGGTGAAACCGGAGCAGGTAAATCACTTCTTATAAATTCCCTGAGCATGGTTTTAGGAGCAAGGGCTTCCCGTGAGTTTATCCGAGAAGGAGCCGATTTTGCGAAGGTAAGTGCGGTTTTCTGCTGTGATTTTCTCGATGATATTCTGTCACAAAGCGGAATTGACGCAGATGACGGAAACGTAATTATTACCCGAAAGCTTTACAAGGACGGCAGAAACCTATGCCACATAAACGGCTGTGCCGTAAGCGTAGCACAACTGCGTACAATCGGTGAAAAGCTTGTGGTTATTCACGGTCAGAGAGACAGCAGCGAGCTTATGGACACATCCTCTCACGTTGGTTTTCTTGATTCCTTCTGCGAAAACGAGGAACTTCTTAATGAATATAAGGAAATTTACAGAGAGCTTTGCACAGTCCGCTCCGAGCTTGAAAAATTAAATAGAGATAAAATTTCCCGACAAAGCGAAATTGATTATCTTTCATACCAGGTGCAGGAGATTGAGGATGCCAATCTTTCCGAAAGCGAAGAAGATGAACTGATTGCAAGAAAGACCATACTTGAAAATGCGGAAGCTATTGAAAAAAATGCACAAAAAGCCTATTTTGCTCTTTACCTTGACGGCGGGGCTAAGGAATCGCTTTACAGTGCCAAGCGTGCACTTGAAGCTCTTTGTATGACGGATTCATCAGTCCAAGGCTACTGCGAAAAAGTAACAGAGCTTTATTATGAAACCGAGGAACTTTCAAGAGATATTTCTTCATATATTTCCTCAGTCGAATATAAGCCCGAAGAGCTTTCACAAATTAATGACAGGCTTGACACAATCAGGAATTTGAAACGCAAATTCGGCGGTGAAATTTCCGATATATTAAAGTTTTATAACGAAGCAAGCGAAAAGCTTTTGAAGCTAAAAAGCTTTGACGATGATAAAGAAGCACTAACGGAGAAAAACGATGAACTCACCATAAGTGCAAATAAAATTGCAAAAAAAATTTCAGAGGCAAGGAAAAAGGCTGCCGTTCTTCTTTCCGAAAGACTCACAAAAGAGCTTGAAAGCCTCGACATGCCAAAATGTAAAATTGAATTTCTTTTCACGCCATGCCCCCTATGTGCAAACGGTATTGAAAATATAGAATTTGTGATTTCAACAAATCCGTCGGAACAACCTAAAAGCCTTGCAAAAATAGCCTCCGGCGGTGAAATCAGCCGTGTAATGCTGGCTATTAAGTCAGTCTTTTCGGACTTTGACAAGATACCTACTCTTCTTTTTGATGAGATTGATACAGGTGTTTCAGGCAGGGCAGCAGAAAAAATTGCAAACAAAATGCGGATGCTTTCAGAAAGTTATCAGCTCATATGTGTAACGCATCTGCCTGTTATCGCCGCTGCGGCAAAGCATCATATGCTTCTTGAAAAGAAAACCGACAGCGAAAGCTTTAAGACAATTATACGTTCTCTTTCCGAGGAGGAAAGAATCAAGGAGATTGCCCGTATTATCAGCGGAGATAATATTAATGAGATATCACTTCAAAACGCAGCACAAATGCTGGAATATTAAGGGAGGCTCTTTATGGAACAAATAGGTGAAATAGTAGAACTTCATGGGAGAAGTGCCGTTGTAAGACTCAAACGTGCTTCTGCGTGCGGAGAAAACTGCGTCCAGTGCGAGGGTGGCTGTAAACCCACCTCAAGAACGATAAAAGCAGTAAATAAGGCTAATGCACAAGTAGGCGACGTGGTTAAGCTTGAAATGAATTCAGCTATGTTTATGCTCCTGGCATTCGTCGGATATATACTGCCTATTATTGCAGCTATAGGTGCATATTTAATAGCGGATTCATTGACAGGCAACACGGTTATTGCAGATGCCGCACTTATCTTTACACTTATCGGGATGCTTGTTTTGTTTTTTATTATAGATAAGCTTCCCCGTAAGGCTTCGAGATTTTCCACACAAATAGTAAAAATTATGAAATAAGAAAGGATAAAACAAATGATTAAAGCATGTATATTTGATATGGACGGCACTGTTGCCAATACAATTAATTCAATTAAATACTTTGCCAATAACGCACTGAAAAAAGCAGGACTTGACGAAATAGACACGGAGACCTACAAGGTTATCGTAGGAAATGGTGCAAAAGTTCTTGTTGAGAGAATGCTTAAAACGGTAGGAGCTGACGAAAAGTATTTTGACGAGGTTTCTTTTGAATACAACACTAAGTATGATAACGATTTCCTTTACTTAACCGAGCCTTACGAAGGTATTATCGATATGCTTAAAGAATTAAAAAAGCTCGGTATAAAAACAGCTATTCTCTCAAACAAGCCTCACGGAACGGCAATAAAGGTTTCCGAGGCACTTTTCCCCGAAGGGCTTATTGATATTTGCTACGGAGGTCGTGAAGGTGTTGCTCTTAAGCCTGACCCTCAGGGTGTTTTTGATATTATAGACGAGCTTGGAGTAAAAAAAGAGGAATGCCTATACATCGGCGATACAGGTACGGATATGAAAACGGGCAAAGGCGCAAACCTTTACACAGTAGGTGTTCTTTGGGGATTCAGAAAAGAGCCTGAACTTTTAGAAACCGGTGCCGACATAATTATCAGTCATCCCTCCGAGCTTTTGGATATTGTAGAAAAAATGAGATAAAATGTAATTTTACATAGATTTTACATAACTTTGGTTTTATATTTTACATTAGTAACATATACTGAGTATATTAAAACAAAGGAAGGTTGAATTTCTATGGACATTTTTTCAATTTTGTCACTTTTCGGCGGTCTTGCCATCTTTTTGTTCGGAATGAATGTAATGGGAGACGGCCTTGAAAAATGCGGCGGTAACAAGCTGAAGAAAATACTTGAAAGCGTTACCCAGAATCCTTTTAAGGGACTGCTTCTCGGTATGGCGGTTACAGCCATTATACAGAGTTCTTCTGCAACCACGGTAATGGTGGTGGGCTTTGTGAACTCAGGAATTATGAAGCTATCTCAGTCAATCAGCATCATTATGGGTGCCAATATCGGAACAACAATCACCGCCTGGCTTCTCAGTCTTACAGGACTTGAGGGAGATAATATTTTCGTTCAGTTCTTAAAGCCCTCCTCCTTCTCCCCTGTTCTTGCAGTAATTGGTATTGTTCTTCTGATGTTCAGCAAAAGGGACTCACGTAAGAATATTGGTTCAGTTTTAATCGGATTTGCCGTATTGATTGCAGGAATGGAAATGATGACATCTTCTGTAGAAGGACTTAAGAACAACGAAACATTCACCAGTATATTCACCCTTTTCTCGAACCCCGTCCTTGGAATTTTAGTGGGAGCACTTCTTACAGCCGTTATTCAGTCCTCGTCTGCATCGGTAGGTATTCTTCAGGCACTTTCCACTACTGGAACGGTAACCTATTCCAATGCAATACCGATCATCTTGGGTCAGAACATCGGAACCTGTGTAACGGCAATGCTATCCTCTATAGGCACTAATAAAAATGCAAGACGAACAGCGGTTGTTCACCTCTCGTTTAATATATTAGGTGCAACAGTGTTTGCACTGGGATTCTATGCGCTTAATGCAATTTTTGATTTTACTTTCTTTTCAAAATCAATTAATGCCGCAGGCATTGCTGTTGTACATTCTATCTTTAATATTACTGCAACAGCACTCCTGTTCCCATTTATCAAACAGCTTGAAAAATTGGCGTATTTAATTATTCCCGATAATGAAATCAAGGATAAAAAACAGTTATTGGATGAAAGACTGCTGGTTACTCCCCCTATAGCACTTTCGCACGCTAAAAACATAGCTGTAAAAATGGCACACACTGCAAAAAATTCAATTGTTATGTCCCTTGAAGCTATGGAAAAATATGATAACGATATTGTTGAAGCAGTTCGTAATGCCGAAGCAAAAGCAGATATGTATGAGGACAATCTTGGCGACTACCTTGTAAAGCTATGCAAAGAAAACCTTAACGCTTCGGATAGCAGAGAGGTTTCCGCATTGCTGCACTGTATAGGTGACTTGGAGAGAATCTCCGACCATGCGGTTAACATTTGCGACGTTGCAACGGAGCTTAACAGCAAAGGTATTGTCTTTACTGAAAGCGCAAAAAAAGAAATCAAAGTTATGTGCGACGCTCTTCGTGAAATAATCGGACTTACTGTTGATGCTTTTGAAAACAATGACCTTGCCAAAGCCCAATCAATCGAGCCGCTTGAGGAAACAGTCGATTATCTGAGATATAAATTGAAAGAGGGACATGTAAGCCGCCTTAAACAGGGTGAATGTACCATTGAAACAGGTTTTATATACTCTGATTTTCTTATAAACTGCGAGAGAATCTCAGACCATTGTTCAAACATCGGTGCATGTATGCTTGAAACTGCCCACGATAGGTTTGAAATGCACGAATATCTCTCACGCGTTAAGGAAGGTACTGAAAACGATTTCAAAAAACAATGTGCGTACTACAGACAAAAATACGCATTATAAATGCATTTTAAAATTAAGAGGTTTTTTCAATGAAGCAAAAGAGATTGGTAACAATTCAGGATTTATCGTGTTTCGGAAAGTGTTCAATCACGGTGGCACTCCCCGTTATTTCCACGTTGGGCTCGGAAGCTGTGGTTCTCCCCACGGCTGTTCTTTCCACTCATACGGGAGAATTCAAAAACTATACTTTTCACCCGTTATATGATGAATTCAAGAAGATAACTCACCATTGGGAATCTCTTAACATGGAATTTGATGCAATTTACGTGGGTTATATAGGAAATGTGGATTTGATCCATGCGGTATCTGACTTTATTGACAAATTTGCAAAAAAAGATACCGTTGTGTTTATAGACCCTGTAATGGCGGATAACGGAAAATTCTATTCAGGCCTTGACGAAATTTACGCAAAAGAATTATCTCTGCTGTGCAAAAAAGCTGATATTATAACTCCAAATATGACAGAGGCGATGATTCTTTCGGGGAAAAATCCGTCTTTATACAGAGAGTCCTGCGATATAAGAGAACTGGCGTGTTCTCTTTCCGAGCTGTGTAAAAATGTAATTATTACAGGTGTGCATACTCCAAAGACAATTTCAACCGTAGCCTATGACAAAGATTCAGATGAGATTTTTTCTGCCGATAAGCCCCTATATGACGGCGTATTCTATGGGGCGGGAGATTTGTTTTCTTCTGCATTTATAGGGCTTTATATTAATGGAAAATCGCTTTTTGAAGCAACGCAAATTGCCTCGGATTTTGTAAAAGACTGCATTATAAAAACAATGGATGAACGCGACAAATACTGGTACGGACTTAAATTTGAGCAGTCCCTTCCATTGCTTGCAAAAACACAGGAAAAAGCCAATATATGAGGTGCAAAAATGATTCGTATATATTGTGTTGAGGATGATTCCTCCATAAGGGACCTTATTACATATACCCTGAACGCATCCGGGTTTTCTGCCGTGGGATTTGAATATGCACATGAGTTCTTTTCCGAAATTGAACTTAACCTCCCCCATCTGGTGCTTCTTGATTTAATGCTTCCCGATATGGACGGCATGGAAATACTAAAGAAGCTTCGCAGTGACATCAGAACCGAAAATCTTCCCATAATTCTCTTAACGGCGAAAAACGACAGGCTCGATAAAATAAAAGGACTTGACTTTGGTGCTGATGACTACATAACAAAGCCCTTTGATATCCTGGAACTGCTTTCAAGAATACGAGCCGTTCTTCGCAGAATCGAAAGAAAAGACGAAATCGCATCTTCCGACCTTTGCTGCGGAGATATCACCATAAATTCACTTTCACATAAAGTATATGTCTCAGGCAATGAAATTGCACTGACCTTTAAGGAATATGAGCTTCTTTCGTTTCTTATTCAAAATAAGAACATAGCAATGAGCAGAAGCGTTCTTATGAACAAAATCTGGGGGATGGATTTTGAAGGCGAAACCCGCACGGTAGACGCACATATACGCTCACTCAGGCATAAGCTCGGAAAAAGCGGTCATCTCATAGAAACGGTTAGAAATATAGGATACAGGGTGACGGATAATGTATAATAAAATATATAGAAACATGCTTTTGCTAAGTTCTTCAGCTATAGCTCTCATAGTGGTAACGGCAAGTCTTATTTGCTATGTTACAGTTAAATCAAATGCATTGAATGATTTTAATGTACAAGCCCAATACGCAGGGCAAATTTTAAGCAATACACAAAACATAAACGAAAGTACTTTTGTGCTGAAAAATGTCAATCCCCGCTATACATACGAAATTACTGATGCTAAACATGAATGTAAGTATATACATAAATGCAAAACACTTACCTTTGATAAAGATAGTGCACTGCATATGTATATCTCATATAACAAAATGCTTGTCCCTTTCTATGCAATGGTTATACTGCTTGTATTTATGGGTGCATTTTTGTATTTGCTGGCAGTACGTGTGGCAGATAAGATGACGGATTCAATCGTTAAGCCTTTTAAGAACATGTTCAGTTCAAAGCCATCTGAAATATATGCTGAAATACTCCCCCTTACCCGTGCAATTAAGTATAAAAACGAGGAAATTAAAAGGCAAACGGAAAATGCACAGGAACGGGAAATACAGCTTCAGGTTGTAACAGATACAATGAATGAGGGATTTATTCTTTTAGATAAACACGGAAATGTGAAGCTTATAAACGACTTTGCATTAAAGCTTTTCGGAAAAGATATATCTTCGGTAAAAGGGGAATATTTCACTAATCTGATAAAGGATGAAACCTTCGAAAAATCTGTACAAAAAGCACTTAATTCCGAAAGAAGCAATACAGTTTTTGAGACAGATAATTCATATTACAGAATATATTGCAGTCCGATTATGCATGACGATATTTTCGGTGGGGTAATAATACTTCTCTTTGATGTAACTGGAACTTATCAGTCTGAAAAAATGAGAAGAGAGTTTTCCGCAAATGTATCTCACGAGCTGAAAACACCTCTTACATCAATCAACGGCTATGCACAGATAATATCAAACGGTCTTGCGGATAATTCAGATATTCCGGGATTCGCAGGGAAAATTGCCAAGGAAAGCAACCGTTTAATGATGCTTATTGAGGACATTCTGAGGCTTTCCAATCTTGATGAAGGAGCTCCGCAGGAGCCGTTAACAGAGTTTTCGGCTAAGGAAGCAGTTTTTGAGGTGCTTTCTTCTCTTGAGGAAAAGGCAACAAAACGAAAGATTTCCGTCAAGTGTGAGGGCAGTGATTTTACTGTTAAATCCAACAAAACCCAAGTGCTTGAGCTAATCTATAACCTATGTGACAATGCTATTAAATACAACAAAGAAAACGGCTCTGTTCTGATAACAATTTCAGAAAATGAAATTGTTATATCCGATACGGGTATCGGTATTCCGAAGGAGTTTCAGGATAGAATTTTTGAACGCTTTTTCCGTGTGGATAAAAGTCATTCAAAGAAAGTTGACGGAACGGGATTGGGACTGTCAATAGTAAAACATATTGCAAAGCAAAACAATATAGAAATTACTGTAGATAGCAAATTGGGAGAAGGCAGTAAATTCACAGTATTATTTAAGTAAATTGTGTATTTTCTCCATATTTACCATTTCCAAGCACAAAACGTTGGTTAATATGCACATTGATTAATCTTATTTTTTGTGTTATTATATTATCAAATTGAACAAATGGTGGTATGAAAATGGAAACAATCGATATTGAACTTTTTTACAAATGTGCTGAGACCTACGGACTTCTTCCCGTTCTCGCACAAATCTTTTCAACTGTAAAGATTAACATTGCACTTACTGCTCAGACTTGCGGTATGGCAATTAAGGATATGGACCTTTCAGTTAGATCTTACAACGCTCTTATGGCACACGGCGTAAAGGATTTGGGAAAGCTTGTTGACCTCCTTAATTCAGGAAATCTCCGTGACGTAAGAAACCTCGGTGTTAAGAGTGCAAAGGAAATCCAGCTCAAGGCTCTTGAGTACAGCTACGAGGCTCTCAATGAACATGATAAGAAGAGCTTCCTTGAGAATCTTCTCAAGATTAACTGCGATTAATCTACATAGTATTAAAATAAGACCGGAAGAAAGCCATATTTTCATTATGGCTTTCTTCCGGTCTTATTTTATGTTCATATTATTGATCAAGAGAATATTTTCCCGGGGTTACCCCCACATGCTTTTTAAATACTCTTATAAAATTTGCATAGTCTTCAAATCCGCACAGTATTGCCGTATCGGTTACGTTTTTCCCCGATGCGAGCATTTTTTTTGCCTCAGTTATACGGCGTGACGTTATATACTTTGAAACTGTAGTTCCGCAATACCTGTTAAACAGTCTGCAAAGCTGATTTACCGAAACGTATGAATTTTTCGCAATAGTTTCAAGGGAAAGCGGCTCTGAAAAATTTTCATTTATAAAATCAATGGCAAGCTTAATGGTATTTCCGCCGGTCTGCTTCCCCGCTGTGGTGTGATTAGAAAATGCCGTGTTTATCAGAATAAGCACCTTTACGGCAATCATTGTCTTTATAATATCATCCCCAAACGGTGCCGTTTCCTCAAGGCTTCTCATATACTCCAAAAACTTGTTTTTCTCATCGACACTAAGACTGATTTTATTAAATACCCCTGCCCCTCTTTTATAAAAGCAATGAGAAAGGTCCGTTTGAGGCGTTGAATGTGCATATAAAAATTCGGGATGTACCTGCATTATATATCTGCAAAACTTATTTTCACGGGACGAGGTTATTTTATGAGCCTCAAACTGATTTATTACAAACAAATCACCGTCATCTACACTGTACACCTTATCATTTATAAGGAAATTCTCTCCGCCTTGTATGCAGAAAAGCACCTCACAGGAGTTGTGAATATGTATATTCTGGTCAGGATTTTGTGCATCTGAATAATTGAATCCGAAGGTTTTGGTGCTATCCGCATACAAAACCGCTTCGGTGCATGTATCAAATTTACATTTCATATAATCGGCCTCCTGAATATATATTAACATCTTTTGGTGAGATTTGCAACAAAAACATTAAATTCTGCAATATTTATTCAATAATTGTATGGTATAATACGTTTAGGAGGTGTAATATGCTTACTTTAAAAGTACTTAACAAAAACAAAGAAGTGCTTTCGGAAGAAAAAGGAAAAGACATCACTCTCAGCTACAACAAAGTTTATGAAGATGGCGACCATATACGAGTGGAAAGCTCTATCGATAAATTTATAGCTGTACAGTTTGATGAAACTTTAGCTGAAAGTATTATCTTTATCCCAGGTAAAAGCTTTGAGTTTTTAGTTCCCTCTGAAAATGTCCGCAAGGGATGCTACGGCGAAGAAGCTTTCGGAGGCGATAGTCATATTATCCGCGCACGTGAAATCAGTGAGGAGGAAATGTATTCCTACAGAAAGATTTCACTTAACTCGCACGACATTCACGCTAAAGCTAAAAGCTATCCTCACACATGGGCAAACTTCGTTACAAGAGAATCCCCCACCTTCTATGCAAGAAATGCAATTGACGGGGTAATCAAAAATGACGGTCACGGTTATTTTCCCTACCACTCATGGGCAGGCGGTGCGCGTGAGGACTTGGAATTCGTTTTAGACTTCGGGCAGATGGTGTCGGTTGATAAAATTGTTTTTTTCCTTCGTGCAGATTTTCCTCACGATACATACTGGAAAAATATTGATGTGGAATTTTCCGACGGAAGCCTCGAGCATGCTGAATTCGAAGGCATTGCCAATGGACAGGTAATTACTTTCGAGCCAAAAGAAACAACATATGTAAAGCTTATTAACTTCAAGCAGGCGGTTTACCCTCTTTCCTGGGCAGCACTGAGCCAGATTGAAGTTTATGGAAATTATATTAAGGAGGACTATAGTAAAATGGAAGTAAGACAGGCATCTAACGCAAAAGACGCAAAGCATTACACAACGGAAAGACTCAGAGAGGAATTCCACATTGCAAACCTTTTCACAAAGGACAACACAAGAATGGTTTACAGCCACATTGATAGAATTATCACAGCAGGACTTATGCCCGTTCTTCAGGAGCTTAAGCTTGAAGCGGGAAAAGAGCTTGCGGCTGAATATTTCCTTCAGAGAAGAGAAATGGGATGTATCAACGTTGGCGGTAAGGGCATTATCACAATCGACGGTACTGAATACGAAATGAATCCTCGTGACGGTATCTATATCGGTATGGGTAATAAGGAAATCAAATTCAAGAGCGTAGACCCCGAAAATCCTGCAAAGTTCTATGTATCTTCCTGTCCTGCACATACTTCTTATCCTACTGTTAAGATTGATATTACAAAAGCTAAGAAGGTTCCCTGCGGTAGTGTTGAGGATTGCAACAAGCGTGTTATCAATCAGTATATTCACCCCGAAGTAATGAAGAGCTGTCAGCTTTCAATGGGTCTTACTCAGCTTGAGCCCGGAAGCAACTGGAACACAATGCCTTCACATACTCATGACAGACGTATGGAGGTTTATATGTACCTTGACATGGGCGAAAACGATGCTGTATTCCACATGATGGGCGAGCCTCAGGAAACAAGACACATCATTATGCACAATGAGGAAGCAGTTATCTCCCCCAGCTGGTCTATCCACAGTGGTGTTGGTACAAAGAATTATTCATTCATCTGGGCTATGTGCGGAGAAAATCAGGAATTTACCGACATGGACCATATCGAAACAAAGGATTTACTGTAAGGAGGGTAATAAAATGTTCAGACTTGACGGAAAAGTAGCACTTATTACAGGTGCAAGCTACGGAATTGGCTTTGCAATTGCAAAGGGACTTGCAAACGCAGGTGCAAAAGTAGTATTTAACGATATCAAGCAGGAGCTTGTTGACAAAGGACTTGAAGCATATAAGGAAGCAGGCATCGATGCAAAGGGCTATGTTTGTGACGTAACCGATGAAGTTGCCGTAAATGCTATGGTTGCACAGATTGAAAAGGAGGTCGGCGTTATCGATATTCTTGTAAACAACGCAGGCATCATCAAAAGAATCCCCATGCACGAAATGAGTGCCGCTGAATTCAGACAGGTTATTGATGTTGACCTTAACGCTCCCTTCATCGTATCAAAGGCAGTTATCCCTGCAATGATTAAAAAGGGCGGCGGTAAGATTATAAACATCTGCTCAATGATGAGCGAGCTTGGCAGAGAAACCGTTTCTGCATATGCAGCAGCTAAGGGTGGTCTTAAGATGCTCACAAGAAACATCTGCTCCGAGTATGGTGAATTCAATATTCAGTGTAACGGTATCGGACCCGGTTACATAGCTACTCCCCAGACTGCTCCTCTTCGCGAGACACAGCCTGACGGAAGCCGCCATCCCTTTGACAGCTTTATCTGTGCAAAGACACCTGCCGGCAGATGGCTTGACCCCGAAGAACTCGTTGGTCCTGCAGTATTCCTCGCTTCCGAGGCATCAAATGCCGTAAACGGTCACATTCTCTATGTTGACGGCGGTATCCTTGCCTATATTGGAAAACAGCCTAAATAATTAATTAAGTATTATTGAAAAAAGCAAGTGAGTAAATCACTTGCTTTTTTCAATGAAAGCAGTTTGTAATTAATCCTCGCTGCAACAACAGTCGGGAGCATCACCGCTGAGGCAATCCTCGACAGGAGGGAAAAACTCGTCAATGGGGAAATTAATATTTGCGAAAATCTCGCAGGGGTCATCGGGGGAGCTTGTAACGCATTCCTTTTCGGGAATACAGAAATCATATGCCGGAATAAGGAGCTGTACGCTTCGCTCAAGTCTGATAATTGTAAAGAGCCCGAGGGATATATAAACCTTACGCTGCTCATTGCGACAATTTACAAAACGGTCCTCAAACACTCTGCAAACACAGTCAGGAATATTACATACGTCTATTTCGTCATCGGCATATTTGCAGCATTTTTCACCCGGTTCTGCAAGCTTTACGCCCAAACTAATGGGATCAAGTGTTTCTACAACCGCTTTTGGCATATTCGTTTTCTGCCAGAGCTGGGGGTCAAAGCTGTCCTCTTTATATTTTGATGAGAATATTTTTGCACTTCCCTCGCTGCCGAAAAGAACAACCTTCTTGCTATAGGTAGCAACACCCTCAACGCATACGGGGCGGGAAACGCCTGTATAAACATCAAGAGATACTCTGAAAAAGAAAGTAAGGTCTACTGTATAGTATCCACGGTTGAAGGGCATCTTTTCAACATCACTAAACACCCAGATAACTTCGCTTTTTCTACACTTCACATCTACTGCACGGTCGATTATTTCCTGTCCTGTTTCCGTTAAGTACACACGCATACACTCTATACATTCCTTGCTTCTGCAGGAATCGTAAATTTTATCTGTCTGTATACAAACCTTTTCCTTACATCCGAAAGAGCCGGTAAGCTTTTCTTCCATATAAAAATCCTCCTTATACAATTTGATTGGCATCGCCTAATACCATTGTATGAAGGAGGACTATTTTTGTGAATTAAATTATTGCACCGCCGTCAACGCCCAATATCTGACCTGTGATAAAGTCGGCATTTTCCGACGCGAGGAATAAAGCGGCTTTTGCAACTTCATTGGGTGTTCCTATTCGCCCGAGAGGAGTTTCATTGCAAAAGGTTTGAGTATCTTCCTTGGAAATATTCTTATTCATATCCGTATCTATAAATCCGGGGGCAATACAATTAACAGTTATATTTGAAGCACCCAGCTCCTTTGCAAGAGCTTTGGTAAATGCAATCACCGCACCCTTTGAAGCACTGTAGCAGCTTTCGCAACTGGCTCCGCTTACACCCCAGATACTGCTGATGTTGATAATTTTTCCACTGTGATTTGCAATCATATTTTTTGCGGCATATTTACTCATAAGAAATGTTCCTGTGACATTTACGGAAAAAAGTCTTTCCCAATCTGAAAGTGAGATATCCTGCAAAAGCCCTGTTTGCGATATTCCTGCATTGTTTATAAGGACATCAATTTTCCCGAAATGTTCAACGGATTTTTCAACCATTGTGCGTACATCACTTTCATTGGAAACATCGCCTTTAAGCAAAAGACTTCCCGGAAGCGATGAACAAAGCTCTTTCGCTTCTTTTTCGCTGTTATTATAGTTTATGGCAACATTGTAGCCATTCTCGTAAAAAAGCTTTGCCATTGCCGCACCTATTCCCCGTGAACTTCCTGTTATAAGAACTGTTTTAGCCATATGTTTACTCCTTAATATATTCCAATGCATCGGAAAGAGAGCGTACTGAAATAAGCTGAATGCCCTCTACCTTATCAAGGCTTCCGAGGCAGTCAAAGGGAAGCATACAGCGTTTAAATCCCATTTTTTGAATTTCTGCAATACGCCTTGCAGCCTGAGTAACTGTACGAACCTCCCCCGTAAGCCCAACTTCACCGAAAAACGCCATATCCGACGGAAGCGGTTTGTTCCTGAAGCTTGATGCAATTGCACAGGCTATTGCAAGGTCTGTGGCACTCTCATCAAGCCGTATTCCGCCCGTTACATTTACATACGCATCATGGTCACCAAGATGAAGTCCCATTCGTTTTTCAAGTACTGTCATAATAAGGGACACTCTGTTAAAATCAACACCCGTTGCCATGCGCCTTGGCATTGCAAAGCTGCTCTTTGACACAAGTGCCTGTATCTCTGCTAAAATAGGTCTTGTACCCTCAACTGAGCATACTATTGCAGAGCCGGGAGCATCTACAGGTCTTCCCGAAAGAAGCATCAGCGAAGGATTCGGAACATCTATAAGTCCCTTGTCCGTCATTTCAAATACTCCGATTTCGTTTGTTGAGCCAAAACGATTCTTTACTGCACGGACAATTCTGTAGCTCTGATGTCTTTCGCCCTCAAAATAAAGCACGCAGTCAACCATATGTTCAAGCACACGGGGTCCTGCAATTGAGCCTTCCTTTGTAACGTGGCCTACTATAAATACTGTTGTGCCTGTACTTTTTGCAAGTTCCATAAATTTAAGGGTACATTCTCTTACCTGCCCCACGCTTCCGGGAGCAGATGTAAGATTAGCTGAATATAGCGTCTGTATTGAGTCGGCAATTACAAGTGATGGCTTCATCAGTTCAATTGCCGAAATAATTGATTCAAGGTCTGTTTCATTAAGTACATAGAGAGAATCGGAAATCGCACCAAGTCTTTCTGCACGCAGCTTAATTTGCTTATCCGATTCCTCGCCCGATACATAAAGCACTTTTCCGCTTTCGGAAGCAAACTTTGCTACCTGAAGAAGAAGCGTGGACTTACCAATACCGGGCTCGCCTCCGCAAAGGACAAGAGAACCTTTCACAATTCCTCCGCCAAGCACACGGTCAAGCTCCCCGCTTCCGCCGCTGCACCTTTCCCCCTCCTCGGTTGATACCTCTTTTATAAGTACAGGGGAAACCTTTTTTCTGATTTTTGCTTCGGAGGTTTTTTCAATTACCTCCTCTATCATACTGTTCCATGTTCCGCAACCGGGACATCTTCCCATCCATTTCGGTGACTCGTTCCCACATTCTTTACATACAAAAACTGTTTTGGCTTTCACTAAATCACTTCCCTCGGCACACGCTTGCTTATATTACAAGTAACTTCGTAATTTATGGTTTCGGTAAGGCGTGCTACTTCATCAGCACCTATGAAAAGCTCATTTTGCTTTCCTATAAGTACTACCTCATCGCCCGGTTTTACGGTTTCAATATGGCTAACATCTGCCATAAACTGATCCATACATATCCGTCCGACAATGGGGGCATAGCTGCCGTTTATAATAACCCTGCCTTTATTGGATAAAAGCCTGGGATAGCCGTCTGCATAGCCTACGGGGATAGTGGCAATCTTCATATCCTTATCGGCAGTAAAGGTCCTTCCGTAGCTTACACTATCGCCTTTTTTAATTGTTTTTACAAAGGCTACGTGGGTTTTAAGCTCCATTACGGGAATTAAATCAAGAACCGATTTATCAACTTCCTCCGACGGATAAAGCCCGTAAAGGATTATGCCTGCACGCATCATATCAAAGGAAAGCTTTCCGTGCTGCATAATTGCTCCGCTGTTTGCACAGTGGTAAAGCTTTATATTTACATTACGTGTTTCAAGCAGATTTTTAAAATGCGAAAATTTCTCCGCTTGTAAGGCAGTAAACTCTTTATTCTTTTCATCTGCCGTGGCAAAATGGGTAAATACTCCCTCAATGCAAATGTTTTTGAGGGAGGCTATTTTCAGCACTTCCTCTGCACCAAATTCATCTGGGGTAAAGCCAATTCTTGACATACCTGTATCAACCGGAATATGGATTTTTGCGGTTTTCTTCATTTTCATCGCCGTCTGTGACATAGTCACTGCATCCTCATAACGAAGGATTGTAACAGTAATGTCGTTTTGGAGAGCTTTCTCAAAATACACGGGTGCCGTATAACCGAGAAGCAATATAGGTTTTTTTACCCCATGTTCTCTCAATGCAATTGCTTCCTCGATGATAGCAACTGCAAAATAATCCGACTTTTCCTCTAAAAGCTCCGCAAAGACATTTGCACCGTGACCGTATCCGTCCGCCTTGATGACCGGCATAATTTTCACATTGTCGGGCAAAAGCTTCTTAATCTTATCAAAATTATGTTTTATTGCTTCTTTACTGATGTAAGCACATACTCTTTGATACTGCATTAATGAATCTCCTTACTCATCCTTAAATACTGAAATGTTTTCAAAAATATATGCAATCCAGCTTGCAATTGTAAAGATTGCCGACACCCAGATTAATATATCCGACCAAAAATATGCGTTTTTAAGGGGGATTACATCAAATCCTGTCAGCACAAGAAGAAGCATTGCCCCGATAAGGGTAAAAAGCTGAACGTTTGTTTTTATTTTGCCCCACCATGAAGCTGCAATTACCTTGCCCTTTGATACTGCAACAACTCTCATACTTGTTACAAAAAATTCGCGGGCAATGATTATAATAGGTGCCCAAACAGCGGTAATACCCATCTGAATAAAACACATAAGGGCACTGAAAACAAGAAGCTTATCCGCCATTGGGTCCATAATCTTTCCGAAAGATGATACAAGGTTATGCTTTCTTGCAAGGTAGCCGTCAAAGAAGTCTGTTATTGCCGCAACACAGAAAATAATAAGCGCGGCAAGGAAGAAATTCTTTAGCATTGCCGCCATAAATGCGGGAATCATAATAATTCTTGCCATTGTAAGTTTGTTTGGTAAATTCATTTTTAATCCATCCTTTCAATTTCTTCACCGTACAGGTCATATACATCGCATGATTTAATCACAACCTGTGTAAATTCGCCTGCACTAAGTTCTTTATGTGCTCCGAAATATATTTTCGGGTCAATTTCTATGCTTTCTCCGCCACTTCTTCCGTAATAGAGGTTATCCTCAAAGCCCTCCGTTATAACGGTGACGGTTTTTCCAATCATACTTTCATTGCGTTTTAATGAAATTTCCTGTGAAAGCTCCATTACTTTATCCCGTCTTGCTTCTTTTATTTCTTCGGGAATCTGATTTTTCATTTTTGCGGCAGGTGTTCCCTCTTCCTTGGAATAAGCAAACACGCCTACCCTGTCAAAACGCACCTTCTGAAGAAAATCGCAGAGTTCTTTAAATTCTTCTTCCGTTTCTCCGGGAAAGCCTGTAATAATACTTGTGCGAAGTGTAACATCAGGGATTTCTTTCCTGAGCTTTGTAATAAGCTCTTCAAGCTTTTCACGGCTTGTCCTGCGCCCCATTCGTTTAAGTACGGAGGAAGACCCGTGCTGTACGGGTATGTCTAGATACTTTACAATCTTTTTCTCGTCCCTTATGGTTTTTATCAGTTCGTCATCAATTTCCTCGGGGTATGAATAATGCACTCTTACCCACTCGATACCGTCTATTTTGCAAAGCTTTGTCAAGAGTGAGGAAATTCTCTTTTCTCCGTACAAATCTATTCCGTAGCGTGTAGTGTCTTGTGCAACCACTATTAATTCACGCACTCCGTCTTGTGCAAGGGCTTGTGCCTCTGCTAAAACAGCTTCCTCGCTTCTGCTCCTGTACGTTCCTCTTATGTACGGAATTGCACAATAGGTACAGCAGTTGTCACACCCCTCTGCAATTTTAAGATAAGCCACGTAATCGGGTGTAGTTCTTATTCGTGGAAGATTTTCCTCCACGTCTTTGTCTATGCTATATATATACTGTGGTTTTCTTCCGCTAAGCCCATCTTTTATTGCCTGAACTATTTCATCAAAGGCGGTTGTTCCCACAATCACATCAACTTCGGGAAGCTCTTCTTTGATTTCCTTATAAAATCTTTGAGCAAGGCATCCGCATACTACAAGCAATTTACACTTTTTTTCCTTATACTGTGCCATCTCCAGAATAGCATCTATGGATTCCTGCTGTGCACTCTCAATAAATCCGCAGGTATTAACAACAATCACATCTGCATCATTCACATCGACGGTAATTGTAAACCCGTCCTCCGCCAACAGCCCCAGCATATTTTCCGTGTCACATAGATTCTTATTGCATCCGAGGGACACAAAGCCTACTTTCATATTCACACCCTCAATCCTCACAAATTATGTCATCAAAAGAACACATACGATTCATTGCACCTTTAATTTCATCGGGAGAAAATCCGCGACGCAAATAAAAATTAAAAATGCGTGTCCTTTCTTTTATGTTTGAAAAGTCTGAGTTTTTAAACCGCTTTTGCATTTCGGTAAAAAGACGGTCATCATCAAGCTCCGAAAAAATATCCTCAATCGTATTTTCAATAATTTCACGGTCTATACCTTTTCGCAAAAGCTCGGTTTTAATTCTCGCCTTGCCCCACTTTTTAATATTAATCGCATCATGGGTAAAACGCTCTGTATATCGTGAATCATTAATAAATCCGTAGCTTTTCAAAAACTCTGTTTCGTCTTCAATTATGATTTCGTCATAGCCTTTTTGTGTAAGCTTCTCACGGATTTCTTTTTCCGTTCTGTCTTTAAAGCCAATTACTTTCAAGGCATAATCTCTTGCACTAATCATTCAAAAACTCCATAAAAACTAAATTTGCACAATCTGTTCCCCGCTTTGTAAGACAAAGTCTGCCCATTCTTATTTCAAGCAATCCTTTTTCTAAGAGAGGGTTTACTCTTTCCGGAAACTCGCCGTTATATTCTACACCACAAGTCATACGAAGCCCAAGCATAAAAAGCTCCAATTTTCTTTCCTTTTCTGAAATGGGCGTATAGTCTTCTTTTCTGCCTTTGCCTTTAATGTAGGCGCATATATCGGAAGCATTACTATAACGTGCTCCGCTATAATAGGAATGTGCACCTGCACCGAGGCCGATATACTCTTTTTCCTGCCAGTATCCCGTGTTGTGACGGCTTTCAAACCCCGGACGGGAAAAATTAGATATTTCATACCTGTAAAGTCCAAAAGCTTTAAGGGTGTCTTCGGTATAATAATACATTTCTCTTTCCTCGTCCTCATCAGGTAAAGCAAGCTCCATATCATAAAAAGGAGTTCCCTCCTCCACAATCAGCGAATACGCCGACACATGAGGGGGATTAATCTTCTTTATACATTCAAGAGAATATGAAAGACTACCCATCGTCTGATGCGGAATAGCCAGCATTAAATCAAAGCTGAAATTTGTAAATCCTGCCTTTTTGATTAAATCACAGCTTTCAAAAATCTGATTGGCATTATGAATCCTGCCAAGCGATAAAAGCTCGTTATCATTAAAGGATTGTGCACCGAGGCTGATTCTGTTAACTCCCCTTTTTTTTAGTGCAGAAAGAATTTCAAAATCTACTGTTCCGGGATTTGCCTCCACGGTAAACTCGCAATCTTTTGACAAAATCAGATTTTCGTTTACTGCATCTACTATTTTTATAAGGAAATCTCCTATTGCCGTGGGCGTACCTCCGCCGATATATACGGTGTCGGTCTTTGTTCCTTTGATGCTTTCGATTTCGTTTATCAAAGCGTTGGTATATGCTTCAAAAAGACTTTTGTCCGTTACTGAATAAAAATCGCAGTACAGGCACTTTTTTTTGCAAAAGGGAATGTGTATATAAATCATATTAATCAAGCTTGAGAACAGACATGAATGCCTCCTGAGGAAGCTCAACACTTCCTACCTGTCTCATTCTCTTTTTACCTTCCTTCTGTTTTTCAAGAAGCTTCTTCTTACGGGTAATATCGCCGCCGTAACATTTTGCAAGCACGTCCTTACGCATTGCCTTAACTGTTTCACGTGCGATAACCTTACCGCCTATTGCCGCCTGAATCGGAACTTCAAAAAGCTGACGCGGAATCGTTTCCTTAAGCTTCTCGGCAATTTTTCGTCCCCTTGCATAGCTCTTCGTGGAATGAACAATGAAGCTCAGTGCATCCACAATATCCCCGTTAAGAAGAATGTCGAGC
The DNA here is from genome assembly GCA_045638945.1 of Clostridia bacterium. Classification (GTDB taxonomy): domain Bacteria; phylum Bacillota; class Clostridia; order UMGS1883; family UMGS1883; genus UMGS1883. The sequence continues at coordinate 14,976 of JAZUCF010000012.1, read as the reverse complement.
TTTACAAGGTCACTCTTAACGTAGCTTCCCATTTCATAGTCAAAGGAAGCATATCCGCGGCTACGGCTCTTTATTGCATCAAAGAAATCATAAATAATCTCATTAAGCGGTAGCTCATAATGAAGGTCGGCACGCTCAGAATCAAGATATGTCATTCCTATATAATTACCGCGTCTATCCTGACAAAGCTCCATAATCGCCCCCACATATTCCTGCGGAACATAAATATGAGCATTTACAAACGGCTCTTCCATATAATCAATTTCAGCAGGTGCAGGAAGATTTGTGGGATTTGAAACCAATACTTCCTCCCCTGTTGTTTTACGGACATTGTAAACAACGCTTGGAGCAGTCGTTACAAGGTCAAGGTTAAATTCTCTCTCAAGCCTTTCCTGAATAATTTCCATGTGGAGAAGACCGAGGAAACCGCAACGGAATCCAAAACCGAGTGCCGCACTTGTCTCCGCCTCAAACGCAAGTGATGCATCGTTTAACTGCAGCTTTTCAAGAGCATCGCGGAGGTCTCCGTACTTGGCTCCGTCTGCAGGATAGATACCGCAGTAAACCATTGGATTAACCGTCCTGTAACCCGCAAGCGGCTCTTTTGCAGGATTCTGGGCATCGGTTACAGTGTCACCCACCTGTGTGTCACGCACGGTTTTAATGCTTGCGGCGATATACCCAACCTCGCCGGCTTTAATTGACTTTGCGGGCATCATACATTTGGGGTGGAGATAACCTGTTTCCACAACATCAAACTCACCGCCCGTTGCCATAAAGCGAATACGCATTCCGGGCTTTATTTCTCCCTCCATTACACGCACATAAACGATTACGCCCTTATATGAATCATAATAAGAATCGAATATAAGCGCTCTCGGAGGTGCCGTTTCATCACCCTTGGGGGCAGGGATATTCTTTACGATATATTCGGGGATTTCTTCAATATTAATGCCGTTTTTAGCACTGATTCTCGGAGCATCCTCCGCAGGGATTCCGATAATATCTTCAATTTCCTTTACAACCTCGTCGGGACGTGCACTGGGAAGGTCTATTTTATTGATAACAGGAAGTATTTCCAAATTATGGTCGAGGGCAAGATAGGTATTGGCAAGGGTCTGTGCCTCGATGCCCTGTGACGCATCAACCACCAACAACGCCCCCTCACATGCTGCAAGAGAACGTGACACCTCGTAGTTGAAGTCAACGTGGCCGGGAGTATCAATAAGGTTAAGAACGTAATCCTTACCGTCCTCTGCCTTATAATTAAGCCTTACCGCACGGGCTTTAATGGTGATTCCTCTTTCCTTTTCAAGCTCCATGTTATCAAGCAGCTGCTGCTCCATCTCGCGGCTTTCTATGCTGCCTGTTAATTCCAGAAGTCTATCTGCCAAGGTGCTTTTACCATGGTCTATATGTGCAATGATACAAAAATTCCTGATGTTTTCCTGCATGTTTTTTCCTCTCGTTTTTAAACAATTTTATACAGAGTATATTCTATCACAAATTTTTCAAAAAAGAAACTGTTTTTTGCTAAGATTTGAAAAATTTATGAGGTGCTGTAAAAAGTTTGTATTTTTACAGCACCTGTTATATGCTTATTCCCTGTTTTCTTTTAAAATTGCAATTTCTTTTGCATATCCGTCAAGTTCGTTTGGAGTTTCAAGAAAAATGGGAAGATGCCTGAGTCTCGGATTATTGATTATCGCTTTCATTGCAGAAAGCCCGATTGAGCCTTCGCCTATTTTCTCATGCCTGTCCTTATGGCTTTCGAATGGATTTTTGGAATCATTCATATGGATTGCATGAAGCCTGTCAAGTCCTATAATGCGGTCAAATTCATCAAGTACACCGTCGAGATTGTTTGCAATATCATAGCCGCCGTCATAAACGTGACAGGTGTCAAGGCAGACGCCGACCTTGTCGGATAGCTCAACTTTATCAATAATATCTTTAAGTTCCTCAAAGCTTCTGCCTATTTCACTGCCTTTTCCCGACATTGTTTCAAGCAGCACGATAGTTGTCTGATTTGGTTTAAGAATAGTATTTAAAAGCTCTGCAGTAAGCTCTATTCCTTTTTCTGCTCCCTGACCCACATGGCTTCCCGGATGAAAATTATAAAGGTTTCCGGGGATATATTCCATACGCTCCATATCATCCTCCATTATCCTGAGGGCAAGGTCACGCACTCTTTCATCAGCGGAGGAAGGATTAAGCGTATAGGGTGCGTGGGCAAGTATTTTTCCGAAGGCGTTTTCTTTTGTATATTCTAAAAACGCCTTAACATCCGATTCATCAATATCCTTTGTGGCAAACCCCCGTGGATTTCTCGTGAAAAACTGAAAAGTATTTGCCCCGATTGATACGGCTTCTTTCGCCATATGAAGAAAGCCCTTTGATGCTGACAGATGACATCCGATATAAAACACAATAATCTCTCCTTTAAATATTGATTTTTAGCTTATTTTAAAGTATAATAATAAATAATGTTTACAAAAAAACGAGGTAATTATGAAAAAAGTTATAACAAAATCTTTTGCTAAAATTAATCTCTCCCTTGATGTACTGGGAAGACGTGAAAATGGTTATCACGATGTTTGTATGGTTATGCAGACCGTGTCGGTATTCGACCAGATAACTGTAGAGCGTATTAAAAGCGGAATAGAGCTTTCCACTAATCTTCCCTACCTTCCCCTTGACCAAAACAATCTTGCTTATAAAGCCGCTTTGGAATTTTTCAAGTACACAGGGATTAAAGAGGGTGTGCGCATAGACATTGCAAAGCGTATTCCGGTAGGCGCAGGTCTTGCAGGGGGAAGTAGCAATGCTTCCGCCGTATTAAAAGCAATGAACAGGCTTTTTAATGCAGGGCTTTCCCTTAAAGAGCTATGCAAAATCGGAGTGAATATCGGCGCAGATGTTCCTTACTGCGTACTTGGAGGAACACGGCTTGCAGAGGGCATCGGAGAAAAGCTCTCTCCTCTTCCTAAAATGCCCAAGTGCTGTATCGTACTTGTAAAGCCGTCATTTTCCATCAGCACAAAGACAGTTTATGAAAAAATTGATTCATACACTGACTATCTGCATCCGGATACAGAATCTTTGATTAAAGGACTTGAAGAAAAAAATCTTGACAAAATTGCTTCCGCAATGGGAAATGTACTTGAAGAAGTAAGTATATCGGAACATCCAATTTTGGAAAAGGTGAAAGAGGAGCTTTGCTCATTGGGTGCAATCCGTGCACAGATGAGCGGAAGCGGACCTACAGTTTTTGGCATATTCAGAACATACGACGAAGCACGAAACGCAAAAAAGCAACTGTGGGGAAAATACAAAACAGTATATATTTGCTCACCTGTATAAAAATTTTCATATACGGCAATACTTACATATGAGGTGTTGCAGTATGAAAAAACTCTTTACATTAACGCTTGCGGGCTTATTTGTATTTCTTTTCTTAATAGGTTATTCAACAAAGGTTAATTCTGACCTATCGCAGAATATTGTAAGGCTCCACGTTATTGCAAACAGTGACAGTGATGAAGACCAGGCACTTAAGCTTAAGGTTCGTGATGCTATTTTAGCACACAGTCAAAAGGAGTTCACTAAAAAAGATGAAGTAAGCACGCAGCTTGAAGTTTATAAAGAAATAGCTGAAAAAGTAATCCGTGATAACGGTTATGATTATAAAGCCGAGGTGGAGTATGGAAATTTCTCTTTCCCGACCAAGGAATATGAAAACATACGCCTTCCCGCAGGAAATTATGATGCAGTCAGGGTGAAAATCGGAAAAGCTGAGGGCAAAAACTGGTGGTGCGTAATGTTCCCTCCCCTTTGCTTTGTGGACGGAACTGCCAAAACTGCCAATGCTGAAGAAAAGCTTCGTTCCTCTCTTGACAAAGAAAGCTATGATATTATAACGGCACATTCAAAAGGAGAAAGTTCCCCTTTTGAAATAAGATTTAAAATATTGGAAGTATACGGAAAACTAAGCGGAAAGGACAAGGTATACACCGCTTCAAAATAGTTGAAAGGACATACAAAAGATGAGAATGAGAACAAGAAGTCACCTATGCGAAAGAATTGCCGCCTGTGAAAATCTGATGATGGAAAGCTTTGATACAGACTTTTCGGGCGGCATGCCCTTACATATAGAAATCGGTTGCGGCAAGGGCAGATTTATTACCGAAACGGCAAAGCTTAATCCTGATGTTAAATACATTGCCGTAGAAAAGGTATCAAATGTTATTGTCCTTGCCATGGAAAAAGCTGCCGAGGCAGAGCTTACAAACTTAAAATTCATGCGTGGGAATTTTCAGATTATCGCAGAAGATATTCCCGATAAATCCGTTGACAGGATTTACCTTAATTTCAGCGACCCATGGCCTAAAAAGGGCTACGCAAAACGCCGTCTAACCCATGGCGGATTTCTTGAAATTTACAAAAGGATTCTTAAGGATGACGGAGAAATATGCTTTAAAACCGATAATCGGGAGCTTTTTGATTTTTCCTTAGAAAGCTTTCCCGAAAACGGTTTTACCTTGTCAGATGTAACCTTTGATTTACACAACAGCGATTTTGAAGGGAATATCATGACAGAGTATGAGGAGCGTTTTTCTCAAATGGGAACGCCAATCTGCCGCCTTGTTGCTAAGATTTCAACTAACTGATATTTTACCATACCGCATTTAATATTTCAATGATTTTTTAGGAGGGGTTAAAGTGGAACTTAAAATAGTTCATTGTGCAGATTTACATATTGGGGCATCTTTTTCATCACTCCCCTCAAACCTTGCTAAAATACGCAAGGAAGAGCTTCGTCTTTCCCTTACCGATATTGTATCATTTTGTAAAAACAGAGAGGTTGATGCTCTGCTCATTTGCGGTGACTTATTTGATAACCCTATACCCACAAAAAAGGACAGCGAATTTGTACGCAAGGAGCTTTCAAACCTTGCACCAATTCCTGTATATATTGTCTGCGGAAATCACGACTATATGTGCGGCGGCTCCCCTTTTTCCAAGGAAGGGTACTTTTCTTCAAATGTACATATTTTTCCTACATTTGATTACGTTTTTGAAATTCCTGAAAAAAACACTGCTTTTTATGGAAAATCTTACAGTGGCAGTGTAATCACACCGTCTTTCGACAACATATCGCTTGATGAAAACAAGCTGAATATTATGTGCCTGCACGGAGATATTACTCCAAGCAGTGACTATAATATCATAAGCAAGGAAACGCTTTCTGCTCTGCAAATAAACTACGCGGCTTTCGGTCACATTCACGACACATATGAATTTTCCGTAGGAAGCACAAAATGCGCTTACAGCGGAACGCCTGAGCCGCACAGATTTAACGACGATTCTTCTACAGGCTTTATATACGCACAGATAACCCCACAAGAAACAAAAGTTACTCCCCTTTCTTTTTCAAAAAGAAGACATCACAACATATCTCTTGATGTAAGCGGATACGCACCAGGCGAAATAATTGAAAAAATCAAGTCTGAAATTACGGATAGTGACATTTATCGCATTACTTTAACGGGAGAACAGTGCGAAAACGACATGCTTGACACCGATTTTATTCAAGAGAAAGTTTCGGAATTTGCGTTTTATATTGAGATATATGATAATACCACAATTTGCTACGACTTTGACGAAATAGAAAAGGAAGAAAGCTTAAGGGGAGAATTTCTCCGCGAATTAAGAAAACTTTCCGCAAGCGAAGAAGAATACATAATGAGTGCCAAAGCGGGTATGGATGCACTTTCGGGTATGGAGGTGCATTATGAAGATTAATAAGATTGAAATTACCTCATTCGGAAAATTCAAAAATAAGACCATAAACCTCAAAAATGGTATCAATATTATCTCAGGCGAAAATGAAAGCGGAAAAAGCACGGTCATAAGCTTTATTTTCGCAATGTTTTATGGTTTCGGAGAAAGTCGCGGAAAAAGCCTTTCTTTAAGGGAAAAATATACTCCCTGGGACGGCGGTGTGTGCGAGGGTAAATTAAGCCTTACAACCGACGATGGTGAAAACATCACCATTTACCGCAAGGCAGGCTCTGCCAAGAAATATGATACGCTCATGGTATATGACACTAACACTGCAAATGAGCTTTCCGTATCCCCCTTAGAGCTTATAGGCATAGGGAGTGATACGTTTTTAAAAACGCTGTGCGTTAAACAGCTCGCCTGTGTGACTGACGGAGGAAATGAAGAAATGCTCGGAAAGCTTTCCAATATAGCAAGCACGGCGGATGAAAATATAAGCTATGAGAAGGCTCGGAAAATTTTAGAAAATTCCCGTCGGGAAATCTCCCCTAAACACGGAGACGGAGGAAAGCTCTCGGAGATAACAAAACGTATATCGGAAGCCGAGCATAAAAGGGCAATGGAAAGCCAGGTGAAATCACAGCTTACTAATGCACAGGCTCTTTTAAAAAACACAAAGGAAGAACTGAAGAGGCTCTATGACCGCTTTGAAAAGGCTTCTTTAACAGTTCCTGATGAAAGTAAAAAGATTTTCAACGATAAAAGCAAGCAAAGGTTTACCGTAAGCATTTTTGTCTGGGCACTTTTATCGGTTGCCCTGTCTTTTGTATTAAGTCTTAGCGGTATTAAATATCCGTTTGCTATCTGGTTAGTTTGCTTTATAATTCTTTTTATAATGCTTTCGGGAAAGAAAAATACATATTCGCAAACTGCTGTACAAAACGAAGAAAGCGAAGCACATCTTCATGCTCTGAAGACACTTCAGCGGGAGATTTTGGAGAAAGAAAAAAACGCACTCAGTATCGAATCTCAAATCCGTTCTCTTGAGCAAAGCATAGGAGAAGAATCAGAATCAGACCTTAATGAGCTTTACAGGGAGAAAGCATCACTTGAAAAGAAGCTTAATGCACTTACCCTTGCCTGTGAGGCACTTGACAACGCCGTACAAAGAATGAAAAATAATTTCACACCATCCATCAATAAAAATGCTTCAAAATATTTTGAAATACTAAGCGGTGAAAAATACAATGGACTGTTTTGCGGAGAAGATTTTTCACTGAAGGTAAATGCCGATATTCCCCGAAGCTCAGAATATTTTTCGGGAGGGTGCGTTGACCAGATGTACCTTTCTTTGAGGCTGGCACTGACAGATATGCTTTTTAAGGATAAGACGATTTTTATGCTTTTAGACCAGCCCTTTCTCCAGTATGATGAAAAGCGAAAGAAAAACGCAATGGGGCTTCTTGACAGCCTTGGCGAAAAAAGACAAATTATACTGTTTGAAAATGATGTCGAAAGATTTTCGCCCAATAAAAATATAGAAATATTGACATAATGGGCAGTTTTGAGGTATACTATAAGTTAGATATAAGGACAAATCCAAAAGGAGGACTTAATATGGCAGCAAAATCAGAAAATAAATATGGCAATATTATTATTTCCAATAATGTGATTGCGGGCGCGGCAGGCATAATCGCTACAAGCTGTTACGGCGTTGTGGGAATGGCATCACGCAGCACTAAAGACGGTATTGTAAGCCTTCTTAAACCTTCAAATTTTTCAAAAGGAATAAAGGTTACAATTGAAGATAACGAAGTAACTGTAGATATGTATATTGTAGTTCAGTACGGCGTAAACATTAATGCAATCTGCAAAAGTATTATTCACGGTGTAAAATATCGTCTTTCTGAAATTATCGGAATGGATGTTAAGGCTGTAAATGTATTTGTGGAAAGCATCAGACTTCCCAACGCATAATTTCTGCTTAAAACAATATGACAAAGAATGTGTTTTATGTCTTTATGGAGGCTAATATATGACTAAAATTATTGACGCATCACTTTTATCCAGGATGATAATTTCGGGTGCCAACAATCTGAGTAACAATAAAGAGCTTGTAGATGCTCTTAATGTCTTCCCCGTCCCCGACGGCGATACGGGCACAAATATGTCACTTACGTTTATGAATGCGGCACGCAGTGTTGATTCGATGAATACCGCTGATTCAAGCGAGGCGGCAAAGACAGTGGCAAAAGCTACCCTCCGCGGCGCAAGGGGAAATTCGGGTGTTATCCTGTCACAGATTTTCCGCGGAATATCAAAAGAGATTACTTCATCCGACATCAATGTAAAAACAATGGTTTCTGCACTTCAAAGTGGTAGCGATACTGCTTACCGTGCAGTTATGAAGCCCACCGAGGGTACAATCCTTACAGTAATCCGTGCCGCTGCAGAAACGGCAGCACGCTACAAAGGCAATGATATAGAGGGGCTTATGCAGGCAGTTTATAAGGGTATGAACAGTGCCCTTGCCAAAACCCAGGAGATGCTCCCCCAGCTTAAGCAGGCAGGCGTTGTAGATGCAGGCGGTCAGGGACTTGTATTTATTTTTGAGGGCTTTTTAGCGGCTATCTCGGGCAAAGAGATTGCTCTTAACGATAGTGCAGCAATGGCCGTTTCTGAAAATAAATCCGCACAAAGCACAATCAGCACGGAAGATATTAAATTTGCATACTGTACTGAATTTATTATTAATAAGTATGATGCAAAGCTTTCCGCAGATAAAATGCGTAATGCCATCGAGCCTAAGGGCGACTGTATGATTGTTATTGACGAGGACGATATTGTAAAGGTTCACATCCATACAAATCATCCCGGTTTCGTTTTGGAACAGGCGGTAAAGCTTGGCGAAATGGTTAACATAAAAATCGAAAACATGCGTGAACAGCATACTGATATTTTAAACGGCGAAGCTGAAAAAAAGGAAATCAAGCCTGTAAATGAGCATAAAGATGTTGCCGTAGTTGCCGTTGCAAACGGTGAGGGCCTCGTTACAACCTTTAAGGAGCTTGGTGTTACCACCATTATCTTCGGCGGTCAGACAATGAACCCCAGTACGGAGGACATTCTTAACGCAATCGAGGAAGCAAATGCAGACACTGTCTTTATTCTTCCCAATAATAAAAACATTGTGTTAGCCGCAGAGCAGGCATCTCAGATTGCAGACTGCAAAGCTGTGGTAATTCCGTCAAAATCAATCCCCCAGGGTATTTGTGCAATGATGGAATTTTCTCCCGATGCTACTCTGGAGGATAACACGCAGAATATGACAGAATCAATGGAGAGAGTCGTAAGCGGTAATGTAACCCACGCAGTTAAAGATACGCAGATGGACGGCATTGAAATCCGCGAGGGTAATATTATCGGAGTTTCAGGCGGACATATCCTTTCTTCCGAGGAAGATATTTTCACCTCAACTGTGTCTTTGGTTAAGCAGATTGCAAACGAGGACAGTGAGATTATCACCCTTTACTACGGTGAGGGTGAAACAGAGGAAAGTGCGCAGAAAATTGCCGATGCAATTGAAGAAATCTTCCCTGATGCTGACATTTTGGTAGCAAACGGCGGACAAAGCGTATATTATTATATAGTTTCCGTTGAGTAGTCATCAGAGAGTCGAACCGATTACGGTTTAAAAAGGTAAATTTTGAATAATACTGCAGAAAATTCTGCAAATATACGACAGTATTATTTTTGAATTTTCTTTGTCTTATGTAAAAATTTTCGCTTTTTAAACTCTCCGACCTTATACGCAGAAAAATTTAAAATGATTTTAATACGGAGGACGAAGACAGGCTGACGCCTTTCGAGGACGACAAATTGAAAGCATTCAAATTTGTCTGTGTATAAGGCGCAACCGTTTCGAATCTCCGATGACTAAGGTGATTGATGGTGACAAGACCTCAGGATACAGATATTAAATATTTAAAAGGTATAGGTGACGCCAAGGCGAAGCAACTGCTTCGCCTTGGCGTTCTTACTGTTTGGGATTTATTGACATACTTCCCTGTCCGTTTTGAAGACAGAAGCAGGATTATAAAAATCCGCGAGGTGGAGCATGACAAATATGCATGCGTAAATGCGACCGTAATCACTCCCGTAAGCGAGCATTACATACGTAAAGGATTGACTTATTACAAAGTACAGATTCGTGACGATTCGGGAATTATGACCTGTATTTTCTTTAACAATCCGTATATCAAAACCTATCTTAAACGCGGATATGAATACTCTTTTTACGGAAAGGTGAGCATCCGCAGGGGTGCAAGGGAAATGCTCACTCCCGAATTTGAACCTTCCTCACATTCGGAGTGTACAAAATGTATTGTTCCCGTTTATCCGCTCACAAACGGAATTACACAAAAATTCCTCAGAAAAACAATCGCAGAGGCTTATAAATGCTACAGTAAATATTTAATAGACCCCATTCCTCCCGAAATTTTAAGGCAGTATTCTCTCTGCCCCATTGATTTTGCAATAAAGAACATACATTTTCCAAAGGATTTTGATTCTCTGGAAATTGCGAAAAAGAGGCTGATTTTTGAGGAGTTTTTCATACTGCAAACAACACTGCGGAAAATGAAAAGTACAGCCTCCAAGGCTCGTGGCGTATCATTTACAAAGGTTGATACCTCCCCATTTCTTTCCTCGCTCCCCTTTTCGCTGACAAATGCTCAAAAGAAAGTCTGCGATGAAATCATAAAGGATTTAAGTTCGGGAACTGTTATGAACAGACTTGTTCAGGGTGATGTGGGAAGCGGTAAAACCGTGGTTGCGGCGTTGGCACTATTCCTCTGCGTGCAAAACGGATATCAGGCGGCTATGATGGCACCTACCGAGGTTCTGGCACGTCAACATTACAACGACCTTTCCCCCATTCTTGAAGGTCTTGGTATCAAATGCACGCTTCTGACAGGAAGCACAACGGCTAAGAATAAAAAAGAAATTTATGAAAAGCTTGAAAACGGCGATATCAATATTGCATTCGGAACTCATGCACTTATTACCGAAAAAGTGGTATTTCATAATTTGGCACTGGCGATTACCGATGAACAGCACCGCTTTGGTGTAAGGCAAAGAATGCTTTTAGGTGAAAAAGGCGATTGTGTCCATACCCTTGTAATGACGGCTACCCCTATTCCCCGCACATTGGCATTAATTGTTTACGGTGACCTTGATATATCGGTAATTGATGAGCTTCCCCCCGGCAGACAAAGGATTGACACCTACTGTGTAGGCGAAAATATGCGTGAGAGAATCAATAACTTTATCAGAAAAGAAATTGAGCAGGGAAATCGGGCATATATCGTCTGCCCCGCGGTGGAAGAATCTGAAACTATGGAAATAAAATCGGCACAGGAGCATTATGATTTTCTTTCAAAGAATATTTTCCCCGATATCCCCATGGGAATCGTACACGGAAAAATGAAAGCTAAGGACAAGGAATCTGCAATGTGCGATTTCATATGCGGAAACACCAAAATTCTCGTTTCCACAACTGTTATTGAGGTCGGAGTAAATGTTCCCGAGGCAACCTTAATGGTAATTGAAAATGCGGAAAGATTTGGTCTTAGTCAGCTTCATCAGCTAAGAGGCCGTGTAGGACGCGGAAAAGCAAAAAGCTATTGCGTTCTTTTCTGCAATAGCCTTTCAGACGAAACAAAAGAACGTATGAAGATAATGGCAAAAAGCAATGACGGCTTCCAGATATCGGAAACAGACCTTAAATTACGCGGACCGGGAGACTTTTTCGGTACACGTCAGCACGGCGAACTAAGCTTTAAAATTGCAAACCTTGCAAACGATTTTACGGTGCTGAGAGAGAGCGGTATAGCCGCAGAAAAATTACTCAGCGATGACCCAGACCTTTCCAAAGAGGAACATCATTATATCAAGCTGGAAGCTGAAAAGCTTTCGGAAAAACTGACATTATAGAAAAAAGTTACACATTGGGGACAGTCCCCAATGTGTAACTTTTTTTATCAAAGAACAATCTTTTCCCTGTCGTCTGTATGTATTTCGTGAGTTTCCTGCTGCATTTCCTCTACTTCTACAAGCCCGTCGGGTGTTTCAACCATGTCGTGGCGATTAAGAAGAAAACGCCTTACAGCGAAAAGGACAGCTATTGCAATTACCGTGATGAGGTTTTCCAAAGGTGTAGCATGTACCACTATCAGATGACGTGCCAGAGCAAACGCCAAAACCTCGATTACTGTTTCGGGGGTATGCTTACAAAGCATTTTTATAAGCTCCGCACCGATAGCCAGTATAATTGCATCGTCTAAAATTTTCATCAGCGAAGCTGCACCGCTGAAATAGCCGGGGGTAATTACCGCATCATATATCATTCTGCCTGCCAGAACTAAAACTGCCGCACCTACCATCACTGATATTAAAAGCTCAAAAAGATAGCTTACCTCAAACATTGCGTCCTGTAACTTTTTCCTCATATGTAATCCTCCTTGTTGTTCATGCTAATATTTTACCATAAAACAAATTCAAGGTAAAGAGCTTTTACTCTTCACCTTGAATTTTTTCTGGATTAAAAATTAAAACGCCTTCTTTAACCTCGATTATAGCGACCATTTCTCCCTTTTTCATTTCAAAATACTCTCTGTACTCTTTTGGTATTGTAACTCTGCCCAACTTGTCCAATTTTCTTCTAAAGCCTGTTTTCATTTTTTTACCCTCCGTTTTGGGGCGTGAATTAAAAAGACGCATAGCTCACGAAGAGACTATGCGTCGAAAAATACATAGCCCTTTTTTTGTTGCCAAACAAAATCATAAGACTACGAACAAGAAGAGTCCATATGAAAGAGTCTATGTATTTTTACCTAAGTAAAAATACACTCTTCTTGCTAATGTCTTATTTAGATTTTGTTTGGCACTGTTATTATAACATTAAACGGATTAAATTTCAACAACTTTTAATACATTCGACAAAAAAACCTATTTTTTCTTTTATTTGTCGCTATTTATGCTATTTCTTCGTTTTCTGTTCTTTTCTTAGCTCTTGTGAGTTTTGGCTCTTTCTTATTTTCGAAGCAGTCTTTATCAAATACGGCTTTTTTCACAGTTTTGTCAGAGGGGATTTCAAACATTGCATCGGAAAGAGTATTTTCCATAATCGCACGAAGTCCTCTTGCCCCTGTTTCCCTTTCAATAGCTTTTTTAGCCACATAGCCAAGAGCATCATCGGTAATTTCAAGCTCTACTCCGTCCATCTGGAAAAGCTTGCGATACTGACGGACAAGTGCATTCTTAGGCTCGGTGAGGATTTTCTTAAGGGCTTCTTCATCAAGCTGGTCAAGAGTAACCACAACGGGAACACGCCCCACAAGCTCGGGAATAAGACCAAATTTCAAAAGGTCCTGAGGCTCAACATTTTTAAAAATTTCACCCACGTCACGCTTTTGTTTGCTTGTAACCTGTGCCCCGAAGCCTACCCCCTGCTTTCCTACACGCTTCTCAATAATTTTATCAAGACCTGCAAACGCTCCGCCACAGATAAAGAGAATGTTTGTCGTATCAAGCTGGAATAAATCCTGATGGGGATGCTTTCTTCCACCCTGCGGAGGCACGGAAGCAATCGTTCCCTCCAAAATTTTCAGGAGAGCCTGCTGAACGCCCTCACCGCTTACATCGCGGGTAATGGAAACATTTTCGCTTTTCTTTGTGATTTTGTCAATCTCGTCGATATATATAATTCCGTGTTCGGCTTTTTTCAGGTCATAGTCTGCCGCCTGAATAAGCTTTAAGAGAATGTTTTCTACATCTTCTCCGACATAGCCTGCCTCTGTAAGGCTGGTAGCATCGGCAATAGCAAAAGGAACCTGCAAAATTTTTGCCAGAGTCTGTGCCAAAAGAGTCTTACCGCTTCCCGTAGGTCCAATCATAAGGATATTACTTTTCTGAATATCAACACCCTCGGTATCCACCTTGGAATTAATACGCTTGTAATGATTGTAAACTGAAACCGCAAGACTTCTCTTTGCCTGTTCCTGTCCTATTACATAGTCATCTAAAATCGCCTTGATTTCCTTGGGAACAGGAGTATCCTCAAGCTTGGGTATTGCGGCATTCTCGCTCTTTGCGGAGGACATATCCTCAAAGTCGCCGTCGAGTATTTCAAAGCATACCTCTATACATTCATCACAAATATATACACCGGGGCCGGCAATAAGTCTGTTCACTTCATCCTGGAGCTTTCCGCAGAAAGAGCATCGTATCTGTTTTTCCTCGTTTTTTGACAAATGAATCAATCCTTTCAGATTAGCACTTTAAAATGGTGAAAAGGCTACGAAGAAACGTCATCGCAGCCTTTCTTTTTTATCTTGTAGTTATGATCCTGTCAATCAAGCCATAATCAAGGGCTTCCTGTGCTGACATAAAGTTATCACGCTCTGTATCGCGTACAATTTCCTCCAAGGGACGGCCTGTGTTTTCGCTGAGGATTGTATTTAGCTTATCCTTCATGCGGATTATTCTGTCGGCGTGGATTTTAATGTCCGTTGCCTGACCCTGCATACCGCCCAATGGCTGATGAATCATAATTTCGCTGTTGGGAAGAGCAAGTCTCTTTCCCTTTGTGCCGGCTGAAAGAAGGAATGCACCCATGCTTGCCGCCATACCTACACAAATTGTAGATACATCACACTTGATATAATTCATGGTGTCATAAATTGCCATGCCGGCTGTAATACTTCCGCCGGGGCTGTTGATGTAAAGCATAATATCCTTATCGGGGTCTTCGCTTTCAAGGAAAAGCATCTGTGCCACGATGATACTTGCCGTCTGATCATTTACTTCGTCACCAAAGAAAATAATTCTATCCTTTAAAAGTCTTGAGAAAATGTCGTAAGATCTTTCTCCTTGTCCTGTCTGTTCTATAACGTATGGAACTAAACTCATCTTGCATCCTCCTCTTTTTAATTTTTGTTATCTTGTGTACTTGCCAAGAGCTGATTATTCAGCGTCTTTCTTTGTTGTTTTCTTAGCAGCAGGCTTCTTTGCAGCTGTCTTCTTAGCAGCGGGCTTCTTTTCTTCGCCGTCAGCAGCCTTTTTTGTTGTTGTCTTCTTAGCTGTTGTAGCCTTCTTAGCAGCAGGCTTCTTTTCTTCTGCATCAGCCTTCTT
>JAZUCF010000011.1:0-50745 GCA_045638945.1 Clostridia bacterium | reverse complement strand
ACAAAAACTGCCCCGTCCCCAAACTGTACACGTCCCCAAACTGTACCGTCCCCAAACTGTACACATAAATTTGTTGCTAAAAATATTTACAAAATATTAGCTCTATGATATAATAACTTTGATACGTATCTTAAATACAAGCCGATAGAAGTTTGCGTTAGGAAAAAACGCAGGCTTTGATTGTCATATCTTCTATCGGTATGGATGCGTAGCAGCTGAAATCGGAGCTGCGTTTTTCGTGCGTCGGCTACGGTCGGCGCATTTTTTAATATTTGGAGGAGTGGTTGTTTTGAAAAATAGAGTCATAAGGTTGTGCCTTGTAATTTCTGTGTTGCTTGTATGTATGCGGCTATTTGCAGTTAATGCAAGTGCCTCGGTAATAGACAGTGGTAGTTGCGGAGAAAATCTGACATGGTCTCTTGATTACTCAGGAACTCTTACAATCAGCGGAACAGGAGATATGACAAATTATTCATTAGACGATGTAGCTCCATGGGGGACTAATGATGTGAAAACCGTGGTTATAGAGAATGGTGTAACTAGCATAGGGGATTTTGCGTTTAATAAATGTATTGAATTGTCAAATATAACTCTAAGCGACAGTGTTACAACTATAGGGGAGCAGGCATTTAGAAATTGCAGAAGACTTATTCAAGTTACCATTTCTAAAAAAGTGACGAGTATAGGTGACAGAGCTTTTCTGGGATGTCAAAAACTAACAAGTGTTGATGTCGATTATGACAATCAGTATTACAGTTCGACAGATGGCATTTTGTTCAACAAGGATAAAACAACTTTGATTTTATTTCCTCATGCTAAAAGTGTGCAGGAGTACAGTGTTCCCGAAGAAGTTACACATATTGCAGACAGAGCGTTTTATGGTTGTCAAATGAATAAAATAACTATAGGACAAAGTGTTGAAAGTATAGGATTAAAGGCTTTTGGTGGAAATATAGTAACGATAGATGTAAATTCAAATAATACATATTATAGTTCTCTTGATGGCAATTTATTTAATAAAGATAAAACATCATTGATACAATATTCTGCAGGTAAAACCGACATATCATACACAGTCCCAGATTCTGTAACCAACATAGGAGATTTTGCGTTTGCAGACAGCAGTTATCTCGAAAATGTTATATTCGGAAAAAATGTTGAAGTCATAGGAGAATTCGCATTTGAAGTCTGTGATGTGTTGACTAATATTACAATCAATGAAAATGTATCGCAAATAAGCGAAGCGGCATTTACTGACTGCAGTCAATTAAAAACTGTAAATTATAATGGTACCGTTGCACAGTTTAATAAAATTAAGATTGAGAAATATAATGCCCCTCTGCTAGTTGCAGATATTTGTTATATGAATGATACTATATTGGATAGCGGTACGTGTGGAGATACAGTCAAATGGGCGCTTAATAAGGACGGGTTACTTACTATCAGAGGTAAAGGGCAAATGTATAACTATTCGGAGTATACCGATGTGCCGTGGTATCCATTACATAAAAACATTATTTCGATTGATATACTGGACGGTGTGGAAAGCGTAGGGGATGGAGCTTTTCAAGAATCTGCAAATTTGGAAAGTGTGTCGATTCCTGAAAGTGTAACAAGCATAGGAGAATTTGCATTTTTGAATTGTAGATATTTAATAAGCATTGATATTCCTAACAGCATAACGAGAGTAGGCAGGGGTGCATTTTCCCATTGTGAAAGTCTAAATAATATAATTTTATCAAAGGGAATGACAGCTATTGAACCACGTACTTTTGAGTATTGTGAAGAATTGGTAAACATCACAATTCCAAGTATTATTACAGACATAGGCTTTAATGCCTTTCTCAGCTGTGACTCTTTAACAAGGGTTGCATATAGCGGAACTGAGGCACAATGGAACACTATAAATATACATAGCAGCAACACAAAGTTAATAAATGCAGATTATTTCTTTTTCAACCATGAATTTATAGCGGAAAGCGACTGTTTTTACTATGCTGTGGCAGATGGTGAAGCCTGTGTAATTAAATGTGATGCAACGACGGCATCTGGTGATATTGTAATTCCAGAAATTTTGGGTGGTTATCCTGTAACAAGTATTTATGAAGATGCATTTAGAGGATGTCAATTTATTAATAATATAGTTATTCCTTATGGTATTACCAAAATTGGAGCTAACGCCTTTATTCACTGTAGTAGATTATTAAGTATAACGATTTCAGATAGTGTAGTAGAAATTGAGGATGGAGCTTTTTTCAATTGTGAAGCTTTGCAAAATATAATTATACCGGAAAGTGTCACAAGTATAGAACCATATACTTTTTATAATTGTAGCAGTTTGAATAATATATATATTTCTAAAAATGTAACAAGTATAAAAGATTATGCGTTTTATAACTGTAAGTCCTTAACGGAAGTGATATTTCCTAAAAATGTTGCAGGAGTTTCGGAACATGCTTTTTGCAATTGCTTGAAATTAACAGACATCATTTACGAAGGTGATGAAGAACAATGGGAGAAACTAAATGTTGTCAATGTTGGGAATGAGCCGCTATTGAGTGCCAGTGTTCACTTTATAGGTGACAAAACGACTCCAAAAGTATTAATACTTTCTAATTTAAAAGTTATTACTTTTGGAATAACAGAAAATTATATCATTGTTGTTGCTTGTTACAAAGGTTCAGTAATGTTAGATGTAAAGCAGATTGAGGTGTCAGAAAATATTACAAAAACTATTTCTGAAATAGGGGTTAATACAAGTGGTGCTGACCTCAGTAAGGCTTTTTTGTGGAAAAATATGAAGAGCTTGACACCAGTTTGTAACGCAGCAAGTGTTTTAATTGAATAATTATTTTAATTGTTCATATGTTTTCATATGTAAGTGAGAAAAATGAAAATTTTCGGCATTCATGATGGCTTAGGTACAGTTTGGGGTTGATTTCCCCGCCAGCGGAGAAATGTCCGAAGGACAAAAGGGGCCCCCTCCACCCGAGGCGTGCCCCTTTTGTTACATTTTATCTAAAAATGAGGCAAGCTATCATAGCTTGCCTCATTGCTGTTTCTTTACTCTCCTAATTCTTCTTCAATACGAAGAAGCCTGTTATATTTACAAGTTCTGTCAGTTCTGGAGGGAGCGCCTGTTTTGATTTGCCCTGCATTTACCGCTACGGCAATGTCAGCAATGGTGGTGTCCTCCGTTTCTCCGCTTCGGTGGGAGATGATTGTTTTATATCCGTTCCTTTTTGCAAGTTCTATCGCATCAAGGGACTCGGAAAGAGTTCCGATTTGGTTTACTTTTACAAGAATTGCATTTGCGGCGTGTTCGTTTATTCCCTTTTGAAGTCTTTGTGTGTTGGTCACGAAAAGGTCATCGCCCACAAGCTGAATTTTGCCTCCAAGCTTGGCGGTGATATTTTTCCAGCCGTCCCAGTCCTCCTCGCTCATGGCATCCTCAATGGAGCAAATGGGGTATCTTCTCACCCAGTCCTCCCAAAAGGCCACCATTTCGTCGCCTGTAAGGAAATTACCCTGTTTCCAGAAATAGTATTTTCCCTCCTGCTTTTCCTTTTTTGCAGCCTCATACATTTCTGTTGTAGCAGGGTCAAGAGCAATTCTGAAATCCTCACCCGGCTTAAAGCCTGCCTTTTCGATGGCACTGCAAATTGCTTTGAGTGCCTCTTCGTCGTTTGAAAAGTTGGGGGCAAAACCGCCCTCGTCGCCAACGGCGGTGGAATACCCCTTATCTTTAAGCACCTTTGCCAGTGTGTGGAATACTTCTACGCAGTGGCGAAGCCCTTCGCGGTAACTCTGTGCACCCACGGGCATAATCATAAATTCCTGACAGCAGATTGAATTACTTGCGTGTTTTCCACCGTTAATAATATTCATCATGGGGACGGGGAGAGTGTGGGCATTTGTTCCGCCCACATATCTGTATAAAGGAAGCCCCAATGAATTTGCCGCCGCTCTTGCAACTGCAAGGGATACGCTCAGTATGGCATTAGCACCGAGCTTTTCCTTGTTCTCGCTTGAATCAAGCTTGCACAAAAGGGAATCAATTTTTCTCTGATTGAAAGGATTTTGTCCTATAAGCTCCTTTGCAATGGTAGTGTTCACGTTGTTTACGGCTTTAAGGACGCCTTTCCCCATATATCGTGACTTATCTTTGTCACGAAGCTCATAGGCTTCAAAAGCACCCGTGGAAGCTCCCGACGGAACTGCCGCCAGGGCATATGAGCCATCGCTTAAAAAAACCTCTGTTTCAATGGTGGGATTTCCTCTTGAATCAAGAATTTCCCTTGCCTTAATAAAAGAAATTTCAGGACATAAAAGCATAAAAAACCACTCCTTGTACATGATACTTATAGTATACCCGCCAAGGAGTGGTTTATTCAATTTCTCTATTTCGGCTTATCGTGGGGCAAGGCTGTTGTAAACCTTTCCGCTTACGGCGTGACCCTGGCGATATTTAATAAGGTCACTCACGGTAACAAGCTGAAAGCCCTGCATCAGAAGATGCTTTACCACAGGCTCTACCGCATCGGCAGTAGGAGAATGTATGTCGTGCATCAGAATGATTGCACCGTCTTTTGTATCTCTCTTAACGCTTGCCAAAGTTTTGGAGGGGTTGCGTGTTTTCCAGTCCAGCGTATCTACCGACCACATAATTGCAGGCATTGCAATTGTGTTAAGAACGGCTTTGTTGTATGCACCGTAGGGAGGTCGGTAAACCTTCGGATATACACCTGTCACATTGTACACGGCTGTATTTGTGGCATTTATCTGCTGTGCAATGGTCGATGTAGACGAGGCAGATAAATTTACGTGACTGTAGGTGTGGTTTCCGATTTCACAGCCCATTTTGACTGCACGCACCATTTCGTTTGGATAACGTGCTACGTTCTTGCCTTGTACAAAAAACGTTGCAGGGACATTATACTTTTCTAAAATGTCCAGAACCCTTGCCGTAGGAGCACCGGGACCGTCATCAAAGGTAATTGCCACCATCGGCTTTGATGTATCAACCTTTCCGCCCGATGTAAACCAGCCCACTTCATTGTGTGCTTCCACCTTGTCAAAGGGGACGTGCATAAATCTTCCGTCAGCGGAAAACATCAGCTGCATAACGTCATTTTTATTGTCCGAGAGCCCTTTTGCCTTTTCGCTTTCGATGAAATCTCTGTAAATAGTATATTCGTTGCCGTCCTTGTCATACATTTTTATGGTAACATCGCTTATATTATAGTACCAGCCTACCTTGTTATGTGCTTCGGCGGCATCTTTGAATACTTCCAGCGACCTGCCGTCCATGGAATACATCGTAAGTGTGACTTCCTCACGAGTGTTGTACCAGCCCACTGCGTTATAGTCGGCACGGTAATACTGGGGAATATCGAGCGTTCTTCCGTCCATGGAATACAGCGTGACAATTTTTGCATCCTCGGCAGATTCAAACCAACCCACTGCCTTCCATGCGGAAATATCTTTTGCTTCAACTATTCTTGTTCTTCCGTCGGAGGCGTACATGGTCACATTTTCTGCCTCCGAAAAAGGGATAAATGCTGTGAACATAATAACACAGGTGAGAAGTAAGCATAGTGATTTTTTGTTCATAGTATTTCTCCTTTCTTTTATCCTATGTAGCGATTTTTCTTATACGTTGAATCTGAAGAGAACAATATCTCCGTCCTGCATTACATATTCCTTACCCTCACTGCGGACAAGTCCTTTTTCCTTTGCAGCACTGTGGCTGCCGCACTCGATAAGGTCTTTATATGCAACAACCTCTGCACGGATAAAGCCCTTTTCAAAATCGGTATGAATTTTTCCTGCCGCCTGAGGTGCCTTTGTACCGCGGGTAATGGTCCACGCCCTTACTTCGGGAGCACCTGCGGTAAGATAGCTGATAAGTCCAAGGAGTGCGTAGCTTTTCTTAACCAATCTGTCAAGACCCGATTCATTAAGTCCCATTTCTTCTAAGAACATCTGCTTTTCCTCTCCGTCAAGAGAACTGATTTCTTCCTCAATCTGTGCGGAAATGGGAAGCACCTGTGCATTTTCAGCCTCGGCAATTTCTTCTACCTTTTTCACAAATTCATTGTTTTCAATACCTGCGGCAAAGTCGCCCTCTGCAACATTTGCAGCATAAAGTACGGGCTTCATTGTAAGGAGCGAAAGCTCTTTCACAATCTCTGCTTCATCGTCTGTTATTTCTACGCTTCTTGCACTTTTTCCGCTTTCGAGTGCTTCCTTGAATCTTTTCCAAAGCTCAAGCTCTGCCTGATATTTCTTGTCGCCCGATTTCATCATTTTCATAGTTCTGTCGATACGCTTGTCCACGCTTTCAAGGTCAGCAAACACAAGCTCTAAATTAATCGTTTCAATATCACGCTGAGGGTCAACGCTTCCGTCGACGTGAACGATATTTGCATCCTCAAAGCATCTTACCACGTGAACGATTGCATCAACCTCACGGATATGTGCAAGGAATTTATTTCCCAAGCCCTCACCGCGGCTTGCACCGCGTACAAGACCTGCAATATCCACAAATTCTACTATTGCGGGAGTAACCTTTTCGGGGTTATACATTTTAGATAAAACGTCCAGCCTTTCATCGGGAACGGCTACAACGCCCACATTAGGCTCTATAGTACAGAAAGGATAGTTTGCACTTTCTGCACCTGCCTTTGTAATTGCATTAAAAAGGGTGCTTTTTCCAACATTGGGAAGTCCTACTATACCCAGCTTCATAATTTCTACATCTCCTTGGAACTTCATTACATACTTATATATTTTATCATACCATAGAAACGGCGAATTATCAATAAAAATGTTATAAAATGTTTCTGTTTAGGGCAAAATGTACTTTTGATTCCAAATTTTTAAAGAAAGACCTGCAATTATGCGTTCACAAAATATTAACATCGGGTACATAAATCTACAATAACTGTATAATACAATTAGATTAGCAAAAAAAGTATTTCAAATTACGATTTTTGTGATATAATATTTAAAAGAAAGAGCTTTTAAAATGTACATAGAGCTTCTGAAAGGCAGGGGAAAGCTATGAAAAATCCGCAAACAATACTTATTGCAGACGATGATGCAAATATTTGCGAGCTTGTTCGTCTTTATCTTGAAAAAGAGGGGTTTGAAACCGTTATCTGCTTTAACGGTGAAAAGGCAATGGAGCTTTTCCGTGGCGGAAATATTGATTTGGCGATTCTTGATATTATGATGCCCAAGATGGACGGCGTATCGGTATGCCGTGAAATCCGCAAGGAAAGCAAGATGCCCATTATTATGCTGACGGCAAAGGGAGAAACCTTTGATAAGGTCCTCTGTCTGGAGCTTGGTGCAGATGATTATGTGGTCAAGCCCTTTGAGGGCAAAGAGCTTGCGGCACGCGTCAAGGCGGTGCTTCGGAGAACTGCTCCCGCTGAAAAACAGCAGGAGGAAGAAAAAATTGTATCATATGATGACATCACCGTAAATCTTAGTAACTATGAGCTTATTTTGTGCGGAAAAAGCATGGACATCCCCCCGAAGGAGCTGGAGCTTTTGTATTACCTTGCATCGCATCCCAACCGTGTGTTCACCCGTGAACAGCTTTTGGAGGATGTATGGGGATTTGATTATTTCGGGGATTCAAGAACGGTGGACGTCCACGTGAAACGCCTTCGTGAAAAGATTGAGGGAATTAATGATAAATGGCAGCTTAAGACAGTATGGAGCGTAGGATATAAATTTGAGGTGAAGTAAATGCGAAAGTCGCTTTTTTCTAAAATCTTCATTACACAGCTCTTAGTGTCGCTTAGTATTATTTCCCTTGTGATACCTATGCTGTTTCTGCTTATGGGAGATTACTTCGTATCTGAGCAGGAGGAGCTTATTTTGCAGGATGCAACCCGTGTGGCAAGGCTGACTCAGCGCATATCTGAATATGAGCTTGAGGGAGAGGCATGGGAAATTTTTGAAAAAGGGATAGAATTTGCAGGAAGCCAAAGTATGATGGTGGTTTTAGATGCCGAGGGCAAAATTTTATCAAGCCCCAAAAATCCCACGGGAGTTAATATTGAAAAAATAGGCAAAGAATATGTTGAGCTTGTACGGGGTGGAAATAGTGTCGTTAAGGTATATTACAGTGATGAAACCTTTGACGAGCAAACCTTGGTTGCAATAGCACCGATAGAGGAAGTGGACGCCGTTTCAGGCAAGGTGGAATTCTTGGGTGCGTCCATGGCACTAAGGCCGATGCCACAGATTAAATCGCTTCAGAACAGGATTATTACCATAGTTATGATGGCACAGATAACGGCGTGGGTACTTGCTTTCGTGGTGTCATTTTTGCTTACAAGGCAGATTCTTAAACCTATTAAAAAAATGCGTACTGCGGCAAAGAGCATAGCATCGGGGAATTTCAGGGAGCGTATTCCCGTTACATCTGCCGATGAAATAGGACAGCTTGCACAGAGCTTTAATTCAATGATTCAGTCCCTTGATGAGCTTGAGAAAATGAGGGCTTCGTTTATTTCCGATGTTTCCCATGAACTGCGCACTCCCATGACAATTATCGGCGGTTTTGTGGAGGGAATTCTTGACGGAACTATTGCCGAGGAAGAAAAGGCGAAGTACTTAGACATTGTGCTAAGCGAAATAAAGCGGCTCAGCAGACTTGTAAATGATCTTTTAGAGTCCTCAAGGCTGGAACAGGAAAAAATCAAAATCGAAAAAACCAATGTGGATATGAACCGCATTACGGCAGAGTGCATCATTGCATATGAGAAAAGCCTGACAGAAAAGAAGATTAATGTTAATCTTGAACTTGATGAGGAAGAATGCTTCGCCCTCGCCGATAAGGATGCAATAAAAAGGGTCATGATAAACCTTATTGACAATGCTATAAAGTTCACCCCGGAGGGTGGAGATATAGAGGTTACAACCGAAAAAATTAACGGAAAGGTTAAGGTTTCGGTGAAAAACAGCGGAGAAGGCATTTCAAAGGACGAGCTGAGGCATATATGGGAAAGATTCTATAAATCGGACAAGAGCCGAAGCTTCGATAAAAAGGGAGTCGGATTAGGGCTTCATATTGTGAAAACTATAATTTCTCAACACGGCGGAGAAATATATGCAGACAGTGAAGAAGGAAGCTTTGCATGCTTTACTTTCATATTAGACGAAGGAATCCAGACGAAGAAAGGATGAGAAAAATGAGCAAAAAAACGATAATCAGCACCATATCGGGTGCAGTTGCAGGAAGTATGATAGCATCTGTTATGACTTTGAGCTTCGTGGGTTATTTTGATAACCCTGAGAGAGATTTGGCGGACAAGGACATAATATTGTCACAAAGTGTGCCCTACAGCGACGTAGGGGAGGGCTTTAATGCAATATCAACTGAAACCGAGAAAAAGGAGCTGAGCGTTGAAGAAATTGCAAAGCAGGTAGGACCATCAATCGTGGGTATCTCCTGTACTACGCCTGTGCGTACTTTTTACGGAACTCAAAATGCAGAGTCCATCGGTAGCGGCATAATCATAGGCAAGGACGGGCAAATTGTGACCAATTACCACGTAATTAAGGGTGCACAGACAATTACCGTAAATCTTACAAGCGGTGGTAAATACGCGGCAAAGGTTATAGGCGGTGATGAAAAAACCGATATAGCCGTACTCAAAATAGATGCGAAAGAGGAGCTTCACGTTGCAATTATAGGAAATTCCGACGAAGTGGAAGTGGGCTCTTTGGCAGTTGCAATCGGTAATCCCATGGCAAGCGAGCTTTTCGGAACTGTTACCGCAGGTGTTATCAGCGGAGTGAACAGGAGTATGGTTGTAGATGAGCGTGAAATGAACCTTATTCAGACCGACGCCGCTATTTCTCCAGGTAACAGCGGAGGTGCACTTATAAATAAGTACGGTGAGGTTATCGGAATCAACAGTGTAAAGTTAGTGGATAATTCCGCAGAGGGATTAGGATTTGCCATTCCTATGAATGAGGCTGTTCCCATTGTTCAGGATTTGGTTAAATACGGATATGTTAAGGGTAGACCGATTATTGGAGTGTCTGTGCGTGAACTGACAAAGGAAATTGCTTATTATAACAATCTTCCTGTTGAAAGCGGACTTTATATAATGAGCGTATCCGAGGGAAGCGGTGCGTATAAGTCAGGACTTACCCGAGGAGATATTATTATAAAAATGCAGGGAGAAGCAGTCACCACAGCTACCCAAATGAATAAAATCCGCGATAAATACAAGGCAGGAGATAAGGTAACAGTTACATTTATCCGTGACGGTAAAGAGAAAACCGTGAACCTTACTCTAACGGAAGATTTATCAGGCAAAAAGGGTTAAGCCTTTAATGACTAAACTTAATTGAATAAGGCGAGTTCGAAACCATCCTCGCCTCTGTATAGAGATACAGAAAATCAAAACTAAGGAGAAATAAAAAATGAGAAAGAAAACACAGTTTTTAACCCAAGGTGCATTAATAGCTACTTTATATGTAGTACTGACATATATAAGCAATCTTTTAGGGCTTGCAAGCGGAGTAATTCAGGTGCGTATATCAGAGGCACTGACAATTCTTCCCATGTTTACTTTTTCGGCAGTGCCGGGGCTTTTTGCAGGGTGCGTTGCGGCTAACCTTTTAACAGGTGCGGCCCTGTGGGACGTAATCTTCGGCTCTGCGGCTACTCTTTTGGGAGCATTGGGAACGTACTACTTAGGAAAAAACCGCTATATAGCGGCGGTGTTCCCCATAGCGGCAAATTCGATTATAGTTCCCTTTGTACTAAAGCTGGCATATGGAGTAAGTGAGGGATACTGGTTTATTTTTGTGACGGTATGTATAGGCGAACTGATATCCTGCGGAGTGCTGGGAATAATGCTTGCAAGGGCAATAGATAAAACAAAGATGTTTAAATAAACAAAGAATCTCGCCGAAAGGCGAGATTCTTTGTTTATTTAAGATTTAATTGACCTAAACTTGCTTTCTTGAGGTAGTCGTTTATAAAACCGTCAAGACCGCCGTCCATAACGGCACTGATATTACCCACTTCGTAGTTTGTTCTGTGGTCCTTAACCATATTGTAGGGGTGGAATACATAGGAGCGAATCTGACTGCCCCATGCAATTTCCTTTTGTACGCCCTTGATGTCTTCAATCTTTTCTTTCTGCTCGGCTTCTGCAAGCTCCATAAGCTTAGCCTTGAGCATCTTCATAGCAGTATCCTTGTTCTGGAACTGGCTGCGTTCGTTCTGACAGGCAACAACAACACCCGTTGGAATATGTGTGATACGGATAGCCGAGCTTGTTTTATTTACGTGCTGACCGCCCGCACCGCTTGCACGGTAAGTATCTATACGAAGGTCATCGGGGTTGATATTGATTTCGATATCGTCCTCAATGTCGGGCATTACTTCAACGGAAGCAAAGGAAGTGTGTCTTCTTCCTGCGGAATCAAAGGGAGAAATTCTGACTAAGCGGTGAATACCCTTTTCGCATTTTGCAAAGCCGTATGCATTAAGACCTTCAAGGAGAATACTTGCACCCTTAAGACCTGCTTCATCACCGTCAAGAATGTCAAGCACCGACACCTTGTATCCTCTGGACTCTGCCCACATCTGATACATTCTGTAGAGCATCTGGCACCAGTCCTGTGCCTCTGTTCCGCCTGCACCTGCGTGGAGAGTAATAATGGCATTACTCTTGTCGTAAGGACCTGAGAGAAGCGTTTCAAGCTTCATATTCTCAATCTTTTCGGAAAGACTGTTAAAACCCGTCTGGATTTCTTCCAAAAGAGTTTCATCATCCTCGGCAATTGCAAGCTCAACCAATGTTGACATATCCTCCCAATCGCCCTGGAGAGCCTTGAATCTTTCAATTTTATTTGACTGCTCCTTGATTTTCTGCAATACCTTCTGACTGTTTTTTATGTCATTATAGAAATCGGGAGCAAGGGTTTCCTGTTCCAATTTTGCAATTGTTTCCTTTGCACCGTCAATATCAAGTGCAATGCCAAGCTCCTCAATGGGTTTTTCCATAGCCACGAGGTCAAGACGTATCTGTTCATATTCAACTATCATTTATTATCTTCCTTTCAGAGAACTAAAACTAAGCGATGTTATCACTCACCGTTTTTGTTCATACAACATGCTTTGTACTTTTTACCGCTTCCGCAGGGGCAAGGGTCGTTTCTGCCTACTTTTTCCTCTGCAGTTTTCTTAACGGGCTTTTTGGTATCACTGCCGTCACCGTGGGAGGTTGAAAGCGGTGTAGCGACCATTTTTCTTTCAATGGGAGCCTGAGGCCTTGCGTGGAAAAGATTCCGCACAGTGTCCTCGTGAATACGCATCTTCATTTCGTTGAACATATCAAAGCCCATAATGGTATATTCTTTAACGGGATCATGCTGACCGTAAGCACGAAGATTGATGCCCTCTTTTAAATGGTCCATATCGTCGATATGATTCATCCAGTGGCTATCAACACTTCTTAAGAGGACAACCCTCTGTACTTCGCCAAAGGCTTCTCCGAACAGCTCTTTCTGGCTTTCGTATGCCTGCATTGCCATATCATAAACTTCATTACGCACAGATTTTTTGTCCATGTTGTTATAGTCACGGCTCTCAAAATCCAATGTTCCTTTGGTGAAAAACATATTTTCAAGGTAATCGATAAGCCCTGCCATATTCCAGTCGTCGGGATATTCGGCACTTGCGTAGGTTTCAAAAGCTCCGTCAATGATTTCTCCAATCATCATCATTACATAATCACTGACATCCTCGCCGTTAAGAACTCTGCGGCGGTCAGCGTATATAGTGTTACGCTGCTGATTCATAACGTCATCGTACTGGAGAACGTACTTTCTTGCGGAAAAGTTTTTGCCCTCTACCTTCTTTTGGGAGTTTTCAATTACGCTTGTAAGGATTCCCTGCTCAATAGGCTCATCCTCGGGAAGCTTAAGAGCACCCACCATTCTTTCTATACGCTCGCCTCCGAAAAGACGCATAAGGTCATCATCAAGACCAAGGAAGAACCTTGAATTTCCGGGGTCACCCTGTCTTCCGCTTCTGCCTCGGAGCTGATTGTCAATTCGGCGTGATTCATGACGCTCCGTACCCATAATGTAAAGACCGCCAAGAGAGCGGACCTCCTGTGCCTCGGATTCTATTTCGGATTTATATTTTGCATAAAGCTCGCTGTACTTTGCACGTGCTTCTAAAATTGCTTCATCCTCGGTATCGGCAAAGCCTGTTGCCTCGGAAATCAGTTCATCGCTGTAGCCTTGCTTTGCCATGTCGGTTTTTGCCATATATTCAGCATTACCGCCCAGCATAATATCAGTACCACGTCCTGCCATGTTGGTGGCGATTGTTACCGCACCTTTTTTACCTGCCTGTGCAACTATCAAGGCTTCCTTATCGTGATGCTTTGCATTAAGCACCTGATGCTTTATTCCGCGTGCTTTTAAAACTGCGCTGAGTTCTTCGGACTTGTCAATGGTGACAGTACCCACCAATATGGGCTGACCTGTAGCGTGGACACGGGCAATCTCGTCTGCAATAGCTTTTATCTTGCCTCGGTGATTTAAATAGACGCGGTCATTCTCGTCAATTCTTGCAAGAGGCTTGTTTGTGGGAATCTCAATAACATCAAGAGAGTATATTCCTCGGAATTCCTCTTCTTCCGTCTTTGCGGTACCCGTCATACCGCTGAGCTTTTTGTAAAGACGGAAATAGTTCTGGAAAGTAATTGTGGCAAGAGTTCTGTTCTCCCTCTCAACCTTTACGTTTTCCTTTGCTTCTATTGCCTGATGCAATCCGTCACTGTAACGTCTGCCTATCATAATTCTGCCCGTGAATTCGTCTACAATAAGAACTTCGCCGTCCTTAACAACGTAATTCACGTCCCTGTGCATTGTGCCGTGGGCACGCATTGCCTGATTGATGTGGTGCATCAATGTCATGTTTTCGGGGTCTGAAAGGTTTTCCACATTAAATGCACGTTCAGCCTTTTCCACGCCTCTTTTTGTAAGGGTAACGGTTTTTGCTTTTTCATCAATAATATAATCTGCATCAATATCGTCTGTTTCCTCTTTGGAATCGATTTCTTTAAATTTAAGGGAGGAAAGGGTACGCACAAACCTGTCTGCAATGGTGTAAAGCTGAGTTGATTCCTCGCCTGCACCACTGATAATAAGGGGGGTACGTGCCTCGTCAATCAAAATGGAGTCAACCTCATCCACTATGGCAAAAGCATGTCCTCTCTGGACCATGTTCTGCTTGTAGATAACCATATTATCACGAAGGTAGTCAAAGCCCATCTCGTTATTTGTGCCGTAAGTAATATCGGAATTATAAGCCTTCTGCTTTTCTTCGGGGGGCATCTGACTTACCGCAAGTCCTACGCTAAGTCCCAAAAATCTGTAAAGCTTGCCCATCCACTCACTGTCTCGGCGTGCAAGATAGTCATTAACAGTTACAATGTGAACGCCCTCACCCGTAAGAGCATTAAGATAAGCAGGAAGCGTAGCAACCAGAGTTTTACCTTCACCTGTTTTCATTTCGGCAATTCTGCCCTGGTGAAGCACAATACCGCCTATAATCTGAACGGGGAAGTGACGCATTTCCAGAACACGCCACGAAGCCTCGCGGACAGTTGCAAACGCCTCGGGTAAAATATCATCAAGAGTTTCCCCGTTTTTAAGACGGGTTTTAAACTCATCTGTTTTCATTTTTAATTCGCTGTCGGAAAGTGATTTAAATTCTTCCTCATAAGAAAGAACCTTGTCAACAATAGGCTGAATTTTTTTAAGTTCTCTTTGTGAATATGTTCCAAAGAGCTTTTCAAGTAAACCTGCCATAATCTATTTTCCTCCTTAGGAAATAACAGTTTGAATACAATCCTATATATAATATCATTCCTCCGTCTTTATGTCAATAAAACGGAGGAAATCTTAACGGTAATTTAATAAATTTATTTGTCGTTTTCTAAAACAAATCGGAAAATCTTCTCGGAGGAGCTTCCTTTAAAGCTTTCCGAAAGCTTATTTCTCATTTTTGAAAGCTCCTCCTCATTATCCATAAGGTAGCGGGCGAGAGTGCTGATTTCTTCGGGAGTCTGGGCAGTTTTTGCCATGGAATTGTTTACCCAGAAGTCCATATTGTGGGTTTCAACCCCTGCCACGGCATCTATCAGAATCATGGGCAGATGGCTTGCCGCAGCCTCTGTGGAAGAAAGCCCTCCCGGTTTAGTGATAATCAGAGATGCACAGTTAAGATACAGAGGGATTTTATTTGTGTACCCTAATATTCGGACGCATCGTGGGTCTTGCAGTTCTTTAAGCTTGTTATACAGACTATAATTTGTTCCGCATATTACAACAAGCATCTCATCTTCGCGAAGAAGCTCCGAAAGCTTTCTCGCAATTACCTTCATGGGACCGCATCCGACGCTTCCGCACATAAGGAGAATCACACGCTTGTCCCTTGCTATGGCAAGCTCTTTTTTACATTCCTCCCCGGAAAGCGGGGAGAGAATCTTACTGCTTACGGGAATTCCCGATGGGAAAATCTTCTCTTTTGGAATATCATGCTCCACAAATTCGTCAATAAGGCTTTCATGTGCTATCATATAATGGTCAAGCTTACTGGTGCTGACACCTGGACTGCATGTGTAGTCCGTAGCAATAAAATATGATTTTTTTATGCAAAGCTTATATTTTACAATAGCACGTGTAAGTGTCATTGCCGCAAAGGGATGCGTACAGATTACGGTATCGAAATTTCCGCTTTCAATCTTTTTTATAAGCTTTCTTGCACCTTTCCCCACAATCTCATAAATCATGGATTTTTTGTGCTTTATATCTGTTTTTTCGGCTGTCTTATAGCCAAAGCCGAAAAGCATCGGGGCACGCTTGTAAAGGCGTATGTTCCATTTGCAGATAAAATTAGATGCTTTCTGCGACAGAAAAGCCAGTGAATCTGCCATTTCGCAATAAATGCCCGCATTATCAAAATGTTCTTTTATTGCTCTTGCAGCCGAATTATGGCCTTCACCTGTGTTGCAGGTCAGCATCAGTACACGCATAGATAAAACTCCTTAAAAGAATGTACACGTATTTTACCATATAATGACAAAAAAATCAATAAAAGAATTTACCAATTATAATTTGAAGGGATTATTTTATTTCCCCATATGTCAAAAATATAGTCACGGGATTTAACCAGGTTTGCTATGGCGAAAGAATCGTTAACCTTTTCTTTAAGGCAGATTCCGCACATTGCCTGATGATTTTCGTGATGAAAATCGCTTCCGCCTGTTAACAAAAGATGCGGATTCTCATATGCCGTCTTTGCCGCAACTGCCACTCGTGAATTGTGACCTGGGTGCATATTGAAAACCTCGATGCCGTCAATTATATCAAGGCTCTGAAGCGTGCAGGAGGAACGGAAGGGGTGTGCCTGAATAATTATATTATGCCCGTTTTTAAACTCGCGATAGAATTTTTCATACTCTGTGAAAAGGTAGTCATATGTGCTGTATAAATCCTTTTCATCAATTCCGTAAATCAGATAGTCATTATCATTTTCGGGGAAACGCATTTCCGCACCGAGAAGAACATCTACTCCTTTTTCCTTGCCATAAGAGAGAGCATCCTTATAATCGGAGAGGTAGAAATTAAGATATTCCTCTTTCGATTTACAAGGATTCATGGCGGCAAGCGAGAAATGATTGGTAATAACTATCCCTTGAAAGCCTGCATCCGCATATCTGTCAACTACTTCCCTGGGAGAAAAATCTCCGCAACGGCTTACGGGAGAAGTATGAACATGCAAATCATATTTGTATTTGTACATATCTGTATTCATAAGATTACCCCCAAAACAAAAGACAGCCTTTCAAGGCTGTCTTTGCAATTATTTGTCCATATTGAACTTCTTTCTGAACTTTTCAACACGACCGCCTGTATCAACAAGCTTCTGCTTTCCTGTAAAGAAAGGATGGCACTTTGCACAAATTTCAACGAAGATGTTTTCCTTTGTAGAACCTGTTTCTATTACATTGCCGCATGCACACTTAATAACAGTCTGCTTATAATCGGGATGGATACCTTCTCTCACGACATTCACCTCTTTCCAAAAAATGAGATATATTAAAAAAATTAAACACCAATTCAGCGAAAGCTATTATAACACATAATTTTCACGATTGCAACTGTTTTTTTGAAAATTTTCTCATAAGCCTCAAAAATGCAAAAAATGACCAAAAGCTGAGAAAATTTCTTGACAGTTTTAGTAAACGTATATATAATATATATGTGGTTTTGTAGGCGTGGCATGCTCAATATGATGTGTTTATGCCGCCTTTATACCACTTAATATATATAAGGAGGTGTTACAATGGTGGTACACATTGCCATTGCTGCTGTAGTTGCAGTAGTTCTTGCAGTCATCTCCGGTACGATTTGTTTTCGACTCGGCATATCTCACAGAAAAAAGATTGCCGAAGCTCAGATAGGCAGTGCTGAAGCAGAAGCTAAGAGGCTTATTGAAGAAGCTGTTAAAACAGCTGAAAGCAAAAAGCGCGAATCGCTGCTCAGTGCTAAGGAAGAGATAATTAAAAATCGTAACGAAGCCGAAAGAGAGCTGAAGGAACGCCGCGGAGAAATCTCCAGACAGGAACGCAGATTACAGCAAAAGGAAGAGGCTCTTGATAAAAAAGCGGAGGCTATGGAAAAAAAGGATGAAACCTTAAACCGCAAAATCAAAGAAGCCGATGATGAAAAGGAAAAGATTGCCGGCATCCACAAGGCGCAGATGGAACTTCTTGAACGTCTCTCCGGACTTACCGCGGAGGAGGCAAAGGAATATTTGCTTAAAAATGTGGAGGACGAGGTCCGTCACGAAGCTGCAATCATGATTAAGGAAATTGAAACACAGGCTAAAGAAGAAGCCGACAAACGCGCAAAGAACATTATAAGCGCAGGAATTCAGCGTTGTGCCGCTGATCACGTTGCAGAAACAACAGTTTCTGTTGTTTCCCTTCCCAACGACGAAATGAAGGGAAGAATTATCGGCCGTGAAGGTCGAAACATAAGAACACTTGAAACCCTCACGGGTATTGATCTTATTATTGATGATACTCCCGAGGCGGTTATTCTTTCGGGATTTGACCCCATAAGAAGAGAGGTTGCAAGAGTTGCTCTTGAAAAACTTATTGTAGACGGACGTATCCATCCCTCAAGAATTGAGGAAATGGTTGAACGTGCAAGAAAAGAAGTTGACGCTACCATTAAGCAGGAGGGTGAGCAGGCTACATTCGATACGGGTGTGCACGGTCTTCATCCCGAAGTTATTAAGCTTTTGGGTAAGCTTAAATTCAGAACAAGCTACGGTCAGAATGTTCTCAAACATTCTATTGAAGTATCCCATGTTGCCGGAATTATGGCAGGGGAGCTTGGCGTAGATGTGGCAACTGCAAAGAGAGCAGGTCTGCTCCATGATATTGGTAAAGCAGTTGACCATGAAATCGAGGGAAGTCATATTTCCATCGGTGTTGACCTTGCTAAGAAGTATAACGAAAATAAAGAAGTTATACATGCAATAGAAGCACATCACGGTGATGTTGAGGCAAAGACAATTATTGCTTGTCTTGTTCAGGCTGCCGATGCGGTCAGTGCGGCTCGCCCCGGTGCAAGACGTGAAAACATTGAAGCCTACATAAAGAGGCTCCAGCAGCTTGAAGAAATTGCAACATCTTTTGCAGGTGTTGAAAAATCTTATGCGATTCAGGCAGGCCGTGAAATCCGGATTATGGTTAAGCCCGAGGAAATCGGTGACGGTGATATGGAATTTGTGGCAAGAGAAATTGTCAAGAAAATCGAAAGCGAGCTTGAATATCCCGGTCAGATTAAAATTAATCTTATCCGTGAAACACGTACAACAGATTACGCAAAATAAATTTTGCTTCCATAAAATGCACAGAACATAAAAAGCGTGTGTTTTATAGGAGGGTTGCTCTTAAAAACTAAAAAGACAAGGTAACTCTCACAGTTATAGGAAGAATTCGCATTCGCGAATTCGGAATAATCGCTTTTTATTGAAAACGAACTTCACCTCTCGATGTACTTTTGTACACCTTCGGGATTCAGTTCGTTTCCTCTGTAACATTTTCTGTTTGCAAAATCACTTGCATTAATTCAACAAACAAAAGGGCATTTACAAAATGCCCTTTTGTTTTCCCTTTAGAAAGGCAGTATTATGAACATTTTATTTATCGGCGATATTATGGGAAGATGCGGCAGAGACGCAGTGTTTGAGCTTCTTCCCGAAATAAAGGATGAATTTAACATAGATTACACCATTGCCAACGGGGAAAACGCTTCCGGAGGGCTTGGTATGAACAGGAGAGGCTATGAGGAACTGTGCCGTGCAGGCATAGACTTTTTCACCATGGGAAATCACACCTTTTCCAAAAAGGAGATTATTTCGCTTTTAAATGACGGGGAAAACATTGTGCGCCCTGCAAACCTTGAGGGGAGTAATCCCGGGGAAGGCATGGCAATAGTGAACGTGGGAGCAAATAAACTTGCCATAATAAACCTCATCGGAAGAATTTATATTAATGAAAATCATCTTTCGCCATTTACTGCGGCGGATGAGCTTATAGCTAAAGCTAAGGAAAGAACTCCCAATATAATAATTGACTTTCATGCAGAGGCAACCAGTGAAAAAGAAGCATTGGGATATTATCTTGACGGCAAGGTAAGTGCGGTTTTGGGTACTCATACCCATATTCAGACGGCAGATGAGCGTATTTTGCCCCATGGCAGTGCATATATTACAGATGTGGGAAGAACAGGTGCACGTGATGCAGTCTTAGGTCTTGATAAGGATGCGTCCATAGCAAGATTCATCCTTCCCCCTGATACGAAAAAGCCGCCCTTTAAGGTTGCCCAGGGAAAGGGACAGCTTTGTGCGGCGGTGATAAAAATAAATGAAGCAACAGGAAAGGCAGAGGAGATTATAAGAATATGCAGATTGTGCAGATAGGAAAAATTGCTCTTTACCAAAGCGATGTGCTTAATGGCTTTGAAAATATTGTACACGGATTCACCACTCGCAAGGGAGGGGTCAGCAAAGGCGAATATGAAAGCCTTTCCATGAGCCCGAGGCGTGGGGACGATATTGCCTGTGTGCGGAAAAACGAGGAAATTTTATGCTCGGAATTGGGACTTGACATAAACCGACTCTCCTCAACACGGCAGGAACACACTGATAATATTGAAATCATTGACGCGGAAAATATCGGTATAGGTGTAAGCAGTGATTGGGGAAAGGGTGTGGACGCGTGTATAACCCTCGAAAAAAATGTCCCCATTCTTTGCTACAGTGCAGACTGCGTTCCCATTCTTATGTATGCCAGCGATATTGAGGCAATAGCGGCAGTTCATTCGGGGTGGAAGGGCAGTGCCCTCTCTATCGGAAAGAAAACCGTGGAAAAGCTTATAGGGATGGGGGCGGAGCCTCAAAATATTTTCGTTGCCATAGGTCCCTGTATCGGAAAATGCTGCTATGAGGTCAGTGAGGATGTGGCACAGCGGTTTTCGCCCGAATTTTATACAGCTAAGGAAAACGGCAAATATATGCTGGATTTGGGTATGGTAAACTACCAGCTTATAGTAGATTGTGCCGTTCCCAAGGAGAATATTTCCCTTTCGGGAATATGTACCTCCTGTAATAATGATTTGTTCTTTTCCCACCGCAGACAAAATGGTAAAAGCGGAACACTGGGCGGAATTATTTGTATGAAAGAGTGAAGTATTTTATGATGAAGAAACTTCAAAAGCACTTTTTGACGTTTATTTTAATATTGACGGTGGCAGTTTTTTGCTGTTCATGTTCAAAAGAGGAAATCCAAAAACCAAAAAAGGCACAGACAGACATTATTTCAATTCAGATGCGTGAGCCGCAAAGCCTTAATCCGCTTTCTGCCAACAATCACAGTATACGTGACGGCTTTTCCCTGTGTTATGAGCCGCTTTTTGAAATCGCAGAGGGCATGAAATTCACTGGAGTCCTTGCGAGAAATATAGAGGTATCGGACGATTGCACGAGTGCCGTGGTAACGCTAAAGGATTCAGTTTTATGGCACGATGCCGTAGCATTTACCTCAGCAGACGTTGTGCATACAATAAATCTTCTTATGGAAAATCCCTCGTGGGAATATTATGGATGCGTAAAAAACATTGAGAGTGTACAGGCTATTGACCCTCTTTCGCTCCAAATCACATTGAAGCGTCCCTACGGACAGATTGCATATTCCCTTACTTTCCCCATTGTGGCAGCACATAATAATGAGCTTGATGAAAATATAATAGGAACAGGAGCGTATTGCTTTGAAAAATATAATCCTGCCACTATGATTGAGCTTAAAAGCTTTGACAGATGGCACGGAGGCGAGGCAAAGATTCCCAAGGTGAATATAACCGTGATACGCGATGCCCAGACGGCAACAACCTCGTTTAACACAGGGCTTATAAACGCCATAACCAGTGAAACCTTTGATACCGAGAACAGCGTTCCCAAGGACAAGACTCTGATTACCCCTTATCCGCATACACAGTATGAATATTTGGTTTTTAATCATAATAAAAAGCCCTTTGATTCACAGATTGTAAGAAGTGCGGTTTCTTCTGCAATTGACCGCGAAGCCATTGTAAAAGAGTGTTACGCTATGAATGCGGCAGTCACTAATCTGCCGATTCATCCCATGGCAAGAGGTACAGAGGCTTCGTCAAACACATCGGGCTACAGCCTCGCAAATACAAACGAGCTTCTTTTTATGGAGGGCTTTGTAAAGGACGAGAAGAGTGGCGTACTGCGTGATGCAAACTCAAAAGAGTTTACGTTCAAGATTCTTGTAAACAGCGAAAATCAAAGCCGCTTAAAAAGTGCAAACCTGATCAGCCGTCAGCTTTTTGCGGCAGGAATAAATGCGGTAGTAAAGGAAGCGGAGTTTGATGAATATGAAGCTCTCATCAAAAGGGGGGAGTTTGATGCATATATAGGAGGAACCCGTTTCCTTAACCTGTATGATTTTGAGTTTTTGCTTTCAAAAGACGGAGTTCTTAATAATTACGGGTATGAAAGCGAGCAGATGGAAGCTGTGCTGAAGGCAATTTCCTCTGCACCATCAGATGAATCCAGAGTCAGTGTGCTTCTTAATTTTGAAGAAGTTTTCCTTAGAGAACAGCCCATTTGCGGAATCGCTTTTAAATCGGAAAATCTCATGACGGCGGAAAATATTTCCGGAAATATCGTGCCGGGACTAAATAGTCCCTACAAAAGCATCAGTCAGTGGGAATTTGAACAGTAGATTTTGGATAAAGAGCTATAAAGGTAAAATCAGCGTAAAAAGCACGCAGAAAAACACAGCGGAATTTATAATAACATTTTAACAAAAAACACCGTGTTGAACAAAATTAATTCAACACGGTGTTTCGCTATTCATAATGGTTACGGCATGAAGCTATTTCAAGTATATCGCTTGAAACTCTGTAGACAATTCTGTGAAAATCATCAATTCGTCTGCTCCAAAAACCGGACAAATTTCCTTTTAAGGGTTCCGGTTTTCCTATGCCTGTATTCCCATTCCTTTCAATATCCTTTATCAAGGTATTGATGCGTTTTAATGTTTTCTTATCCTGCGTTTGCCAATATAAATAGTCTGCCCACGCAGTTTCATCCCAAATTTTTCTCATCAGTCCACCTCAATAAGCTCATGCTCCACGCCTTTACCTGCATTAAGGTTGGAAACGGCTTTTAAAAGCCTGTTAATATTCGATTCATTGTAAAAGGGATCAGCGGAAATCTCGAAAGGAATTCTTCTTTCCTTACTTACGCGTGTGGCGAAGATAGTGAAAGCAGTTGTCATACTCAGCCCCATTTCTTTGCAGACTTGCTCCATATTCTTTTTCAATTCTTCATCCATACGAAAATTAACCATTGTCTGAGCCATGGATATCTCTCCTTTCATATTCTGTAACAATTATAACATATTGTAAAGCGAAAGTCAATACATTGCTTTACAATTTATATTATGAACAATAAGTACTCTTTTGATACAAAATTAAGCAAAAAAATGACTGACGGCAAAAAAATAATTTTGCTATCAGTCATTTTTTGTAAATATTAATATATCCTGAACTTTGCAATCAAGGATATTGCATAAATCATCCAATGTAACGGTACTGATGGGCTTGTTGTGCTTTAGTCTGTCAAGCAGACTGCGGCTGATGTTGTAGTCTTTAATAAGCTTGTAGGTGGTAATGTTCTTTTCTTTCAGGGTTTTGTATAGCGGTTCATAGGAAATCATATTAAATTCACCTCTATATTATAATAAATCATACTCTTTTACTTGACAATTGTCGATAAATCGAGTATACTATTGTCTATAAATAGAGCATACCAAAAACTAAGACTTTATAACAATAAAACCTGTACAGGTTTTAAATAAGCAGTTAGAGCTTTGCGGTGTACGCTTTATTGTGGTGAATAGATAATTTTTATTCTGTCGCTTTTTAAGCTTGGAGAGGGGGTGTTCTGTAATGATATGTGAGAATCAAGAGTTGGTTTCCGGTGCTTTAATTGGTATATTTGCAGGAATTATATCATCACTGATTTCACACGCTTTACTTCGTTTTTCAAAGCCAAGAATTAGAATTGCAAATCAAATTGCAAAAACTAAAATAGGCAATAAATGTGAGTATCGTTTTAAAATAGTAAATTTGTCGAGAACATATGCAAAGAATGTTCGAATTCAATTCGAGATGGTTACTGACACTATTGGAAAAGGAGGGACTATTTCTAACGTTGTACCAATTTCTTTAGTAAGAGACAACGTTGATTTTATTGATGAGTATAGGCGAAAAGATACAAATGCCAATTATGCGGTACGCTTTGCTATCAAAGATGATTTGGATGATGTTTGGATAGATGATAAGCACACATATTTACGTTTAAAATTTTACTGTGAAAATGAATTCAGTGGTTCGGGCAAAGTATTTGTACAAAAATATAAAATCAAGAAAGACTCAATTAAAGAGGGAACCTATCAATTTGGTAAATCGTGTAAAATAGACTCGTAGTATTTGATTGAAATATTATAAACAGAAAGGAAGATTGTTATGAAAAAAATAATAAGTTCATTGTTGGCACTGTGTGTTGCCTTTGGAATTTTTGGAGCATCATTAGTGAGCTTTTCAGCAAGTAGCGGAAGTGTTAATGAGCAAATATCATGGGTGCTGAATGATGAAGGGGTGCTTACAATATCTGGAGAGGGGCACTGGGCAGCTCCGCTTAGAATTTCATTAAGTGAGGAAGAACGAAAAGAGGTAAAAAAAGTTGTTATAGAAGAAGGAATGGAAATGATTGATGATTTACATGATCTTTCTAATTTAACAACTGTAATTTTACCTGAAAGTTTAGTCGAAATATCTTTTGGTGCCTTTATGGATTGTCCGAAACTCACAAATATTAATTTAGAAAATGTAAATTCCATAGGTTCTGAAGCGTTTTCCGGATGCTCTGCACTTAAACAGTTGAACTTTAACAGAGAGAAGTGCTCTGTTGGCTGGGATGCATTTTATAATACAGGTTGGTACAATGAACAACCCGATGGCTTTATATATCTGACAGATAGTGTTATATATGATTATAAAGGAAGTGTACCCGAGAACACTTATATAACATTTAAGGATGGAATTAAAAGTATAGTAGCAGCAGGGATGTTTGAAGGAGAAAAAAATATAATAGGTGCTCGCTTCCCAGTCGGGCTTAAGGAAATCCCACAAACTATTTTTGAGTGTTGTGAAAATTTAAGGGAGGTCATTATACCAAAAAGTGTAACTCGAATTGATCTGGCTGCGTTTTTCGGGACGAGCAATTTGACGATATACTATGAAGGAAGTGAAGAAGAATGGAATAATATTGTGCTTGATGAAGCATCTCTTTCAGATGATAACTATGACAAAATATATTATAATTTTGATTTAAGCAAACAATTTCAAGATATTTCATTTCCAGAGGGTACTTATTCCTATGATGCCACAGAAAAATCAATTGAAATTGCCGGCAATCTTCCCGAGGGGGCAAAAGTAACCTATGAAAATGCCAAAGGAACAAATGCAGGAACATATGAGGCGAAAGCCACTGTAGAAGCAGAGGGATATAAAACCCTTGAATTAAGTGCTGTTATGAAGATAAACCCTGCTCCAATCACCGTTACCGCGGACGATAAGGTTGTTGTGCTGGGTGGAATTATCCCCGAGCTTACATATTCGGTTACAAACGGAAAATTGTTTGCTGACGATAAACTTACAGGTGCTCTTTCTACGGATGCAGATACCGATATGGTAGGGGATTACAGTATCACAAAAGGAACTCTTTCAGCAGGCAGTAATTATGATATGAGTTTTGAGCTGGGAACTGTTTCTGTTGTTGATAAGACACCTCAAAATATCACTGTTTCCGATATTTCGGAAAAGACCTACGGTGATACACCATTTATTGTAGAAGTAACGCCTGATGAAGAAAGCGGACTTACTGAATTTACTTTTGAAAGCTCAAATACAGATGTTGCAGAAATTTCTGCCGACGGCACGGTAACAATCAAGGCGGCAGGCGAGACAGATATTATAGTAAAACAAGCGGGCAATGAGGAATATGCGGCAACAGAAAAGATGGCGAAGCTTGTTGTAAAACCTGTAGTACTAAACGTTGTTTCTGTTAATTTAGACAATAAAACAGCGGAATTGGTGGGGGTTTTGGATTCTGATAAGGATAGCGTAGAACTTGACTTCGATAATGTTAAAACAACCGTTATTTCTTCAGAAAAATCAACAGCAGAAGAAACCACAAGCATTACCACAACTCTTAAAGTAACTAACTTTAAATTTAAAGGAGAAAAAGCAAAGAATTATGTTGCTGATAAGGACGCATATTTGACGACAACTGTTGTTTCTTCAACAGTTGAAGAAAAACTTACCGATGATGAAAATGTTACTATTGAAGCGGCTTCTGTTGATGAAAAAACGATTGTTATAACAGATATTGCAATCGCAGAACAGGCAGAAGTTAAGAAGATAGTTATTGATGTGACTGCTATTGCCGATACAGAAGTTAATACAGTGGCTATTCCCAAAACAACAATCGATTCTATTATAGGTGTTGATCCGGAGGTGGTTCTGGAAATTACACTCAAAGATGGCAGTGATGAAAACAAAACAAGCACAATAGCTTTCAATACACAAGCCCTTACTGCAATTCAAGCTGCAGGTAGCACATCGGCGACATTATCGATTTCTGTAAATGAAATG
Organism: Clostridia bacterium; assembly: GCA_045638945.1. Lineage (GTDB taxonomy): Bacteria > Bacillota > Clostridia > UMGS1883 > UMGS1883 > UMGS1883. The sequence goes on along the minus strand of JAZUCF010000011.1, from coordinate 24,357 downwards.
GAAAAAGAAGAATTAGAAGCCGGACAGATTGTTAAACTTGAGGAAGTTGCAACAAAAGCTCCTGTTGTTTACAGCTTGGAGGTTTTTGATGAAAATGGTAATTCTGTAGCAAGTGATTTTGGTGCATCGGGTATAGCAACAGTTAAATTGCCTTATAGCAAACCTGCCGGAAATGGAAATATTGTTGTAAAATATTTAGATGATTCAGGTAATGTAACAACAGTTTCAAATCCTCAATACGATTCAGCTAATCAGCTTGTTACTGCTGAACTTGGGCACTTTTCAGAATATTTAATTTACACAGAGCCTGTCAGGACATCCGGCGGTGGCGGTGGAAGCTCGTACTGCACCATTAAATTTGATACAGACGGCGGAACAACAGTAAGTAATCAGAGAGTTAAAAAGAACAGTGTTGCAAAAGCCCCCGAAGCTCCTACAAAAGACGGATTTACATTTGATGGCTGGTATACAGATAAAGAACTTACAAAAGAGTACGATTTTGCAACAAAGGTAACCAAAAGCATAACACTTTATGCTAAATGGACTGAAACAGATAAGACAAAGAGCCAGATTATCCTTACTATTGGCGATAAAACGGCAAAGGTCTTTGGAGAAAAAATAAGCAATGATGTAGCTCCTAAAATCGTAAACGACCGCACAATGCTTCCTGCAAGATTCGTAGCGGAAAATCTTGGTGCGAAGGTTGAATGGGACGAACAAAAACGATTGGTAACAATCAGCCGTGGTGAAACCGTAATTAAAATCTATATTGACAGCGACAAGGCATATGTAAATGACACAGAAATAATCCTTGACAGCGAGGCATTTATCGAGAACGGAAGAACATACACCCCACTTAGATTCGTAGCGGAAAATCTTGATGCAGAAGTAGAATGGAATGAGAAAACAAATACGGTAATAATCACCAAATAAACATTTTAACAAAAAACACCTTTCTGTAATAATATATAGAGAGGTGTTTTCATTATGAATATTAAACGAATTTTAATTATCGGCGGCGATTCAAGGACCGAGTATTTAGGTAAGGCTCTTAATGAGGAAGGGTTTTGTGTAGATTTCTTTGATGAAAGCCTGCCCCTTAAGAGTGCGGTGGAAAATTCTGATGCGGTAATACTTCCGCTTCCTTGCAGCCGTGATGACAAAACGGTTGAAGCACCAAATCTTTCCGAGGGTGTACTCCTCAAGGATTTGTTCCACCTTATCGGAAAAAACAAGCTTCTCCTTGCAGGGAAAATGTCTGAGGGCGTAAAAGCGGTAGCAGATGTATTCAATGTGAAGTGGGTTGACTATTTTCAGCGTGAAGAACTGGAGATTTTAAATTCCGTTCCCACCTATGAGGGAGCAATTCAGATAATGATGGAGGAGCTTCCTAAAACGGTTTTCGGCTCTAACGTTGTTGTCACGGGCTTTGGAAAAGTAGGTGAGCCTCTTGGTGCAATGCTCAAAAAAATGGGTGCAAATGTGACTGTTTGTGCACGTCGCGCCTCGCAAAGAGCAAAGGCACGCATCATGGGACTTCAGGCGGTTGATTTTTCTTATCTTCCCGAGTGCGTCTCGGATGCGGACACTATCTTTAACACCGTGCCTGGGTGTGTCATAGACCGTGAGGTGCTGATTGGGGCAAAAAACAGCCTTATTATAGACTTGGCATCAAAGCCCGGTGGCGTTGATATGGAAGCGGCAAAGGACCTTGGTGTAAAGGTAATATGGGCATTAGGACTTCCGGGGAAAGTAGCACCGATAACTGCGGGTAATATCATAAAAGAAACCATCTGTAATATATTTGGTGAGTTAGGTGAATAGTTTATGGATGCAAAAAATACGAAGTTGGGATTTGCATTTACCGGCTCATTCTGCACGATGCGGAAAGTAACCGATATCCTGCGTAAAGTAAAGGAAGAAGGCTACGACATTTTCCCCATCATGAGTGAAACGGTGTATTCAACCGATACCCGTTTCGGCAAATGCAAAGACTATATTTCGGAAATTGAAGATATATGTAAACGCAGAATAATTTCGACCGTAACAGAGGCAGAGCCGATAGGACCCAAAAAGCTTATCGATGCTCTGGTGATTGCTCCTTGTACGGGAAATACATTGGGAAAAATAGCAAACGGGATTTATGACGGATGCGTTCCCCTTGCCGCAAAGGCAACTCTCAGAAATAACCGCCCCGTTATAATTGCTCCGTCTACAAATGACGGACTCAGCATGTCGGCAAAAAATATCGGCACACTTTTAAATTCCAGAGGATTTTATTTTGTCCCATTCGGGCAGGATGACCCCATCGGAAAGAATGATTCCCTTGTGGCAAAGTGGGATTATCTTATCCCTGCGGTGGAAAGTGCACTCAATGGAGTGCAGTATCAGCCTATATTAATGTAAGAAAAAGTTCGGAATTTGTCAAAAAACAGACTGCTACCAAATGGTTACAGTCTGTTTTTGCACGTAAAACTATTCTATTTCCTGTTCTAATTTTCTGAATTCCGCAGTATCGAAAAAATCCACTAATGAAATTCCAAAACCGTCACAAAGCATTTTTATTGTGACAATACCGGGATTATGGCTTTTTCCGTAAAGAATATTCAACGAAAAACTTGATTATATTCCATATTTGTGCTAAAATTAAACGGATAATTTCAAAATAAGGGTTGACTTTATCGCTTTACCGTGGTAAAATGCTAAAGTGAATAAAGGGGACGGGGACATTTTTGTAATCCGTAGGTGCAACAAAAATTGACCCCCTCTGCCAGAGGCGTGCCCCTTTTGTCCTTCGGACATTTTCCCCGCCAACGGGGAAATTAACCCCAGAAAAGGAATGAGTCTTAATGACACTGAATGACAACATTTTAAAAACTGAAGAAAAAATCATGTATGCCTTAAGAGCCCTCTATCACGAAAGCGGATATATGCCATTTAAGATGAGCCGTTTTGAAGAATACGACATGTATGTAAAAAACCGCAATTTTGTGGGAAGCGAGAATATCGTATCCTTTACGGATTTAAGCGGAAGGCTTCTTGCTCTTAAGCCCGATGTAACCCTTTCGATTATCAAAAATTACAAAGGGGCAGAGGGCGGAGTAAGTAAGGTTTATTATAACGAGAATGTTTACCGCCCCGACAAGACTACTCACGAAATCAAGGAAATCATGCAGTCGGGAATAGAGTGCATGGGTGAAATCAGCGAGATTGACGAGTGCGAGGTTGTAGCCCTTGCGATAAAGAGTCTTGAAACCTTAAGCGATAATTACATTTTAGATATTTCCTCTGTGGGAATTATAAAAGGGCTTTTGGAAGCCGCAGGCGTAAATGATGAAACTGAAAAGAAAATTCTTTCCCTTTTCGGAGATAAAAACAGCTTTGCCCTCCGCAGTCTTTGCGAGGAAAACGGAGTAGGCAGTGCCATATGCGATATTGCGGTAAGCCTTTGCGAGCTTTCGGGAAAGGCAACCGAGGTTATATCAAAGCTTGAGAAGCTTTGCATCAACCGTGAAATGATTGATTCTGCGGCGGAGCTTAAAAGGCTTGTTGAAAATCTCTCCCTTTGCAATATGGCAGATAATATCTTCATTGATTTTTCTATTATAGGCGATACAAAGTATTATAACGGAATCGTTTTCAGAGGTTATGTTGATAAGCTTCCCAAGAGCGTGCTTTCAGGCGGAAGATATGACAATCTTCTTAAAGGTATGGGAAAGATTGGCGGTGCAATCGGCTTTGCAGTGTATTCCGATATGCTGGAAAGAATTGACACCACCAATAAGGAGTACGACTGTGATGTGCTTCTGACCTATGAGGACGGCGTATCCTATGACATTATAAAAAAAGCGGCAGACAGCCTTAAAAATAACGGAGAAAGCGTAAATGTTCAAAAGGCAGACAGTGGCGTAATCCGTTATAGAAGGCTTTGCAAGGTGTTGAAAGGCGGCGAAATCGTAAATGGATAATATGCTTAACATAGCTCTCCCGAAAGGAAGACTGGGAGAAAAGGTTTACGACATTTTTGAAAAAGCAGGCTACGGCTGCCCTTCAATTCGCGAAAACAACCGCAAGCTTATATTTGAAAATGAAGAAACAGGCGTAAGATATTTCTGGGTGAAGCCCTCTGACGTGGCAATCTATGTTGAAAGAGGTGCGGCGGATATCGGCGTGGCAGGAAAGGATATACTTTTGGAATACAACCCCGATGTCTATGAGCTTTGTGACCTTAAAATGGGAGTTTGCCGTATGGCGGTAGCCGCAAAGAACGATTTTGTGGACAATCCCGAAAAAACCCTCCGTGTGGCAACAAAATTCCCCAACATCACGAAGAAGTATTACAGCTCGTTAAGCCGTGAAATTGATATTATAAAGCTTAACGGCTCTATTGAGATTGCCCCCATATTGGGGCTTTCCGATGTGATTGTGGATATTGTGGAAACAGGAACAACGCTTAAGGAAAACAATCTCCGTCCATATGAAACCGTAGTTCCCATAAGTGCCCGCCTTATTTCCAACAAGGTCAGCTATAAATTCCAAAACGATGTTATTTCAAAAATTGCAAATGCCATTGAGGAATATGTTTCCGAAAAGGAGAACAAAAATGATTAAGATATACAATTATGAAGAAATCAGCATAGATGAAATCTTTGCCCGTGATATTGAGGACACCTCCTCCATTGAAAAGACGGTTACGGAAATAATAGAGAATGTCAAGAAAAACGGGGATAGGGCGCTTTTGGAATATGCCGACAAGTTTGACGGAGGTGCTCCCGAAAGCCTTCTTGTAAGTGAAGATGAGTATGATGAGGCTATGAGGAGCGTTTCTCCCGAGCTTATTGAAATTCTCAAAAAAGCGGCGAAAAATATTGAGAACTTCCATAAAAGACAGGTAAGGCAGAGCTTTATTATAAATGAAGCTGAGGGCGTTGTAACAGGGCAGAAGATTATCCCTATTGAAAAGGCAGGTCTTTATGTTCCGGGCGGTACGGCGGCATATCCCTCCAGCGTTCTTATGAACTGTATCCCTGCAAAGCTTGCAGGCTGCAGTGAAATCGTGATTACCACCCCTGCAAAGGCGGGTAAGGTAAACCCCGTGATTTTAGCGGCGGCAAGAATCGGCGGAGTTACAAAGGTGTTTAAAACAGGTGGTGCACAGGCTATTGCCGCACTTGCTTACGGAACAGAGACAATCCCCAAGGTTGATAAGATTGTAGGCCCCGGAAACGCTTTTGTGGCGGAAGCTAAAAAACAGGTTTTCGGCAAAGTTTCCATTGATATGATTGCAGGTCCCAGCGAAATACTTGTTATTGCTGATGGAAAAAGCAACCCTGCATTCGTTGCGGCAGACCTTCTTTCTCAGGCAGAGCATGACAAAATGGCAAGCGCCGTTTTAGTTACGGAAAGCCGCGAGCTTGCAGAAAAAGTCAGTGAGGAGCTTGAAAGACAGATCCCCCTGCTTCAGAGAGAGGAAATTGCACGCACCTCTATTGATAACAACGGTAAAATTATTATAGTAAAGGATATTGAAACAGCGGTAGAGGCGGCAAATGAAATTGCTCCCGAGCATCTGGAGCTTTGTATGGATAATCCCTTTGATTATCTTGACCGCGTGAAGCACGCAGGAAGCATATTTATGGGCAGATACTGCCCCGAAGCGTTGGGGGATTATTTTGCAGGTCCAAACCATACGCTTCCCACAAGCGGAACGGCACGTTTTTCAAGTCCGCTTTCCGTGGATGACTTTATTAAAAAGACTCAGTATACTTACTTCACCGAAAATGCCCTTAGAAAAGTCAGTGACGATATATATAAATTTGCTATGGCTGAGGGGCTTGAAGCACATGCAAAGAGTGCGGTGAGCAGATTTAAAGAAAAGGAAAATACCAATGAGTAAATTTTTTAGTCTGAAACATAAAAACCTTATTCCATATACCCCCGGCGAACAGCCTAAGGATATGAAATATATCAAGCTTAATACAAATGAATCGCCCTATCCGCCATCAAAGGCGGCAATAGAGGAAGCCACTCGTCAGGCGGAGCTTTTAAGGCTTTATCCCGACCCCGAATGCAGTGCATTACGGGAAGATATTGCAGCATATTACGGTGTGGAAAAGGAAAACGTGGTACTTTCCAACGGCTCGGATGAAATACTGAACTTTGCCTTTATTGCATACGGAGATAAAGAGCATCCCTTTGTATTTCCCGATATTACCTACGGGTTTTACAGTGTATTTGCTGAGGTTAATAATATCCCTTATGAGGAAATTCCCCTTGAGGATGATTTTAAGATTGATTTTGACCGATACATAGGTATCAATAAAAACATTGTAATTGCTAACCCCAATGCTCCCACAGGCATTTTCGCCCCCCTTTCGGAAATTGAAAGGGTGGTAAGCTCAAATCCTGAAAACATTGTAATCGTTGATGAAGCGTATATTGATTTCGGCGGGGAAACGGCAATCCCTCTTACAAAGAAGTACGATAACTTAATCGTAGTTCAGACGTTTTCAAAATCACGCTCCATGGCAGGGGCAAGGCTCGGGTTCTGTATGGCGTCAAAGGAGCTTTGCCGTGACTTAAATACTATCCGCTACAGTATAAATCCATACAACATAAACCGCATGACAATGGCGGCTGGCTCAGGTGCAATCAAGGACACGGAATATTTTGAACGTAACAGACAGGAGATTATAAACACGCGTGAAAAGACGGCAGCAGCACTTTCCGAAATGGGATTTACAATTCTCCCGTCCAAGACTAATTTCCTTTTTGCAAAGAGTGAGTGCATCAGCGGCGAGGAGCTTTATAAAAAGCTTCGAGAAAACGGAATCCTTGTTCGCCATTTTACGGGTGAGCGGATTTGTGAGTATAACCGAATTACCATAGGCACTCCCGATGAAATGACAACCTTTGTAAATACTGTAAAAAATATTTTAAAGGACTGATAATATGAGAAATTCTACAATAAACAGAAAAACGGAAGAAACCCAGATTAAACTCAATCTTAATCTTGACGTGTGCGAAACGGGCGTAATTCAGACAGGATGCGGCTTTCTTGACCACATGCTGACGCTTTTTGCAAAGCATGGTAACCTTACACTTTCCGTGCTTTGCCAGGGTGATACATATGTAGATTATCACCACACTACCGAGGATATAGGAATTGCACTCGGTCAGGCACTAAAGGAGGCTCTCGGGGATTGTCGGGGAATCACAAGATACGCCGATATTACGCTTCCCATGGACGAGGCACTCATTTTGGCAGCAGTTGATATTTCGGGCAGAGGTATGCTTTGTTGTGACCTTCCCATTCCTACATACAAGGTAGGAGATTTTGATACAGAACTTGTATATGAATTTTTTGATGCTTTTGCAAAAAATGCAGGTATCACCCTGCACATAAGAGAACTTGCAGGCAGAAATTCTCACCACATTATCGAGGGTGCGTTTAAGGCAGTTGCGCGTGTAATACGAGGTGCAGTGAAAATTGATGCGGAGGCAAAGGACGCTATACCGTCCACAAAAGGTGTATTATGATAGCGATAACCGATTACGGAGTAGGGAATTTGTTTTCCATTAAAAGCTCTTTAGATGTGATAGGTGTAGAGAGCATTGTAACAAGCGATGAAAATGTTTTACGCACAGCGGATAAAATAATTCTTCCGGGTGTGGGAGCTTTTCGGGATGCTCGAAGAAAGCTTTGTGAAAGCGGACTTGATAAGGTTATAATTGAGGAAGCAAAAAAGGGAAAGCCCATTTTGGGAATATGCCTTGGAATGCAACTTCTTTTTGACAAGAGCTTTGAGTACGGAGAATACGATGGACTGGGACTTATAAAGGGTGAAATCCGACCTATTGCCGAAGTAATAGGCGAGGGGCTAAGTATTCCGCATATAGGCTGGAATCCCCTTATATTCAAAAAGGAAACGCCTCTTTTTAAATATCTTAATGATGGTGACTGCGTATATTTTGTACATTCGTACTATGCGGCAAACTGCACTGAAAGTGTAACGGCTACGGCAGAATATGGCTGTGAGCTTACCGCTTCGGCAGAGGAGGGCAATGTTTACGGTTGCCAGTTCCACCCCGAAAAAAGCGGCAAGGCAGGACTTAATATACTTAAAGCATTTTCTGAAATGTAAATTGGAAAGGACCTGAAAAATGTTAATTTTTCCCGCAATAGATTTATATGATAAAAAAGCTGTCCGTTTATACAAGGGCGATTATAACCAAATGACAGTTTACAGTGAAAACCCCGTGGAGGTTGCAAAGGGGTTCAAGGCACAGGGTGCTGAGTATATCCATATGGTTGACCTTGAGGGGGCAAAGGACGGCACTACTCCAAATTTTGAGGTGGTGGCGGCAGTTGCAAAGGAAAGCGGACTCAGGGTGGAAATCGGCGGAGGAATCCGTGACGAGGAAACCGTGAAAAAATATATTGATGCAGGCGTAATGCGTGTGATATTGGGAACGGCTGCATTAAACGATCCCGAATTTCTTGAAAAAGTATGCAGTAAATACGGCGATAAAATTGCCGTAGGTGCAGACCTTAAGGACGGACAGGTAGCTATCAAGGGCTGGCTTGAAACAAGCGATGTTTCGGGAATGGATTTCCTCTCCAAAATGCAGGGTTTAGGCGTGAAAACCGTTATATGCACCGACATTTCCCGTGACGGGGCAATGCGGGGGACAAACCGCGAGCTTTACCGTGAGCTTTCCGAAAAATTCACTATGGATATTGTGGCATCGGGCGGAGTTTCAACAATCGATGATATAAAAGCACTTCGCAGTATGAATCTTTACGGAGCAATTGTGGGAAAGGCAATTTATACAGGTGACATAGACCTTAGCGAAGCAATCGAGGTGGCGAAATGATAACAAAGAGAATTATCCCCTGCCTTGATGTAAAGAACGGCAGAGTGGTTAAGGGTGTGAATTTTGAGGGACTTTCCGATGTTTCTTCCCCTGTGGAGCTTGCAAAAATGTATTGGGAGCAGGGTGCAGACGAGCTTGTATTTTATGATATCACCGCCTCTTTTGAGGGGAGAAAGCTTTTTACCGATGTGCTTAGAGAAGTAGCCTCCACCATTTTTATTCCGATGACTGTTGGAGGGGGAATAAATACGGTAGAGGATTTTGACAGAGTGCTTAAATGCGGTGCAGATAAGGTCAGCGTGAATTCAGGTGCAATCAAAAACCCCAATCTTATAAACGAAGCGGCACAGATTTACGGAAATCAGTGTGTTGTCCTGTCTGTTGATATAAAGCGTGTGGGCGGGCAGTTCCATGTTTTTGCCAAGGGCGGCAGAGAGGACACTGGAATAGAAGCTATCGAATGGATAAAGCAGGGAGTAGAGCGTGGTGCAGGTGAAATTGTGGTAAATTCCATTGATACCGACGGCGTTAAACGTGGCTTTGATATTGAAATGCTAAAGGCTGTGCAAAGCGTTGTCAACGTTCCCGTTATAGCATCGGGCGGTGCGGGAAAAATCGAGGACTTCATAACCCTATTTAATAAAATTCCCAAGATGTCGGCAGGTCTTGCGGCTTCAATCTTCCACTTTGGTGAGGTAGCGATAAAGGATTTAAAAGAAGAACTTTACAAAAATAATATTCCTGTAAGGAGAGTTTGAAATGATAGATATAAGTAAGCTTAAATTTGATGAAAAGGGACTTATCCCTGCTATAGTGATTGACGGGGCAACAAATAAGGTGCTTACCCTTGCTTATATGAACGAGGAAAGCCTTAAAATTTCCCTTGAGAAAAAACTGACCTGTTTCTGGAGCAGAAGCCGGCAGGAGCTTTGGCTTAAAGGCGAAACAAGCGGAAACTATCAGCACATAATAAAAATCGTTGCCGATTGTGACAACGATGCACTTCTGGTATATGTGAAGAAAGACGGACCCGCTTGCCATACAGGAAGCGAGAGCTGTTTTAACGAAGTTGTTTTTGAAAGTGATGAGGAGGGAGTATTCTCTCCCGAAGCCCTTTTTGAAATGATTAAGGGCAGAAAAACAGAGAAAAAAGAAGGAAGCTACACCACCTATCTCTTTGAAAAGGGAATTGATAAAATCCTTAAAAAAGTGGGTGAGGAATGTACCGAGGTTATCATTGCCTCCAAGGATAATGACAAGAAAGAAACAATCTACGAAATAGCTGACCTTTATTATCACGTAATGGTAATGATGGTTGAAATGGGAATTGATGTTGACGAGGTTTTAAAGGAACTGGCATCACGCCATGTTATCGACAAAAAGGTAAAGCAGGAGAAAATGACCTCATAAAAAAGGGATGTAAAAAAAGTTCAGAGCGCAAAAAGGCAACGAAAATACAAGTATAGAAGGAAAGAAAATAAATAATCTTATACTATTGTGAAAAATCGTATTCTATACGATTTTTCTTCTTTTTTAAGCCTTTTTGCTACGAACAAACTTCACCTCTCGACGTACCTATGTACGCCTTCGGGCAAGCCCCTTCGGGGTTCAGTTTGTCCGTTCTGAAGCATTTTTTTCTATCCCTTTCAAAAAAACAGGTGTAAAAAAGTTTAGCTTTTTTACACCTGTTTTACTCGTTTTACTCAGCTAAATATTTGCGGAATACAACCTCTAATATTTCATCACGCTCAACCTTTGTTATAAGGCTTCTTGCACCCTTGTGCCCTGTGATATAAGTAGGGTCGCCCGACATAATATAGCCCACAAGCTGGCTGATGGGATTATATCCTTTCTCAACCAATGCCTCGTGAACGCTGCAAATGATATTTTCAATCTCTGCATCGTGAGATTTTCCGATGTTAATATGTGTGGTCTGATTTATTGCCATGTCGGTCACCCCTTTTTATTATCTAATTGTATAATACACTATATAATGTGTATTTGCAATAGCGGTAACACAATTTTAATAATACCGTTATATAACATTAATCTTGGTTAATTCTATTTAAAAATTCCTTTATTTTGTCGAAGCTTTCCTGACTGATATCATGCTCAATTTTACAACTGTCGGCGTAGGCGGTTTCCTCACTTACTCCTAAATACATCAGTGCCTTGGCAATGACATTATGCCTTTCGCACATTTTTTCAGCAATCTTAAGCCCTTTTTCCGTGAGCGTTATTCCGCCGTCGCCGTCGATTACAATATAGCCTTCCTCACGGAAGGATTTCATTGCCACAGAAACGCTTGCTTTCGAGTAGCCCAGATCATTTGCCACGTCTATACTGCGTACAAAATCTTTTTTATTTCCTAACATGTATATAGTTTCAAGGTAATTTTCCGCTGATTCTTTTATCTGCATGGATTTCCCTCCAAAAAAGTCATTACAAATATTGTAGCATAAAACCACAAAAAAAGCAAGTGAATAAACCTAATTGGAAGCAGGGCTTGTGAAAACGTCCGCGACCTCGGTAATTGTCATGAATGCCGCGGGGTCAATTGTGTGTACAATTGTTTTCATTTTTGCAATCTGGAAACGGTTTACAACAAAGTACACCACTGATTTATCCTTACCTGAAAAACCACCCTTTGCAGGCATGTTGGTTGTTCCGCATTCAAATTCTTCTATAAGTGCACTGCTGATTTCCGAAGGCTTTTCGGTTATTATCATAACAGCCTTTGAACGGTCAAGACCTTCTACAATAAAGTCCACCGTTTTAAGTGCCGCACCGTAGGTCACAATGGAGTAGAGGGGAAGAATCCAACTGTTTATCGTAGCTCCGCAAATGATATAGAGAAGTACATTATACATCATCACAAAAGAGCCTACGGTCAAATTAAGTTTCTTTGCAAATATTACCGCCATTACCTCAATTCCGTCAATCGCACCGCCGTAACGAATGGTAAGACCGCTTCCTATACCTGAAATCAGTCCGCCGAAAATGGCACATAAAAGCAAATCATCACCTGCAAGCGGGGATGCCATGCTGACATCAATGGGAAGAACATCGGTTATCAGCCATGCCCCCAGGGAATATACCGTAACGGCATACAGGGAATATATCGTAAAAGAAGCACCCTGCTTGCGTAGTCCGTATAAAAACAGGGGGATATTTAATAGCAGCAGGAACAAAGAAAGCGTCATATATTCAGGCGTAACCTGCGAAAGAAGCATGGATGTGCCGGAAATTCCGCTGTCGTAAAGCTTTACGGGTGAGAGAAAAACCGTTACTCCGAAAGCGTTAATAAGACCGGCTATTGTAAGAAGTATGAAGTTTGAAGCTTTAATGCGTGAAAGCTCGGTTTTAAGATTCATATTTATATTACCTTTCTGTGGGTGATACATCTATTTTAACATATTGAAAAAATCTTTTCAATGGTTATGATGCAAGAAATTGCAAACATGTTTTCTTTATAAAGAAACAAAATTTAACCTTGGGAAGGTTAGCCAAATTTCGTGGAAGCACGAAAGCTTGCCATTTTGAGCGCCAAAATGGCGAAAAGCGTCGGGGGATTCCGAATTTCCCCCGAGCCCCTTTAAAACGGCCTCGCAGGGGCGGCATTGTTTAACCGTAAACTTGTTTAGATTACTGCGTTATATAATTCCGTTTTGAAGCTTCTGCGGCTTTTGTGTCACCGAAACAGATTCGGCACTCAGCCTCAGCTGTTTCTAAATTCTGTCCACCTGCAAAGGAAACTGATGTGGACAGAATTTTGCCAGTCAGCCTTGAAGCTTCTAAAACTACTTTGGCGAATAAAAAGATAGTTTTTTTAAGAGCAAACTAACAACAAGCACCAAAGCTGCGTTTTTGCGGATTTTATGTCGACTACCGAGAAATCGCTCGCATCATTTACCGCTGCGGGCGAGCGATTTCAGGCGGAACAGGGAATAAGTTTCCCTTTGAAGCCGGCGGTACAAAGGCTTAAAATACGCAAAAACAAAACTTACTTTGATGCCATGAAAGGCATATTAGTTTTTTTAGCCCTGCTAGGCCGTTTTGGGGTTTGGGGAATCGGAACCCCAAAACTTTTGCTTCTTTTGGTTACAAAAGAAGAGGGGACATTTCCAATGTAAAAATTTTTTCTTTTACAAAAGAAGAACCGTCCCCATATTCTATGGGCAAGTTGCATTTTTGAAATGTTTTGCACCCAAAACAAGCTTTTTTCAAAGCTTTTTTGCTCAAAAAACCGCAAAAAGTCTGTACATTTGGGAAAAAGTATGTTATAATGACTCTATCTGCGAAGATTTTTATAACGGAGGGAAATTTTATGGCAAGTTTTTTTCATGCGAATAAATCAGTGCCGCTCCCCATGGAATTTATAAATAAATATATGATTAGTGCAAATGCTACTTATGTAAAGGTTTACTTGTACGGTCTTGCCAAGTGTTACGAGGGTGAGGAGGATGTGTCAAACGCACAGATTGCGGAAGCTCTTGACATATTGGAAACCGATGTCAGTAAGGCATGGCGTTACTGGAAAAAGGTAGGTCTTGTACATAGTGAGGGCAGGGGTGTTTTGGTGTTTGATGCAATGAACGAAGCTCCCCCAAAGGAAAGTGCCGAGAAAGAGAATATAGAAAAAACTGCGGCAAAGCCCCAAAGCGTAAAGGAAAATTCCGATAAGGATTCAATGAAAGAAATTTCAAAGGCTATGGGAATCAACCCCAAAATGAAAGAAACAGTTTCATTGGCGGAACAGCTCCTTAAAAAGACACTTTCCCGCCGCGAAGTAAATTCTTTGTATACATTTATGCAGGAATATTCTATGACTCAGGAAATAGTACTGGTGCTTCTGGAATATTGTGTTACTATCGACAAAACTAATTTTTCTTACATAGAAAAGGTAGCAGAGGGCTGGAAAGACCAAGGTGTCAACACTATAGAGAAGGCTACCAAGATTTTAAACCGTGTAATAAAAGAAGTTCGTATGCAGAAAAAATGCAGGAAAATGTTTGGCTTGGAAAGAGAATTTTCTCAAACGGAGATTAATTATATAGCCCGCTGGGTAAGTGAATTTTCTATGAGTGAGCCTATGATAAGAAACGCATATGAGAAAACGGTTAAAAACACAGGCAAGGTTTCAATGCCGTACATGAATACAATCCTTAAATCATGGTTTGAAAAAGGAATCAAAACAGTTTCCCAGATTGCCGAGAAAGAGAAGGCGTCTCCTCAAAAGGAAAAGAGCCGCTCCACAGGGTATCAGCTTGATGATATGGCGGCAATTGAGAGGAAACTCAGATTAGAGAAGCAGAAAAAATAAAGGGGTGACCTTTTTTGGCTGAATCAATTTATGAAAAAGCAGCGAAAATCATTGCAGAAAGAAAAGAAAAGCGTAAAAATGAAATTTTACGTCGCCGCAGTGAGGTTTTTCTTAAAGCTCCGAGAATAAAAGAAATTGAAGAAGAACTCGACCGCTACGGAATACGAATGCTCAATCTTATTGCAAACGGTGAGTATGACGAGAAAAAGGCAGTAAGTTCCATTACCGCAGAAAATAAGGAGTTTGTAAAAGAAAGGGAGAGGCTTCTTGTCGAGGCAGGCTTTGATAAGGATTATCTGAGTATTGGGCATTATTGCTCAAAATGTGATGACAGCGGTTTTGACGGCGGAAAAATCTGCTCCTGCCTTCAAAAGGAAATTACCGAGATTGCCCTCAAGGAAGCAAATCTTTCCACGCTTCTTTCCGGGCAGACCTTTGATAATTTCAAGCTTTCATACTACAGTGCGGATTTTGTTCCCGAATATGGCTGTTCTCCCAGGGAGAATATGCAGGCGATTCTTGATGAGTGCAGAAGCTTTGCCGATAACTTTGACTCATCGGACGAAAATTTGCTTTTCTGCGGAGCGTGCGGACTGGGAAAAACCTTTCTTTCATCCGCTGTTGCAAACGAGCTTATTAAAAAGGAAAAAGATGTTTTGTATGTAAGCTGTAACGCACTTTTCCCGATTTTAGAGGATATGCATTTCGGCAGGGAGGTTTCTGCCGATGCTCAGTATATCGTAAAGAAGCTTGGCGAGTGTGACCTTCTTATCCTTGACGATCTGGGGAGCGAGTTTGTGACGCAGTTTACCTGTGCTGAGCTTTTCAGAATTATTAACAGCCGCCTTATTGCAGGGCGTAAGATGATTATTTCCACAAACCTTAACAGGAATATGCTTAAAAATACTTATAACGAAAGAATTGCTTCAAGAATCACAGGCGGGTTTTCAATGCTCGAATTTTTAGGTGATGATATCCGCAGTATTAAGAAGTTAGAAGGAAAGCTTTAAAATGAAAAATGCCAGAGACCTTTTGGGCGAGTATATTGCCCGGCTTGAAAAAATAATCATAGAGTATAACTATAATGAGGATGGAGCCTTTAAGCTTTTGGAAAAATTCAAGGCTTCCCTTGGGGAAAAACAAAGCGTGTCCGAGGAGGAACAGGAGCTTTTCGAGGCATGTACATATAATGCACTGGCTACCATAAACACCGTTTTGGAGCAGGAAAAGAAAAGCAATCAGCTTCTTATGGCACTTACCGAGGCAAAGGAAGAAATGAAAGCAATTTCTGATATGTTTTAATTGTTTTTGCCCCCAAAAAACAAAAAATGTAACGAAAATTATCATTGATACAAAAAAATATTGACAAAGGCTTTGCTAATGGTTATACTGTAGCGTAAGGAACGTGAGGTTTTAAGTATGAATATGCAATCTTTCTTTACAGCAAACATACTTCTTCTCATCGCTATTATTATTCTAGCAATTACAAAGCCGGATAAGAATAGCGCTGTTTGTCGTGTGTTTAAGTAAAATGGGTTGTGTTCGTATTATGAATACCAATAACCTGCGGCAAGTAGTGCCGCAGGTTATTTTGTTTTCCAGAGAATATTTACAAGGAGAGTTAGATATGAGAAAAATCAGTATTACCGACATTACACTTAAAAAGCTGTCACAGGACAGGGCTGTTTCTCTATTGTTCAGGGAAAAGACTGCCATTGCCTCCTGTGCCGATACTCTTGGAGTTGATGCGGTAGAGCTATCTCCTGTAAAGAGTGTCCGCGAAGATACCATTATATATAAGACTATTTCCCGCAACGTGAAAAACAGTACTGTAGCAATTCCTGTGGGATTTTGCGAAGAAGATGTAGAAAATGCGTGGGAATGTGTCAAGGAAGCGGCTTCTCCCCGACTTCAGGTGGAGCTTCCTACCTCCACTGTTCAGATGGAGTATATTTACCATGTGAAAGCAGATAAAATGCTTTCCCAAATTGCTTCCCTCACAAAGAAAGCGAGTGAACTTTGCAGTGATGTGGAATTTTCCGCACTCGATGCAACTCGTGCCGATGAGGATTTTCTTATTCAGGCGGTGAAAGAGGCAGAGGCAAGCGGAGCAAAGCTTGTTACAATTTGTGACGATGCGGGAACCTGTCTTCCCGAAGAGATTGCCGCTATAGTTAAAAAGGTAAAAGAAGCGGTGACAATTCCCGTTTATGTACAGCTTTCCGATGGAATTGACATGGCAGCGGCGTGTGCGGTTTCAGCGGCAAAGGCAGGTGCAGACGGTCTTAAATGTACCATGGCAGGTGAAAACTCCCTTTCCATGGGAACTCTTGCAGGCGTAATCAAGGCAAGAGGAGCCGAAATTGGTATTGAAAGCGGACTTGACAATACAAAGATATATGCAAGCATTGATGAAATGCTTTCCAGAATAAATCACGAATCCTATGAAACGGCAGATGTAAGCGAGAAGAAGAAGATAGTTCTCGATTCAGACAGCACCCTTTCAGAAGTGGCATATGCCGCAAATGTATTGGGCTACGACCTTTCTGATGAGGACACAGGAAAGGTTTATAAAGCACTTTCGCAGGTTTGCGAAAAGAAGGGCAGTGTCGGAGCAAAGGAGCTGGAGGCTCTTATTGCAAGCTTTGCAATGCAGGCTCCATCAACATATCATATCGAGAGCTATACTACAAACTGCTCCAATCTCACAGGCTCTATGTCACAGGTGACGCTTCGCTGCGGCGATGAAATTTTAAACGGTGTCAGCACCGGAGACGGACCTATTGACTCGGTATTTAGAGCCATTGAGCAGAGCATAGGCTTCCATTACGAGCTTGATGATTTTCAGATTCATGCTGTAACCGACGGTAAAGAAGCCTTGGGTAATGCAATTGTAAGACTTCGCAACAAAGGCAAGCTTTACAGCGGTAACGGCATTTCAACAGATATTGTAGCGGCAAGTATCAGAGCTTATATTAACGCACTGAACAAGATAGTATTCGAGGAGGAATAAAATGAAAATCACATTTTCAACCAAGCATGTAACCCGTGCTTCCTTCCTTGATACATGTAAGTTTGCGTATGACTATGGTTATGCAGGCTTTGAAATATATGATGCACTTAAAGAGAGAAAGCATCATCACGACAGTATTTTAAGACCTGACCGTACCCCCGATTCGAAGCGTAAGCTTGTGAACAGAAACTTAGCAGTATCTGCTCTTGTATACCCTTACAGTATTGAAACTGAGGAAGCAAACGGTGACGAAATCGTAAAATACGTGGATATGGCACGTAATGCAGGAATAGAAAGAGTCATTTTGCGTAATGAGGCAAAGACCTCAAACGAAGTGCTTTCTGAAAAGCTTTCACGGGCTATAAAGCGTGCCGAGGAAGCCGATATTCAGATTCTTTTTGAAACCGCAGGCTACCTTTCCGAAACGGAAAACGTAATTGATATAATAAATTTCTTTTCCTCGGCGGTTATCGGTGCATCGTGGAATATGCGTGAAACCTACTTTAAAGCAGGGGAGAGTGCAGAAACAACTATTAAGAGCCTTGGTGCATATATAAAATATGCAAGAATGGGGGACATGAAGGACGGAAAAACAGTTCTCATCGGTGAGGGAGAACTTCCTGTCACAAGCTTTGTAAATGCCCTTTCTTCTCTTAATTATGAGGGGTATATCTGTGTAGCATGGAATGAGGAAGTGAATGATGCTGATATCGTGCTGACTCACTTTGCCAATTATATTGGAAGCCTTTCCAGAGAAAAGAAAGA
Source organism: Clostridia bacterium (assembly GCA_045638945.1). GTDB lineage: Bacteria > Bacillota > Clostridia > UMGS1883 > UMGS1883 > UMGS1883. Next base: position 6,379 of record JAZUCF010000011.1, on the reverse strand, counting down.
ATTTGACAAGGCATACTACAACCGTAGCAAAACTGGTACATTTGTATGGAAAAAGTATGATGTAATTGATGCTACTTTCTCTGATGTGCTTGATACAATGGCGGAGAAGTACCCCGATCAGTACGCATTTAAGTACACCACTCTTGATTATACAAGAACTTACGCACAGTTCCGTCGTGATGTTGACGAATGTGCGGCGGCACTTATTTCTATGGGAGTAAAGGCAGGAGACCACGTTGCCGTGTGGGCGACCAACGTTCCGGAGTGGTTCATTACTTTCTGGGCAACCACAAAAATTGGTGCCGTACTGGTAACGGTAAACACTGCTTATAAAATCCACGAGATTGAATATCTCCTCAGACAGTCAGATACACATACACTTGTTATGATTGAGGATTGTAAGGATATTAATTATAAGGAAATCATTGAGGAGCTTTGCCCCGAACTTAAAACGATGACTCCGGGAGATGCTCTTTATTCCAAAAATCTTCCTTTCCTCCGTAATGTCGTAACCGTAGGCTTTTCCATGGACGGATGCCTTACATGGGAGCAGATGCTCCAACGAAGCCGCCTTATTCCCCATGAGGAAGTAAGACGTCGTGCCTCCCTTGTAAAGCCCGACGATGTGTGCAATATGCAATACACATCGGGAACTACAGGCTTCCCCAAGGGCGTAATGCTTACTCACAGAAATATCGTGAATAACGGGAAAACCATCGGTGACAGAATGGACCTTTCAACGGCGGACCGTATGATGATACAGGTGCCTATGTTCCATTGCTTTGGTATGGTGCTTTCGATGACATCTACCATGACTCACGGCGGAACACTTTATCCCATGCCTTATTTTTCTCCCAAGTCGTCACTGGCTTGTGTGAATGATGAACATATTACCTGCTTTAACGGCGTTCCGACGATGTTTATTGCAATGTTCAATCATCCCGATTTTGCAAAGACTGATTTTTCCTATATCCGTACTGGAATTATGGCGGGTGCTAACTGCCCGGCAGACCTTATGCGCCGTGCCGCAGATGAAATGAATATGAAAGAAATCATTTCAGTTTACGGACAGACAGAGGCTTCCCCCGGTTGTACAATGGGTGAAGTTAATGAGGATATTGACCACCGTGTTGAAACGGTAGGAAGTCCTTTCCCCGGCGTTGAGTGTAAGGTTATTGACCCCGAAACGGGAGAGGAGCTTCCCGACGGAGAAAGCGGCGAATTTGTAGCCCGCGGATTTAATATAATGAAGGGCTATTACAAAATGCCCGAAGCCACTGCTCAGACCATTGATAAAGACGGATGGCTTCATTCGGGAGATATTTGCTGCAGAACTCCCGATGGCTACTTTAAGGTAACAGGCAGACTCAAGGATATGATTATCCGAGGCGGAGAAAACCTTTATCCCCGTGAAATTGAGGAATTTTATCTTACCAATCCCAAGGTGCGTGACGTTCAGGTGGTAGGCGTTCCCGACGAAAGATACGGCGAGGAATGCTGTGCGTGGATTATCCTGCACAAGGGTGAGGAGGCAGACGAAAATGAAATGCGTGAATATGGCAATGCATCAATAGCACGTCATAAAGTACCCCGATATTTCGTTTTTGTAAAGGAATTCCCCATGAATGCCGCAGGCAAAATCCTCAAGTATAAAATGCGTGATGAGAGCGTGGAAATACTTGGACTTAAAAAGAGTTAAGCGTGCCGGTAGCTATCCGAACCTCGTTTTTTACTTCCTCTTTTTCGCCGCTACTGCGTTAAAAGCCTTATCCATACGACAGTATGGACTGCGTTTTTGCCTTGTATCGACAAAAAATAGTTTGTAAAAAATTCTGCAAACCTGAAACGAACAAAATTTTGTGCAGATTTTGGGGCGGAGGTCGCAGACAGGCTGTCGCCTTTCAAGACCGACAAGCTGAAAGATGCCTAAATTTTGCCGTTTCAGGCGGGTTCGGATAACTACTGCCACGCTAAGATTAAAATTTATATATAATTCAGAAAGGAAGTTTTGATATGCTTAATATCAAGATTGAAAAAACCACCACTCCCAAGGAGAAACCTGCAAAGGGACAAAAGCTTGGCTTTGGTAAAATTTTTACAGACCATATGTTTGTAATGGACTACACAGAAGGAAAGGGCTGGCATGATGCCAGAATAGTTCCTTTCCAGAATCTTGTAATGTCACCTGCCGCAATGGTGTTCCACTACGGTCAGGAAATGTTCGAGGGACTTAAGGCATACAAGGGCGTTGACGGCAAGGTAAGACTTTTCCGCCCCGACATGAACGCAAAGAGAACTAATGATACCAATGACCGTCTTTGCATTCCTCAGCTTCCTGTAGAGGATTTCGTTGAGGCTGTAAAGGCAGTAGTAAAGGTTGACGAGGACTGGATTCCCACAGAAGACGGTACATCTTTATATATCCGTCCCTTCATTATTGCGACAGACGAATTTTTGGGAGTTGCTCCTTCAAAGACATATAAGTTTATCATCATCCTTGCTCCCAGCGGTGCGTACTACGAAAGCGGTCTTGCACCCGTTGGTATCTGGATTGAAGACGAGTATGTAAGAGCCGTTAAGGGCGGTATGGGCTTTGCAAAGACAGGCGGTAACTACGCTGCAAGCCTTATCGCACAGGTAAAGGCACACGACGACGGTTATTCTCAGGTTTTGTGGCTTGACGGTGTTGAAAGAAAATATATAGAAGAAGTTGGTGCAATGAACATCTTCTTCAAAATTGACGGAAAGATTGTTACCCCCATGCTCAACGGAAGTATCCTTCCCGGTGTTACAAGAAACAGCGTAATCGCACTTTGCAAAAAGATGGGTTACGAGGTTGAGGAACGCAGAATCAGTGCAGAAGAACTTATTGAGGCACAGAAGGCAGGAAAGCTTGAAGAATGCTTCGGTACAGGTACAGCGGCAGTTATTTCTCCCGTTGGTAAGCTTCGTTATGTTGATGATGTAATGATTATCAATAATAACGAGATTGGTGAAGTAAGCCAGAAGCTCTACGATACCCTTACAGGTATTCAGTGGGGTAAACGTGAGGATGACATGGGATGGACAGTAGAAGTATAAAGCGTATTACCGTTTTCAGCGGTCATTACGGCAGCGGAAAAACCAATGTGGCTGTAAACTATGCCCTTTGGCTGAAAAGTCATTGCGATAAGGTTTCAATTGCCGATCTTGATATAGTTAATCCGTATTTCCGTACCAAGGATTCTATGAAAGTTCTTGAGGAAAATGGCGTACAGCTTATTTCCTCCGAATTTGCCAACAGTAATGTTGACGTACCGGCACTTCCTGCCGAAACCTACGGCGTTTTACAGAATAAAGAAATTCACGCCGTAATAGATGTTGGCGGTGACGACCGCGGTGCATTGGCACTGGGAAGATACAGCGATGCTATTCTGGAGGATGGCGATTACGAGCTTTTGTTTGTAATCAATAAGTATCGTCCTCTTACCCGTAATGCTGATATGACACTGGAGATTATGGCAGAAATTGAAAATGCCTGCCATATGAAATTCACTGCCATAGTAAACGATTCCAATATAGGTGATGAAACCACGGCGGAGGATGTTCTTTCTTCCGTGGCATATGCAAACGAGGTTTCAGAAAAAGCAGGAATCCCCGTTAAAATGACCGTAGTGAAAAAGGATTTATATGAAGAACTTTTAGATAAAATTGAAAATTTAATGCCCATTGAGCTTTATGTAAAACAAAGCTGGGCAGAAAGGAATGAATAAATATGGCAAAGGTTTCCTTTAACAAGGATTTGTGTAAGGGTTGCGGTCTGTGTGTAACAGCTTGCCCCAAAAAGATTGTTCATCTTTCAGATGACCTTAACAAGCGCGGCTATCATCCCGCAGAAGTTACCGAGCAGGATAAGTGCATCGGTTGCGCATTCTGTGCAACAATGTGCCCCGACTGTGTAATTACAGTAGAGAAGTAAGGAAAGGAATGAGAATAAATGGCTGAAAAAGTTTTGATGAAAGGTAACGAAGCTTTGGCAGAAGCAGCTATTATGGCAGGCTGTAAGCATTACTTCGGTTATCCTATTACTCCGCAGACAGAAGTTGCGGCATATATGGCAAAAAAGATGCCCAAGACAGAGGGCGGTGTTTTCCTTCAGGCTGAAAGCGAAATTGCGGCAATTAATATGGTTATTGGTGTTGCTTCCACAGGTAAGAGAGTTATGACATCTTCCTCAAGCCCCGGAATCAGTCTTAAGAGTGAGGGTATCAGCTACCTTGCTGGCTGCGACCTCCCTGCTCTTATCATAAACGTACAGCGTGGCGGCCCCGGACTTGGAGGCATTCAGCCCTCGCAGTCTGACTACTTCCAGGCTACAAAGGGCGGCTCTCACGGTGACTTCCACCTGCTCGTTCTTGCCCCCAACAGCGTTCAGGAAATGGTAGATATGGTATTCAAGGGCTTTGACCTTGCTGAAAAGTACAGAATGCCTGCAATGATTCTTTCCGACGGTACAATGGGACAGATGATGGAACCTGTAAGTCTTGAAAAGGGTGTAGTCAACGAATACGACAAGTCCTGGGCACTTACTGGTACAAAGGGTGAGAGAAAGCCCAACATCGTAAACTCTCTCTACATCCAGCCCGAGGAGCTTGAAAGACTTAACTTTGAGCGTTATGAACGTTATAAGAAGGTTGAGGAAGAGGAAGCAATGTACGAAGAATACCTTATGGACGATGCCCAAATCTGTATTGTGGCATTTGGTGTTGCATCCCGTGTATCAAAGAATGCAATCGACATTGCAAGAAAAGAAGGTATCAAAGTTGGTATGATTCGTCCTATCACACTTTGGCCTTTCCCCAAGAAGGTGCTTAATGCTGCGGCTGACAAAGTTAACAAATTCATCAGCGTAGAGCTTTCTATGGGACAGATGATTGAGGATATCGAGCTTGCTATCCGTTGCAAGAAGGAAGTTCTCCTTTGCAACCGTACAGGCGGTATGATTACCACAACAGAAGATGTCTTAAGCAAAATTTACGAGGCGAACGGAGGTAAAAACTAATGGTAGTATTTGAAAAACCAAGCGCACTTACAGAAAACGCACTCCATTATTGCCCCGGTTGTACACACGGTATTATCCACCGTCTTGTAGCGGAAGCTCTCGATGAGCTTGGTGTAACAGGCAGAACAATCGGTGTTGCATCCCGTGTATCAAAGAATGCAATCGACATTGCAAGAAAAGAAGGTATCAAGGTTGGTATGATTCGTCCTATCACACTTTGGCCTTTCCCCAAGGAGGTTATGAACGCTGCAGCTGACAAGGTTAACAAGTTTATCAGCGTAGAGCTTTCTATGGGTCAGATGATTGAGGATATCGAGCTTGCTATCCGTTGCAAGAAGGAAGTTCTCCTTTGCAACCGTACAGGCGGTATGATTACCACAACAGAAGATGTTCTTAATAAAATTTACGAGGCGAACGGAGGTAAAAACTAATGGTAGTATTTGATAAACCCAATGCACTTACAGAAAACACACTCCATTATTGCCCCGGTTGTACACACGGTATCATTCACCGTCTTGTGGCAGAAGCCCTTGACGAGCTTGGTGTTACAGGCAGAACAATCGGCGTTGCTTCTGTAGGATGTAGCGTATTCACATATAATTACTTTAACTGCGATATGGTTCAGGCGGCACACGGTCGTGCTCCGGCTGTTGCAACAGGCGTTAAGAGAAGTGACAAAAATAACATCGTATTCACTTATCAGGGTGACGGTGACCTTGCGGCTATCGGTACTGCTGAAACTGTTCACTCTGCAGCACGCGGTGAAAACATCACAGTAATTTTCGTTAACAATGCAATCTATGGTATGACAGGCGGTCAGATGGCTCCCACAACACTTCCCGGTCAGAAGACACAGACTTCTCCCTATGGTCGTGATACATCTATTGCAGGTTTCCCTGTAAAGGTTTGCGAGATGCTTTCTCAGGTAGACGGTGCTACATACCTTGAAAGAGTTGCAGTAAATAATGTTGCAAATGTAAAGAAAGCAAAGGCAGCTATTAAAAAGGCTTTCCAGAATCAGATTGACGGAAAGGGATTCTCTCTTGTAGAGGTTCTTTCCACCTGTCCCACAAACTGGGGTCTTGCTCCTGATAAGGCTATCGGTTGGCTTGAAGAAAATATGCTTCCCTACTATCCGTTGGGAGTATATAAAGATAAGTACGCAGAAGAGAAATAAGAAAGGAGAATAAAAACCATGAATAAGGAAATATTGATTGCCGGTTTCGGCGGACAGGGAATTCTCTTTTCAGGAAAATTTCTTGCATACGAAGGTCTTATCGACGGTAAAGAGGTAAGCTGGCTTCCCTCTTACGGTCCCGAAATGCGTGGCGGTACAGC
>JAZUCF010000010.1:0-32193 GCA_045638945.1 Clostridia bacterium | reverse complement strand
CGGAATCGGCAGACGCGCACGTTTAAGGTGCGTGTGGGAGACCATACGGGTTCAAGTCCCGTCTCTCGCACCATAAAAAGAAGACATCAACCTTTAGGTTGGTGTCTTTCTTTTTATGATATAAAAAAGTAGGGACTTGAACCCTAAACAAAAAACACTCAAACAAGGATGATTTGTTTGAGTGTTTTTTTATTTTTTAATTCTTCTGAAATAATCATATTTTAGTGTCAGGTCGTTTTGCTGAATCTTTTTATTGATTAAATCATTTGTTTCTCTTATATAATCCTTTTTGTAGCTTTCCCCCTCTTTGACTTCGCCGTTTTCAACATATACATTCCCGTCGTACCAGGAGTAGTCGCTGAAAAAAGCATACCCTGAAAAGTCTTTGCTCATAATATCATTTCCTATATAATGATTTTCGTCATATTCTGTGCCCAGCATATTAAGCACCGTAGGAAGAATATCGAGCTGGGAATTTGCTTTATCCACATTGGTTTTTGCAGTATCACTGCTCCATATGAAAAACGGAGTATTATTAATCAGATTGTTGTCAGTACGCTTGTACTTGTCAAGTATGCTTTTATCATTAAGCGTATAAAGATAATGGTCTGAAAAAGCAACTATAACCGTGTTATCATAGATTCCGTTATCCTTTAAGGCTTTAATTAAAAGTCCGATCATATCATCTGTTTCTGTTGCAAAAAGACGTGCCACCTGTTCCTCTGATAATGAAGGGGATTTTCCTTTGCCGTAGAGCTTTTCGGCTAAGGCTTTTCCCATAGGGGAGGAAAGAGTAAATGGTGTGTGAGGAGTATAGGTTATGATGTAGTTCATAAAGGGCTGTTTTTGGCAAAACATTTTTTCGTAGAATGATTCGTTTAAAATAAGCTCTGTGTCAAGCTGTGCTCTTGCATCACTTCGCCCTTCATCATCCATAAGACTGTGATATGCATCATACCCCCAGTTCAGGTAATTAAGCTCTCTTGAATAATATTCTCCTGTGTTCATGTGGAAAGCATTTGAAGAGTAGCCCTCCTCCTTTAATACATTCGGAAGTGAATGATTAAAAAGGTTTGTGCTGAAAGTGTAAGGGTTTTGACTATATGACACAGGGGTAAGAAATCCCGTTGTCACCGCAAGCTCTGAATTAAATGTAGAGCCTCCGCCGTTATAGTAGGAATAGTGATTTGTAAAATTGATAGAGTTTTCCAAAAGAGAGTAGGCATTGGGCATGTCCTTTTCATTGAACATCCAACTATCAATTCCCTCAAGCTGGAGAAAAATCACATTCTTTCCTTTGAATATCCCCGTAAAATCGTTTTTGGCGTGCGTTTTTTCATCTTTATAGATTTCTTCCAGAAAAGCAAGCTCTTTTGGATTGTCGGGTGTTTCAGTCTTTAAAAATGTCATATAGAAATCACGTAGGGAATACTGATAAAGACCGCAGATTTTCATGCATTTATTGCTGTCGTTAAAATTTTTGTACACATTCCGCGGATTACGCCATGTGTCCCATTCAAGGGAGGAATTTGCCCTGCCTAAAAGCAGTGGGCAAATTAAAAGAATAAGCACGAAACCCGCTAAAAACTTAACGAGCTTCTTAAAATTGTTTTTTCCCTCTCTTTCAGGAAATTTAATAATAACAAACACTGTAAAAGCGATTAGAAGAATACAAAAAATAAAAATCAGAGGGTTGGTATTTTTTATGGTGTCCCATATGTATGCACTTCCTTCTTCTGCCGACTGCGTCAATCTGAAACTAAAGAAAAAGCCCGTGTACAGAAAGTAAACGCAGTGAGTGAAGAAAATAGAGAAAAACAACGTAAAACTAATTCCATAGAAGATTCTACCCCAAATCGGTCTGAGGCATCTTGCAACCGAAACTATCGTAACAATCCATACTAAGGAAAACACAAATGTGGGAATTATCATCGTAGGTCTTATATAGTTTGTGCTGCCTGCCAGTATACGGATAAAAACATCCATTATAATAAAGGGCATGGCGAGAAACCAATTTTTCTTCATGTCGGCAGACATATGCTTTGGAATGAATATTTTTTTCAAAGAACTATTCATAGCTTGTCACCCCGTTAACCGAAAGATACCGAAATTTCACCGTTTGGAGCGGGTTAGGACTATTCTCTTTCGGCTATTTATGTTCCACAATACTGTTGGAGATATTGTGCTTGATATCGCGGTCAATATCCTGAATTGTAATTTTGCTTGTATGGGGAATGGGCTTCCATTCCACCTTCATAAACAATGCCGCATACAGTGTCCATCTGCCGATAGCATCAAATATAAACCATGTCAGAGTATAAAGTGCTTTCTTACGCAAAGGTATTTTGATGATTTTTTTATGCTCTGCAATAAATACATAGACCGCATATGCCATATTTGCAACATGGAAATAAATTCTGCTTATAATGCTCACCACAAATGAAACAAGGAGCATGTAAAGCATAGCCTCATAGCCGGGAGCAACATTAAGCCCCTTGAAAACAGAATGGATAGGGATGGGAATTGTGGCAGTACTTGCCTCCAAAAGCTCATTTGAAATACCGTTTGCGTAGCAGTAGCACGACTGAAGAATCACCACAACTCCGAGCCACAGAAAAAGTCGTATTAAATCACGTGGAATAAGCTGTGACAGGGTATCAAACGAAGCAAAGCGGCAACGAATTCCCTCTATAACACGTGCTGCAGTTATTTTTTCTTTTTTTGATTTATTTTTGTAGCAATTACCCACGAAAATGTTTTTAAAAAGTGCCCACCCTGTTTCCTTAAATGCCAGAAGATGTCCCTTTGACCACCTTATACGCTGCCTTAGTGCCACCCTGAGACTGGTGGGCTGTTCGTCATAGAACATTGCCGCATCGTTGTAGGAAATCTGATAGCCGTGTGCCACCGCATCGGCTGTAAATGCTCTGTCCTCTGTCAGGGAAGTATATCTCCAACCGTCCCTTACCAGCTCATTCGCAAAAAGAAAGCCCGTTCCCTGAATGTTGGTTGCAAGTCGGAGGACACTTCTCGCCCTGTGGTTAAGGCGAATGGAACGGAGCCAGTGAATAGCATATGTAGAAGCAACCCAGTTTTCATCAAAGTTTTTGGTGTTTCTGTATGAGGTGATGATTTTAAGACCGCTGTCAAAGGAATCATTCATTCTTGAAATATAATCCTTGTTTAAAAGGTTGTCGGCATCAAAAATAAAATACCCCTCAAAGGATTCTATGCCGTAATCTTTTTCAATCTGCTCAAATAAATATCTGAGTGCAAAGCCCTTGGTACGCTCGTTGCTATTTTGCCGTTCATAGCAGATTGCACCCTTTTGCCTTGCAATTTCGGCAGTGTTGTCAGTGCAGTTATCGGCAATTACAAAAACAGTCAGCATATCCTGCGGATAATCCTGATAATGTATGCTGTCAATCAGATTTCCGATAACGGTGCTTTCATTACGTGCAGGAATCAGAATTGCGTATTTGTGAAAATTCTTTGCCGGTTTAAATTTACGCGTAAAAAATACACCTAAGATTGTATACAATACATGATGTGCCACAAATACCGATATAACGGAAAGAACAAATTTATAAAAGAGATTTCCGTTTATGTAAAGGCTTCCCAAAGCTCTGAAAAAACTATCAAAAAAATCCAACATGCGATGCCTCCGTGCTGCTAAAAATAAACGTAATTAACCACCGAAAATTATAGCATACGCCTGATTTTTTGTCAACAATAAGAACTGCTTTCTTTCCTATTTAATGGGAAAGACTCAAATTTCAACAAAAATCTTCAAAAAACACTTGACTTTACTGCGTTAAAGCGTTAAAATATACACAAACAAAATATTAAATGCGTTTGAGCAGGAACAAGTAGGAATGTTACAAGCCTTGAGAGAGTTGCCGGTTGGTGCGAGGCAATGGGGAGTGCATATCCGAATACATCCTGTGAGCAGTGCACCGAAAGGTTTTTTGCCTGCGTAGGCTGCAACGGGCGTTCCCGTCACAGAACAAGAGTGTTGTTGGACACTTGATAAGGCTGTCGCTGTGAAGCGGCGGTAAACTGAGGTGGTACCGCGGATTATATTCCGTCCTCTGAATTTTTAAATTCGAGGACGGATTTTTTATTTAATCCTCCTCAAAAAGAAAGGGAGATTTTTATGGTATTGAAAATCGGATTGTTGGTAGTGTTCTTTGCAGTTATGCTGGCGGTTGGAATTTATTGCAGAAAGAACTCCACAGATGTAAACGGATTTGTGCTCGGAGGCAGAAGCGTAGGTCCCTGGCTTACGGCATTTGCTTACGGTACATCTTACTTTTCTGCGGTAATATTCGTTGGCTATGCCGGTCAGTTCGGATGGAAATTCGGTATTGCCTCCACATGGATTGGAATAGGTAATGCCGTGCTCGGTTCACTTCTTGCATGGGTAGTTCTGGGAAGAAGAACACGCCTTATGTCACAGCATCTTGAGAGTGCTACAATGCCTGAATTTTTTGGCAAAAGATATTTAAGCCCCGCACTTAAAATAACGGCATCAGTTATTGTGTTTATATTCCTTATTCCTTATACCGCATCACTTTATAACGGCCTTTCAAGACTGTTCTCAATGGCATTCCCCGGAATTGATTATTCATGGTGTGTAATTATCATGGCAGTACTTACCGGCGTATATGTAATCGCAGGCGGATACATGGCTACTGCTATTAACGATTTTATTCAGGGAATAATAATGCTTGGCGGTATTACTGCCGTAATTGCAGCTGTTCTTGGTCAGAACGGCGGATTTATAAATGCACTTGAAGGTCTTGCAAAGATAGAGGGAAGCACCCCCGGTGCGTTTAACTCATTCTTCGGTCCCGACCCCTTAAACCTGCTTTTTGTAGTTATTCTTACATCGCTCGGCACATGGGGACTTCCGCAGATGGTGCAGAAATTCTACGCTATAAAGAGCGAAAAGGATATTAATAAAGGAACAATCATTTCTACGGTTTTTGCCCTTGTTGTTGCAGGCGGCTGCTACTTCCTCGGTGGATTCGGCAGACTTTTCTCGGATAAGCTTGATGTAGTGAATGGTATGCCATCCGGTGGCTTTGATGCAATTATTCCTGCCATGCTCAGCAATCTTCCCGATATACTTATTGCTGTTGTTATAGTACTTGTGCTGTCGGCTTCTATGTCTACTCTTTCATCTCTTGTCCTTGCATCAAGTTCCACACTTACATTGGATATGATAAAAGGACATATTGTGAAGAACATGTCCGAGAAAAAGCAGGTTCTTATCATGCGTGCACTTATAGTAGTCTTTGTTGCAATTTCTGCGTTTATTGCTCTTAATAAGGATAAGCTTGGTTACATAGCCGATATGATGGGTATTTCATGGGGTGCGCTTGCAGGTGCGTTTTTAGGTCCCTTCCTCTACGGCTTGTACTGGAAAGATGCTACAAAGCTTTCCGTATGGGTCAGCTTCGTTTTTGGTGCAGGAATCATGATGCTCAACATGCTTGCACGTGAAATGTTCCCCGTAATTTTACAATCTCCCATAAACTGCGGGGTTATAGCAATGCTGGGCGGTCTTGTAATCGTTCCTGTGGTAAGCTGGGTTACTCCCAAGCTTAGAAAAGAAGACACAGAGGAAATGTTCTCCTGCTATGAACATGAAGTGGTAGTGCAGTCAAAGGAATCTTTAGGTAAGTAAAAATGAAAAATAGCACGATTTGTGGATAGTCCACAAATCGTGCTATTTTTACGTTACTTCACTTCTATTACTCTTTCGCCTTTTTTTATCTTACCTTTTGCCAATGTCTTTACAGATTCATAATCGGGAGTATTGCATATCACCATAGGCGTTGTCAGCTTGAAGCCCTCACGCTTTATTCCCTCCATATCAAAGGAAATAAGAAGGTCGCCCTTTTTGAATTCATCACCGTCATTTACATGAACTTCAAAATATTTTCCGCCAAGCTTAACGGTATCTATACCAATATGCAGAAGAATTTCACATCCGTTTTCGCTTATGAGGTTTATAGCGTGCTTTGTCTTGAATACCATTGAAACCTTTCCGTTTGCGGGAGCATAGAGCTTTCCCTCGCTTGGCTCAATTGCAATTCCCTCTCCAAGAGTTCCCATGGAGAAAACCTCGTCCTCAACTTCTTCAATGGGAACAATATCTCCCGTCATGTGGCTATAAAGCACCTCTGCCTTTGCAGTGGGATTCGTTTGTGTTTCAAGCCCTATTTCTGCTGCATTTTCCGTAATAAGTGCCTCAGTTTTGCCCGACTGCATATAGTCATCAAGATTTGATTTTATAACTGAAACCTGCGGTCCGTAGATTACCTGAATTCCGTAACCCTTGCGGATAACGCCTGATGCTCCCGACTGTTTAAGTGCCGCCTCATCGGTAAGGTCAGGATTTTTCACCGTTACCCTGAGTCTTGTGGCACAACAGTCAATGTCGGAAATATTGTCCTTTCCGCCAAGACCTTTCAGTATCAATGCACTGACGGTATCAGGCTCCGACTTTCCTGCTTTTTTCCTTGCGTCTACGTCTTTACGGGTATAGAGCTTTGTTTCCTCGTCATCAGCTTCACGGCCGGGTGTTTTGTAATTGAACTTATTAATCATAAAGTAGAATACCGCATAATAAATAAGTGCATATACAAGACCTACTACCACAATCCATATCCAGTTGGTTTTTGCATTGCCCTGAAGCACACCGAAAAGCACCAAATCTATAATACCGCCTGAGAAAGTCATCCCCACACCAACGTTTAAAATGTGCATCAGCATGAATGAAAGACCTGCAAGTACGCAGTGTACTCCATACATAAGCGGAGCCACAAACAGGAAAGTAAATTCAAGTGGCTCGGTAATACCCGTCAGCATTGCCGTAAGTGCCGCGGAAAGAAGAAGTCCTCCAACTATTTTTTTCTTTTCGGGACGTGCGGATTTATACATGGCATATGCCGCCGCAGGCAGACCGAAAATCATAAAGGGGAATTTACCTGCCATGAATCTCGTTGCTTCTACGCTGAACTGTGTTACGTTATGGGAAGCAAGCTGTGCGAAGAAAATGTTTTGTGCACCCTGAACCAGCGTTCCGTCAACTAAGATTGAGCCGCCAAGCTCCGTCTGCCAGAAAGGCATATAAAATACGTGGTGCAGACCAAAGGGGATGAGAGCACGTTCTATGATACCGTAAATCCATGTGCCGAAATATCCCGATGATAAAACAAGCCGTCCAAGCCCTGCAATCCAGCCCTGTACCACAGGCCAGATGTAGAACATCACTGCACCGACTACAAGGAATACCAAACTGCTGATAATGGGAACAAACCTCGTACCACCGAAGAATGACAGTACCTGAGGAAGCTCTATTTTATAAAAACGGTTGTGAAGTGCCGCAACTCCCAAACCGACCACGATACCGCCAAAAACACCCATCTGAAGTGTTGTGATACCAAGCACACTTGCCGTAGTGTTTGCCGCCAGAGCCTCCACGCCGCCATTTGCCGCAATGAGTGTGCTTATGGCAGTGTTCATAATCAGATAACTGATTGCACCTGAAAGAGCCGCAACCTCTTTTTCTTTTTTTGCCATACCGATTGCAACACCTATGGCAAAAATGAGCGGTAGATTGTCAAATACCACGCCGCCTGTTTTGCTCATAATGTTGAGAATCGTGTAAAGAATTCCGCCCTCGCTGATGATATTTGTCAGCTTATACGTCTCAAGTGTTGTAGGGTTTGTAAACGAGCTTCCTATACCAAGCAAAAGCCCCGCTACGGGGAGCAGTGCAATAGGAAGCATAAATGAACGTCCTACTCGCTGAAGAACACCGAAAATTTTATCTTTCATGGAAAATCCTCCTTGACAGCTGAAAGGAAATAGCGGGTTCGGACTGTTTCCTTTCAGCTCTAATCACGTTAATAGTATTTTGGAATTAAGGAAAATTATTCTCTCATAATTAAATTTTTAGAATGAAGCCTTTTTTGATACATATAATATAGCGAAAAAGGAGGTTATTTATATGTGGCAAAAAATTAAACCGTACATTATTTCCATCGCTATAGCATTGGGAGTAGGAGCTCTTGCGGCTTTTCTTACAAGGGATAGCATGAATATTTATCAAAGAATCAACACACCGCCCCTTTCACCGCCACCAATACTTTTCCCCATTGTGTGGACACTTCTCTATACTTTAATGGGAATAAGCAGCGGCAGAATTTATCTTGAGGCTAAAAGCGAAAAAAGAGATGAGGCACTCAAGGCATATGCCCTCCAGCTTGCCGTTAATTTCTTTTGGAGCTTGATATTTTTCAATTTGGAGGCATTTTTATTCGCCTTTGCAGTTATTATTTTGCTTTGGATACTTATTATAGTAATGATAAAACGGTTTTATAATCTTGTCCCGTGGACGGGATATCTGCAAATTCCCTATCTCCTCTGGGTGACCTTTGCAGCATACCTTAATTTAATGATTTATATACTGAACTGAAACATACACTGTAAAAATTAGCTTTTAATGTGATAAAACATAACTGAGCCATTGACCTCTGGGTTATAATAAATACAAATGAAAAGCAAAAAGGAAGGTCTTATTATGAATATACTACACATGAAATATGCAGTTGAAGTTGCCAGGGCAGGTTCTCTGAACAAAGCTTCCGAAACTTTATATATTGCCGTTCCCAACATCAGCCGTTCAATTAAAGAGCTTGAATTTGATTTGGGTATAACTATTTTTGACAGAACAACAAAAGGAATGTGCCTGACTCCCGAGGGTGAGGAATTTATAAATTTTGCCAAGGGTATTCTGAAGCAGATAGAACAGGTTGAAAAATATTACAAGCACGGAGCATCAAACAAGCAAAAGTTTTCGATTTCCGTTCCCCGTGCCTGCTATATATCGGAAGCCTTTGTTGAATTTTCAAAAACACTTACAAAGGATTCAGCAGAAATTTTTTATAAAGAAACAAATTCCCAAAGAACGCTACACAATATGCTCAATCACGATTACAAGCTTGGAATAATAAGGTATGCTGAAAATTATGATAAGTATTTTAAATCAATGCTTGATGAAAAAGGATTTATATATGAACTTGTAACGGAGTTTTCGTATTCTCTTATTATGAGTGCTGACAGTCCGCTTGCAAGGAAAGATGAAATAACCTTTGATGATTTGACGGATTATATAGAAATTGCTCACGCAGATCCATTTGTTCCGTCCATGCCTCTTTCCAAGGTCGTTAAGGAGGAACTTCCTGATAATATAGAAAGACGAATTTATATTTTTGAACGGGCAAGTCAGTTTGACTTACTTGACAAAAACCACGAAACCTTCATGTGGGTGTCACCTGCCCCCAAAAGCTTGCTTGAAAAATATAACCTTGTTCAGAAAAAATGTGTAGAAAACAAAAAGATTTATAAGGATGTTTTAGTCTATAAAAAAGGATATAAACTCAGTGAACTTGACCGAAGATTTATAACAAAATTGTGTGAATCAAAGAGAAAAATATTCAATTAAAAAATTTTTTGCCTGACTCTTTTAGGAGTCAGGCTTTTTTTTGGCTTTATATAGGCATTCGATACAAGGGTTATCGATATTGATAATACCGAATAAACATTTTAAGAATTCCCAAAGCCTGAAAACGGTGCTAAAATATGAACGAGGTCAAAAGATTGGAGGTTTTTTAATGGAAAAATGCTCAGTATCTAAGGCAACACTCGGAAGACTGCCTTTTTACTTGCAGCACTTAAAAGTAATCCTGAAAAATGATGACGAGTTTGTTTCTGCAACTACGATTGCTAAAAACTTATCACTGGGAGAAGTTCAGGTTCGTAAGGACTTAAATTCTGTCAGTGGTGCAGGAAGACCTAAAATCGGATATGAAGTTAAAAATTTGATAAAAAGCATTGAAGATGTTTTAGGATATAACAACCTTTCAAAAGCAATAATTGTAGGGGCGGGAAAACTCGGTCAGGCTCTTTTGAATTTTGAGGGCTTTGAGGAATACGGAGTTGAAATTTCAGCAGCCTTCGACCTTGTTGCAAAGGGTAAAAACAGATTAAACAGAGAAGTGTACCCAATGACGCAACTTGAGGATTTCTGCAAAAACAATAACGTAAAAATCGGGGTTATCACTACGGGCGAAAATGCAGCTCAGGAGGTATGTGACCGTATGATTGCCAATAATATCAAGGCAATATGGAATTTCACACCCAAGAAGCTTAATGTGCCGGATAATGTGACTGTACAGCACGAGAACCTTGCCTTATCACTTGCACACCTTAATAATCAAATAAATAATTAATCAGTTAATCAAATTTAGGAGGATATATCATGGAAAACAAAACGTACCAAATTGTAGACAGCGTTGAAAAGCTTGAAGAAGCGATTGTTCGCACAAGAGAGGCGCAGAAAGTTTTTGCAACCTACACCCAGCAGCAGGTTGATAAAATTTTCTTAGCGGCGGCATCAGCTGCCAACAAGGCAAGAATCCCCCTTGCAAAAATGGCGGTTGAAGAAACAGGTATGGGTATTGTAGAAGATAAAGTTATTAAAAATAACTATGCATCAGAATATATCTACAATGCTTATAAAGAAACGAAGACTTGCGGTATAATTGAAGAAGACAAGGCATTTGGCACAAAGAAAATCGCGGAGCCTATCGGTGTAGTTGCGGCAGTTATCCCCACAACTAACCCTACATCAACTGCAATCTTTAAGTGCCTGCTTGCACTTAAGACAAGAAATGCTATTATAATTTCTCCCCATCCCAGAGCAAAGAACTGCACAATTGCAGCAGCAAAGCTTGTTCTTGAGGCTGCAGTAAAAGCGGGTGCTCCCGAAGGCATCATCGACTGGATTGACGTTCCCAGTCTTGATATGACAAATACTGTTATGAAGGAAGCAGACATCATCCTTGCAACAGGTGGTCCCGGAATGGTTAAGGCTGCATACTCAAGTGGTAAGCCTGCACTTGGTGTTGGTGCCGGAAATACTCCTGCAATCATTGATGACAGTGCTGATATTTTACTTGCTGTAAACTCCATTATCCATTCAAAGACCTTTGATAACGGTATGATTTGTGCTTCTGAGCAGTCAGTAATCGTACTTGAAAATATTTATGATACAGTTAAAGAAGAATTTGCTGAAAGAGGCTGCTATTTCTTAGACGACAAAGAAACAGAGCAGGTTAGAAAAACAATCATCATCAATGGTGCGTTAAACGCTAAAATAGTTGGTCAGCCTGCCTGCAAAATAGCAGAGCTTGCAGGTGTCAAAGTTCCCGAAGGAACAAAAATCCTTATCGGTGAAGTAGAAAGTGTTGATATTTCTGAAGAATTTGCTCACGAAAAGCTTTCTCCCGTACTTGCAATGTATAAGGCAAAGAGCTTTGAAGATGCACTTGACAAAGCTGAAAAACTCGTTGAAGACGGCGGCTTTGGACATACATCCTCCGTATATCTTAACGAAGTTACTGAAACAGAAAAATTAAACAGCTTTGCTTCCCGTATGAAGACCTGCCGAATCCTTGTAAATACTCCTTCTTCACACGGCGGTATCGGTGACCTTTACAACTTTAAGCTTGCACCCTCTCTTACACTCGGTTGCGGCTCATGGGGAGGTAACTCGGTTTCCGAAAACGTTGGAGTAAAACATCTTTTAAATATTAAGACAGTTGCAGAAAGAAGGGAAAATATGCTTTGGTTCAGAGCACCTGAAAAAATATATATCAAAAAAGGATGCCTTCCCGTTGCCCTTGACGAGCTTAAAACAGTTATGGGTAAGAAGAGAGCGTTTATTGTAACAGATACATTCCTCTATGAAAACGGATACACAAAGGCAATCACAGACAAGCTTGACGAAATGGGTATAGTTCATACAACATTCTTTGATGTTCAGCCCGACCCCACACTCCTTAATGCTAAGAACGGTGCGGCACAGATGGCTGCATTCAAGCCCGACACAATAATTGCACTCGGCGGCGGCTCTGCTATGGACGCAGCAAAAATCATGTGGGTGCTTTACGAGCATCCCGAAGCAGACTTCATGGATATGGCAATGAGATTCATCGATATCAGAAAAAGAGTATACACATTCCCCAAAATGGGTGAAAAGGCATACTTTATAGCAATTCCCACATCGGCAGGTACAGGCAGTGAGGTAACACCCTTCGCTGTTATTACAGACGAGCAGACAGGCGTTAAATATCCTCTTGCAGACTACGAGCTTCTTCCCAATATGGCAATTGTTGATACAGACTTCCATATGTCTGCACCCAAGGGCTTGACCGCTGCAAGCGGTATCGATGCAGTAACTCACGCAATTGAGGCTTATGCTGCAATGCTTGCTACGGACTACACAGACGGTCTTGCTCTGAAGTCACTCAAGACAGTTTTTGAGTATCTGCCCAGAGCTTACGAAAACGGTCAGACAGACGTGGAAGCACGTGAAAAAATGGCTAATGCGGCTACAATGGCAGGTATGGCATTTGCAAATGCGTTTCTCGGTGTATGCCACTCTATGGCACATAAGCTCGGTGCATTCCACCACCTTCCTCACGGCGTAGCAAATGCACTTATGATTGAAGAAGTCCTCCGCTTCAATGCAAGCGAGGCTCCTGCAAAGATGGGTACATTCTCACAGTACGACCATCCTCATACACTTGCCCGTTATGCAGAAGTTGCCGATTACCTTGGCGTAAAGGGTAAAACAGACAGTGAAAAACTTGAAGGACTTATAAAATTAATCAATGACCTTAAGGCAAAGGTTGGCATTAAAGAAACAATTAAAGACTACGGCGTAGATGAAAAGGTATTCCTTGAAAATCTTGATGAAATGGTTGAGCAGGCATTTGACGACCAGTGCACAGGTGCAAATCCCAGATATCCTCTTATGGCTGAAATTAAGCAGATGTACCTAAATGCTTACTACGGCAAGCATTTCGAGGAAAAAGATATGCCCACAGCAAAAGACCTTAAAACAAATACAAAGCCGGATGCTGTTAAAACCGTATATAAAAAAGGCAAAAAAGCCTGAGGGAGAGAATTTAAGGAGGAATAAATCATGAAACTTGATAGAGTTATAGCAGTCAGAAATAATAAAACAATATACCGTGATGGTGAAAATTGCGTTAAAGTTTTTAACGAGAATTATTCAAAGGCAGACGTTCTTAACGAAGCTTTGAATCAGGCAAGAATTGAAGAAACAGGTCTTAATATTCCCAGAGTACTTGAAGTTACAATGGTTGAGGGAAAATGGGCAATTGTTTCTGAATACATCAAAGGAAAAACTCTTGCTCAGCTTATGGAGGAAGATGCTGATAAAAAGGATGAGTACCTTGAGCTTTTGGTTGACCTTCAGCTTGAAGTTCATTCCAAGAAATCTCCTTT
This sequence comes from Clostridia bacterium, assembly GCA_045638945.1. Lineage (GTDB taxonomy): Bacteria > Bacillota > Clostridia > UMGS1883 > UMGS1883 > UMGS1883. Next base: position 18,801 of record JAZUCF010000010.1, on the reverse strand, counting down.
GCTTAATAAGCTGAAGGATAAGATGAACCGTAAAATTTGTGAAACAGACCTTGATGCAACAACACGTTACGATCTTCATACCCGTCTTGAGGGTATGCCCAAGCATACAAAGGTTTGCCACGGAGATTTCAATCCGTCTAACATTATTATTGCAGAAGACGGCACACCTTACATCTTGGACTGGTCTCACGCAACACAGGGAAATGCGTCCGCAGATGCCGCAAGAACATATCTTTTGTTCTGGCTTAGCGGAGATATAAGCGGAGCAAAAAAATATCTTGACTTGTTCTGCGAAAAGAGCCAAACTGCAAAACAGTACGTTCAGAAGTGGATGCCTATCGTTGCGGCTTCTCAGTCAGTTAAGGGTAACGCAAGAGAGCGTGAATTCCTGCTCTCCTGGGTGGATGTTGTAGATTACGAATAATAGTTATATGCAGTTAAACAGGGACTCAAGGAACAGAATATCGAATTTGACTTAAAGGCAATTCCTTGTGACGGTATAGAAGCTTTCGAAAAAACAATCACCGATGCTGTCTCCATTTTAAAATAATCTCATGTAAAGAAATGGTTATTAATAATGATGCGACCCCCAATCGTTAGATTTTTGCTCTAACTTTTGGGGGTCACATCATAAACTAACCATTTCTTTTTTATTTTAGTTGAAATCATAAAATTTCGGTGGTATAATATTCTTAATATAGTGTGTCTAAATTTAAAAAGGGGTAGTGTCCTATGAAAATTTTAATTGTTGATGATGAAAAATTGCTTGTCAAGGGTATTAAATTTAACCTTGAACAAGACGGCTATGAAACTGAAACAGCCTATGACGGAGAGGAAGCACTTAAGCTTGCCAGAGATAAGAGCATATCTTTGATTATTCTTGATTTGATGCTCCCCAACATTGACGGTCTTACGGTATGCCAGAAAATCAGAGAATTTTCTTCTGTTCCCATAATCATGCTTACTGCAAAAACCGAGGATATGGACAAAATTCTCGGTCTTGAATATGGTGCAGATGACTATCTTACAAAGCCTTTTAATATTTTAGAGCTTAAGGCGAGAATCAAAGCTATAATGCGAAGAGTTACAAGTCAGTCAAGCGGCGTCGCAAAAGCCAGTGTAAGTGCAGGCGGTATTGAGCTTGACTACAATCTCCGCCGTGTTAAGACGGGCAATAAAACAATTGAGCTTACGGCAAAAGAGTTTGATTTGTGCGATCTTTTTGTTTCAAATCCGGGGAAAGTGTATTCCCGTGAAAATCTTCTTGACATAGTATGGGGATATGATTACCCCGGCGATATAAGAACTGTTGATGTGCATGTAAGACGACTTAGGGAAAAAATAGAGCCTGATGCCGCAGTTCCCACATATATTCTTACTAAGTGGGGGGTAGGTTACTATTTTAAGGAGAATTAAAGAAGGAATGCAGAGCATCCGCTGGAAGCTGGTGCTGACATATTTTATTATAATCGTGCTTACCCTTGTCACTGTGGGTATATATATAATAAATTCGATTCAGCAGCATATACTCACTCAGAAAGAAATGGGTACTCTTACCCAGGCAAACGTTCTTTCGGGATACATATCCCGTTATCAGGAATTGAGCGATGACAGTATCAGAATGATAATGGAGCAGCAGCAGCTTACAAATAACAGCCGTATGCTGATGCTCAATACCGAAGCATGTGTTACTTTTGACTCAAATAACGGAGTTATGCAGGATAAATATATGCCTACAGATGTTATTCTTGATGCAATCGGGGGAAAGAACTCCGTGCGTCAGATAACGGGTCAGGACGGAGGATTGATTATTTGTGCGGCAGTGCCTATTTTAAAGGATAAGGCAGTGGCAGGCGTGGTATATTATCAGGTTGCGGCAGACGATGTAACAGATTTCATGAATAATATCTATGCCACACTTATAATGATTATAGTGATAATAAGTATCCTTATAGGCATAGTAAGCTTTATTATGTCAGGAATCATTACAGAGCCTATTCGTTCCCTTACCCGTAAGCTCTCCGATGCGGCAGGCAGTAACGGCGATTATATTATCGAAAAAACTACAGGCGGGGAAGTAGGACAGCTTATAGACTCATTTAATAAAATGACTATGCAGATAAAGGAGCAGGAGGGAAAAAGACAGGAATTTGTATCAAATGCTTCCCACGAGCTTAAAACTCCCTTAAGCTCCATTAAACTGATTTCCGACTCACTTCTCAATGCACCTGATGCTCCCCGTGAAATGGTAGATGAATTTCTGACCGATATGAATGTACAGGTGGACAGACTTACAAGAATTATTGATAAGCTCCTCACTCTTACAAAAATGGATAATGCCGCAAATGTTTCAGGTATGGAATTTTCGGTGCAGGATCTTACCGAGCTTTGTTCAAATATTGCAAAGGCACTTCGTCCCCTTGCCGAGCAAAAGCATATTGAACTTTATTATGAAGCACCTGCCCCCATTTATTCTAAAATTGAGCGTGACAGAATCTGGGAGGCAATTTATAACATTCTTGACAACAGCATTAAATATACCAAAGAAGACGGAAAAGTTACATTAGATATTTCCAAAGACGAAAATAATGTAATTATAGAAATAAGCGATACCGGAATCGGAATTGCCCCCGATGAAAAATATAAGATTTTTGACCGTTTCTACCGTGTTGACAAAGCACGTGCAAGGGAAACAGGCGGAACTGGACTGGGACTTTCCATTGCACTTACCGCTGTAGAACTTCACGGCGGTAACATACAGGTCGAAAGTGAAGAAGGTTTGGGAAGTACTTTCCGCATTATTATCCCCATTACATTTAAATAGAGGAAAGGATGGGTGTATTATGAAAAAGTTTATGTCTTTAATGCTCATAATTATTTTGTCGATTGCAGTGTTTTCGGCGTGTGCCCCCGATGGAACAGAAATAAGTGTTTTCTTTAAAAATTCCGAAAAAAATGAACTCAGAGAAGAAATAAGAACTGTTAAAGCGGAAAAGAATGCAAATGTACGCGCTATAGCAAGGCTTGCTGTAAATGAACTTATAAAAGGTCCCAGTACAGAGGGAAGCAAAGGAGTTATCAGTAAATCCGCTAAGCTTATTTCCCTTGCCGTAAACGGAAATGTAGCAACGGTTAATATATCCAAGCACTACCTTGAAAAAAAAGGCGTAGATGAGCTTATTTTAAGATTTGCCATAGTGAACACCTTGTGTAATATCAAAGGGATTGAAGGGGTTGTAATCCAGGTAGAGGGTAATAATCTGGTTTCCGATACAACGGGTAAGGAAATCGGCGTACTCCGAATGGACGACAATATAGTTTTTGCACCGGAAGACAAACTGGCTGTTACATTGTATTTTCCCGATAAGAGCTTTGAGCATCTTTCGGGCGAGGTAAGAAGAATTGATGTGCAAAATGCACTTTCACTTGAAAAAATAGTAGTAGATGAGCTTCTTAAAGGTCCTCAGAACAAGGAACTTTCAGCGTCCATTCCCCAAGGGGTGAAGCTTCTTTCCGTAGAAGTTAAGGATAAAGTCTGCTTTGTGAATTTCACGAAAGAATTTGTAGCAGGCTCAGGCTCGGCAGTCACAACGATGTCACTCTATTCCGTGGTTAATTCTCTGTGTGCTTTGAAAAATATTGAGAGTGTACAAATTCTTATTAATGGAGAAGCAGGCGTGGAATTCGGAAACTTTGTACTGGATATTCCCTACGAAGCAGATTTTTCTTTGGTAGAATAGGAGGAAACGAAAATGAAACTTTCAGAAGTAAAAGAGATATTACACGCAGAGGTTGTTGCGGGTGAAGAGTTTCTTGACCGTGAGGTTAAGTCTGCATTCGGCAGTGACCTTATGAGCGATGTTCTGGCATTTGTAAAGGACCAGGCACTTCTTCTTACAGGCCTTGTAAACGGGCAGGTAATAAGAACTGCTGAAATGATGGATATTAAGGCTATAGTATTTGTCCGCGGAAAAAAGCCTACAGAGGACATAGCTGAGCTGGCAAAAGAATACCAGATGGTAGTTATGACAACTGACTACACCTTATATCCCTCATGCGGTAAGCTGTATAGTGCAGGTCTTGTACCTAATGAAGAAAGGGTGGACTAAATGGCAGACACAATGAAACTTCATTATACTGTGGATGCCGATGATTTTACAGTCGCAGGGGAAGCAAGCGGTGCTGTTAAAAAGGTACTTAAGCAACTTGGGTTTTCACCTGAAATTATAAGAAAAGTTGCAGTCGCCATGTATGAATGTGAAATAAATATGGTGATTCATGCAGACGGCGGAGTGATTGATGTGGAGATTACCCCTGAAAAAATCCGCATGATTCACGCTGACAAAGGTCCCGGCATAAAGGATATAGAAAAAGCTATGCAGGAAGGCTTTTCAACCGCCGATGAAAAGGTAAGAGAGCTTGGCTTTGGAGCAGGTATGGGGCTTCCCAATATGAAACGCTATACCGACGAAATGAACATTACCACCAGAATCGGCGAAGGTACGGTCGTAGATATGACCGTGTACGTTAAATAACAAGTTGCGGCAGGAGGTGTGTACTAATGACCTCGGAAAACAAAAAAGAAATATTATATCACAGTGTGCGTCTTCACGAGGATTCGTGTAAAGGATGCACAACCTGTATGCGTTACTGTCCCACGCAGGCAATACGTGTTCAGAACGGAAAAGCAAAAATCATCAAGGAAAAATGCATTGATTGCGGCGAATGTCTCAGAAGATGTCCCTACAGAGCAAAGAAGGTTGCAATCGACGGCTTTGATATGCTTAGCTTGTTTAAGCATAATGTTGCACTTGTTGCACCTGCCTTTTGCGGACAGTTTTCAAAAACTACGGATATAAATGTCATTTTGACAGGTCTTAAAAAAATAGGCTTTGACGATGTGTTTGAAGTAGCATTAGGAGCAGAGGTAATTACACAAAAGACAAAGGAGCTTTTAGAAAGCGGTAATTTACAAAAGCCTGTGATTTCATCAGCCTGTCCTGCAGTGGTAAGGCTTATTGCCGTGCGTTTTCCGTCCCTTAAAGACAGGATTATTCCGCTTACGTCGCCTATGGAGGCATCGGCACAAATGGCACGGAAAAAGGCTATGGAGGAAACAGGACTTAAGTCAGAAGATATAGGCATATTTTTCATATCACCCTGTACGGCTAAGGTTACGGCAGTAAAGCAGCCCCTTGCACTTGCAAAGTCAGCGGTTGACGGGGTTTTAGCGGTAAAGGATGTATATATGCGTTTAGCACAGGCTATCACCTCGGTTAAAGAGGTGGAGAAGCTTTCTTTTGCTGGCAGAGAGGGAATTAACTGGGCAAGAAGCGGAGGAGAGGCAAAGGCTCTCGGAATAAAAAATTATATTGCCATTGACGGAATACATAATGTAATAAGGCTTCTTGAGGAAGTCGAGGACGAGAAAATCAAGAATATTGATTTTATTGAAGCTCTTGCCTGCAACAGCGGTTGTACAGGCGGTCCGCTTAATGTGGAAAATGAGTTTGTGGCAAACTCACGTCTCAGAAATATGACAGAGGGAATAGATAACCCTGCGGTAGAATGTGGAGAGCTTAGTCTTTTATGGGATAAAAAGGTTGAATACGAGCCTTTTTCACCTCTCGATAAAGATATGGGTGAGGCACTCAGGAAAATGCAGCAGATGGAGGAAATTTATCAAAGACTTCCCCAGCTTGACTGCGGTAGCTGCGGAAGCCCCAGTTGCCGTGATTTTGCAGAGGATATCGTAAGAGGTAAAGCTCAGGAAAGAGACTGCATTTTCCGTCTGAGGGAAAAAATAGAAATGCTTGCCAAGGAAATAACGGAGCTTGGCAAGATGGTTGAAGAATAATACAAAGTGCGGAGGGAGTTTCAATGACTGTTAAAGAAATAGCAGACAGGCTCGGATTAAAGGCGGTTTGTGCCGGAGAAAATATCGAAAGAACAGTTACGGGCTGTTATATCGGCGACCTTCTCAGCCTTGTTATGAGTAAAGCACAAAGCGGTGATGCATGGATTACAATTCAGGGGAACATAAATGTGCCTGCCGTTGCATCGCTTACGGACTCTTCAATGGTAATCATTGCGGAAAATATGCAGCTTGACTCTGCGGCACTTTCACGTGCAGAGCAGGAGGGAATTCCTGTATATGCATCAGAAAAAAGTGCATTTGATTTAGCGTGCACAATTAAGGAATGCCTATGAAGTGTTATTATGATTTCCATATTCATTCCTGTCTTTCTCCCTGTGCAGATATGGATATGACTCCCCACAGCATCGCAGGGATGAGTTACATAAACGGACTTAACGCCATTGCAGTTGCAGACCATAACACCGCACGCAATATCCGTGCAGTCACTAAAGCTGCCGAGCAGTACGGCGTGTGTGTTGTTCCCGCAATTGAAGCGGAAAGTGCCGAAAACGTGCATCTGTTGTGCCTTTTTCCGAGTATTGAGGCGGCAGAGGATATGGGATTTCTTTTGGAAGAGCATCTTCCTCCCATCAAAAACCGTCCCGATATCTTCGGTGAGCAGTGGATAATGAACGAGTGCGACGAAAAGATGGGGGAGATAGAAAAGCTCCTTATAAATGCCACCGATATTCCCATAGAACAAATAAAGGAAGAAACTGAAAAACGGGGCGGTGTTTGCATTGCAGCACATATTGACAGGGAGAAAAACGGCATTGTGGCAACGCTCGGATGGGTTCCCGAGTATCTTAATTTCAAAACCCTCGAAATATCATCAAGGGCACAGGATTTTTCCAAAGAGGAAAAATACAAATATATAACCGACAGTGATGCTCATATCCTTACAAATATTTCTGAAAAAATCAACTTTCTGGAGCTCCCCGAAATAACTCCTGAAAAAATAATTGATTTTTTGAAATAAAAACTGTTTTTTTCGTATTTTTAGGTGGACAAAGAGCTTTTAATTTGTTATAATTGTTTAGGTGATATTGTAATCGATATTGCAATATCGATTTAATTGTGGTTTTAATTGATTTTTATAATTTTAGGAGGTTAAGTCATGGCAAAAGAAGCAGTTATTCCCTTCAAGGGAACAGCACAGCAGGAAGCAGAGCTTATGAGCGTAATCGAAAAGCACAAAGATCAGGACGGCGCTCTTATCCCTGTTCTCCATCAGGCACAGGAAATCTACGGGTACCTTCCGATTGAAGTTCAGACAATGATCGCTGACGGTCTCGGTGTTCCCCTTGCTGAGGTTTACGGTGTTGTAACATTCTACACACAGTTTTCTCTCAATCCCAAGGGTGAGTATAAGATTGCTGTATGTCTTGGTACCGCATGCTACGTTAAGGGCAGCGGAGATATTTTGGAAAAGTTCAAGGAACTTGCAGGTATTGATGTAGACGGTTGCACACCCGACGGAAAGTTCTCTCTTGAGGCTACACGTTGTATCGGTGCTTGCGGTCTTGCACCTGTATTTACGATTAATGAGGATGTTTACGGTCGTGTTACCGCAGACGATATTCCCGCTATTTTTGCAAAATATCAGGACTGATGCAGGAAATCAGCTTAAATATTCTTGACATTGCAGAGAATTCAGTCCGTGCAAATGCAACTTTGATTGAAGTTATAATAGAAGAAACTCCTTCAAAAGATGTCTTTTCCTTCACGGTAAAGGATAACGGATGCGGTATGGATGCGGAAATGGTGAAAAGAGTCAGTGACCCTTTTGTCACTACCAGGACAACACGCAGGGTGGGGCTTGGTATTTCGCTTCTTAAATCTTTAGCACAGCAGGCAGGCGGGGATATAAAGCTTGAAAGCGAGGTAGGCGTAGGTACACAAATCCGTGCAGACTTTTCCTACAGCCATATTGACCGTCAACCCCTTGGGGATATTTCTGCGGTTATGGTTTCGCTTATCAGCATGAATCCTACACTTGACTTTGTGTATACCCATTCATTTGAAAAGGAAAAGTTTCAGCTCGATACCCGTGAGCTAAGGAAAATCTTAGGTGATGAGGTCAGCTTCAGCGAGATCAGCGTTGCACAGTGGATTGGTGAGTATATCAATGAGAATTTAACCGAAATTTACGGAGGTGCGAATTAATATGAAAAGCATAGCAGAACTTGAAGCTATTAAGAAAAGGGTTCTTGATAATGTAAATCTCAGACAGGAGAGAGAAGAGGGCGTAAGAGTTGTTGTTGGTATGGCTACATGCGGTATCGCAGCAGGTGCACGTCCCGTTATGACAGCTTTCCTTGAGGAAGCAAGCAAGCGTAATCTTAATAACGTTGTTATTGAGCAGACAGGTTGCATCGGTATGTGTGCACTTGAGCCTATCGTTGAAGTTTATGTTCCTGGCAAGGAAAAGGTAACATACGTTAAGATGACAGCTGAAAAGGTTGCAAAGATTGTATCTGACCATATCGTTAACGGTGCACCCGTTATCGAGTATACAGTTGGCGCACAGAAGTAAGAGGGGAGTGTAATTAAATGAGTTTGTACAGATCACACGTGCTTATCTGTGGCGGTACAGGTTGTACCTCCTCAGGCGGCGCTAAGCTTATAGACGAGTTTGAAGCACAGCTCAAGGCTAATGGCCTTGAAAACGAAGTTAAGGTTGTAAAAACAGGCTGCTTCGGTCTTTGTGCACTCGGTCCTGTTGTAGTTGTTTACCCCGAGGGTGCTTTCTACAGCAGAGTTCAGACAGAAGATGTAGCTGAAATCGTTACAGAGCATCTTCTCAAGGGTAGAATCGTAAAGAGACTTGTTTACGATGAAACCATCAATGAAAACGATGACACCATCAAATCTCTTAATGAGGTTGACTTCTACAAGAAGCAGATGCGTATTGCACTTCGTAACTGCGGCGTTATCAACCCCGAAAATGTTGAAGAATATATCGCATTCGACGGATATAAGGCACTTGCTACAGTACTTACAGAGATGACTCCTCAGGATGTTATCCAGGTAATTAAGGATTCAGGACTTCGCGGACGCGGAGGCGGTGGTTTCCCCACAGGTCTTAAGTGGGATTTCGCTTCCAAGAGCGTAAACGAGCAGAAATACGTTTGCTGTAACGCCGACGAAGGTGACCCCGGTGCGTTCATGGATAGAAGTATCCTTGAGGGTGACCCCCACAGCGTACTTGAGGCTATGGCTATCGCAGGTTACGCAATCGGTGCTAATCAGGGTTATATCTATATCCGTGCAGAGTATCCCATCGCTGTACAGCGTCTTCAGATTGCTATCGACCAGGCTAAGGAATATGGTCTTCTGGGCAAAAACATTTTCGGAACAGATTTCAGCTTTGATATCGGTCTTCGTCTTGGTGCCGGTGCATTCGTTTGTGGTGAGGAAACTGCTCTTATGACCTCTATCGAAGGTCACAGAGGTGAGCCTCGTCCCCGTCCTCCGTTCCCTGCGGTTAAGGGCCTTTGGGGCAAGCCCACTATCCTTAACAATGTTGAAACCTATGCTAACATCCCCGTTATCATTAACAAGGGTGCAGAATGGTTTAACACAATCGGTACTGAAAAGAGTAAGGGTACTAAGGTATTCGCTCTCGGCGGTAAGATTAATAACACAGGTCTTGTTGAAATCCCCATGGGTACAACCCTCCGCGAAATCGTTGAAGAAATCGGCGGCGGTGTTCCGAACGGTAAGAAGTTTAAGGCTGCACAGACAGGCGGTCCTTCCGGTGGATGTATTCCCGCATCTCTTATCGATACACCCATTGACTACGATTCACTTATCTCAATCGGTTCAATGATGGGTAGCGGCGGTCTTATCGTAATGGACGAAGACAACTGTATGGTAGATATCGCTAAGTTCTTCCTTGAATTTACAGTTGATGAATCCTGCGGTAAGTGTACACCCTGCCGTATCGGTACAAAGAGACTTCTTGAAATCCTTGAAAAGATTACAAAGGGTAATGGTACTCTTGAAGACCTTGACCGTCTTGAGCTTCTTTGCCACAGCATCAAGAATGCATCACTTTGCGGTCTCGGACAGACAGCTCCCAACCCTGTTCTTTCAACACTCAGATATTTCCGTGATGAGTATGTAGCACACGTTGTAGACAAGAAGTGTCCTGCAGGCGTATGTAAGGCTCTCACAAACTATGTTATTGAAGAAGATAAGTGTAAGGGTTGCTCCGCTTGTGCAAGAAAATGTCCTGTTGGTGCAATCACAGGCGAAATCAAGAAGCCTTTCACAATCGACCAGAGCAAATGTATCAAGTGCGGTGCTTGTATGGAAACATGTAAGTTCAACGCTATCGTTAAGAAGTAAGAAAGGGGTGCAGAGAAATGGATATGGTTAATTTAAAAATCAACGGTCAGGACGTAACTGTTCCTGCCGGAACTACAGTACTTGAAGCTGCACGTACAGCCGGTATTGATATTCCCACACTTTGCTACCTTAAGGACGTAAGCCAGACAGGTTCTTGCAGAATGTGACTTGTTGAAATTAAGGGCGGCAGAGCACTTCAGGCAGCATGCGTATATCCCGTAGCAGAGGGCCTTGAAGTTTATACAAATACTCCCGCAGTAAGAAACGCTCGTAAGGTTGTGTTGGAGCTTATCCTTTCCAACCACGACAGAAAGTGTCTCACTTGCGAAAGAAACCGTAACTGTGAGCTTCAGACTCTTGCTGATGAGCTTGGTGTAACAGAAATTCACTATGAGGGCGTAAGAAATGAGTACGACGTTGACGAGCTTTCTCCCTCAATCGTAAGAGATAACAATAAATGTATCCTTTGCCGCAGATGCGTGAATATGTGTAAGAACATTCAGACAGTTGGTGCAATTGATGCAATCGACCGTGGTTTCAAGACATCTATCGGATGTGCTTTCGAAAAGAGCCTCGGCGAAGTTTCCTGCGTAAACTGCGGTCAGTGTATTGCAGTTTGTCCCGTAGGTGCACTTCGTGAAAAGGATGCTACAGACGATGTTTGGGCAGCCCTTGCAAATCCCGATAAGCACGTTGTTGTTCAGGCTGCTCCCGCAGTTCGTGCAGCTCTTGGTGAAGAATTCGGCTATGAAATGGGTACTCCCGTAACAGGTAAAATGGCAGCAGCTCTTCGCAGACTTGGCTTTGACAAGGTTTTCGATACAGACTTTGCTGCTGACCTTACAATTATGGAAGAGGGTACAGAGCTTCTTCACAGAATCCAAAATGGCGGAGTTCTTCCTATGATTACCTCTTGCTCACCCGGATGGATTAAGTTCTGTGAACACAACTTCCCCGAAATGCTTGAAAATCTTTCCTCCTGCAAATCTCCCCACGAGATGTACGGTGCAGTAATTAAGTCTTACTATGCTGAAAAGGCAGGCATTGATCCCAAGGATATCTTCGTTGTATCTGTAATGCCCTGTACTGCTAAGAAGTACGAAGCACAGAGAGAGGAACTCGGCGTAAACGGCCTTCAGGACGTTGACAGCGTTCTTACAACACGTGAGCTTGCTAAGATGATTAAAGAGGCAGGTATCAGATTTACTGAGCTTCCCGATGAAGTATTTGACGATCCCTTCGGCGAAGCTGCAACAGGTGCAGGCGTAATCTTCGGTGCAACAGGCGGTGTTATGGAAGCTGCTATCAGAACAGTTGCAGACATTCTTGACAACACAAGCCACAGCGAAGTTGAATACGAAGCAGTTCGCGGACTTGAAGGAATCAAGCTTGCTTCCGTAGAAGCAGGCGGCAAGACTATCCGTGCAGCAGTTGCACACGGTCTTGGTAACGCTCGTGAACTTCTTAACAAAGTTAAGAGCGGTGAAGTAGAGGTTGACTTTATCGAAATCATGGGATGCCCCGGCGGTTGCGTAAACGGCGGCGGTCAGCCTATCGTATCTTCTAAGGACAGAATGGATAAGGATATCCGTGCAGAGAGAGCTAAGGCACTCTACAGCGAGGATAAGAACCTTCCCCTTCGTAAGAGCCACGACAATCCCTTCATTAAGAAGCTTTATGAGGAATATTTTGAAGAACCCGGCAGCCACAAGGCTCACAACCTTCTTCATACTCACTATATTGCTCGCGGCAAGCACTAATTTGCAAAATGACAAAAAATGCATCAAGGATTTACCTTGATGCATTTTTTTGTTATATAGATTACATAATATACTTAAGAGGTGGTATTTATGCAATCTATATGGAACGAAGATATAAAACGTCCCCGCTTTGATAAATTGCAGGGGGATATAAAAACTGATGTACTGATTATCGGCGGAGGAATAACGGGACTCCTTTGTGCCTATATGATGAAAAGGGCAGGTATCGACTGCGTTTTAGTCGAAGCAGACAAAATATGCGGCGGCATTACACAGAATACAACGGCAAAAATCACATGTCAGCACGGACTTATCTATGATAAGATGATAAACAGATTTGGCGAAGAAAAAGCACGGCTTTATTTGCAGGCGCAGATGGAATCTCTCCGTCAATATAGGGAGCTGTGTAAAAATATAGAGTGCGATTTTGAAGAACAAGATTCTTTTGTATATTCCTTGTCCAACCGCAAAAAAATTGAAAAAGAGGTAAAAGCTCTTGAAAAAATCGGGTGCAATACAATATTTTCCGAAAAAGTACCGTTGCCTCTTAAGGTGTCGGGAGCAGTGGGAATTAAAAATCAGGCACAATTCCACCCCTTGAAATTTGCCTTTTCCATTGCAGAAAATCTACCCGTATATGAGGATACAAAAGTGCTTGAAATAAAGCCCCACGGAGCAAAAACCCATGCAGGGAATATCAGGGCGGAAAAAATTGTGGTGGCAACTCATTTTCCTTTTATTAATAAGCACGGAAGCTACTTTCTTAAAATGTATCAGCACCGTTCCTATGTGATTGCATATGAAAACGCCCAAAAAACAGACGGCATGTATGTTGATGAAGATAAAAAAGGAATGTCCTTCCGAAGCTATAATGATATGCTTTTATTAGGAGGTGGGGGACACCGCACAGGTAAATCCGGCGGAAACTGGATGGAAATTTCCGCCTTTGCAAAAAAGAATTATCAAGGTGCAGAAGAAATAACAAGGTGGGCAACACAGGATTGTATGACGGTTGACGATATTCCCTATATAGGGCAATATTCAAAGAATACCCCGTCCCTTTATGTTGCCACAGGGTTTAATAAATGGGGTATGACCTCCGCTATGACATCGGCAATGATTCTGAGTGACCTTGTAACGGGAAAAGAAAGCAAGTATGCAGAAGTTTTTTCTCCGTCTCGTAGTATTCTTCGCCCTCAATTGGCTGTTAACGCAGCGGAGTCACTGATGGGACTTGTTACCCCCACAGCCCCCAGATGCCCGCATATGGGCTGTGCTCTAAGGTACAACCCGCAGGAACATTCATGGGATTGCCCCTGCCACGGTTCAAGGTTTAACGAAAAAGGGGAAATAATTAATAATCCCTCAAGTGATGATATGAAGCTTAAATAATTTATTACGTTTTTGTTTTTAATGATTGCCTCCTGGTATTTTTTGTGGTATAATGATTCTATATTTGATAAAACCATTATACCACAAATTGCGAATAATACTTTAATTCCTGAAGGAAGATATTAAAATGAAAGAATTACTCAATGAAATTTTAAATGAATGCAGGGAATATACCCATCAAGGCAAGGTAGCAAGCTATATTCCCGAGCTTGCTAAAGCGGATAAAAACGACTTCGGAATATGTCTGCTGACTGATTCTGACAGTTTTTTTGCCGAGGGTGACTGCTATAAAGAATTTACAATACAAAGTATAGTAAAGCCCATCATACTTTTGCAGGCGCTTTTGGACCAAGGGTACGAGCGTGTTCACAATCTTGTGGGAGTTGAGGCGACGGGAAAGCCCTTTGATGCTTTTAACTACAGCGACCAGGCATTGACGGGGGATCATATCAATCCCATGATAAATGCAGGAGCCATAGCGTTGTGTACTCTTGTTAAAGGAAATACATACGAGGAAAAATTCCTGAGGTTGCTTTCGCTTGCGAAGATACTTTCGGGAAATTCCGAACTTGAAATAGATGAAAAGGTTTACCTTTCAGAAAAGGCAACGGGAAACAAAAATCGCGCCCTTGCATATATGCTGAAAGCATACGGAATGATAGATGATGATGTAGAGGCTTTGGTAGATTTTTATTTCCGTGCCTGTTCAATAAAAGTCAGTTGTAAGGATTTGTCACATATTGCCTTTGTACTGGCAAACGGCGGAAAGAACAGAGAAACAGGAGAGCAGATTGTTCCCAAAGAATACGCCAAATACGTTAATGCCATTTTAATGATTTGCGGAATGTATGACGGCAGCGGAGAATTTGCCCTGACCGTAGGTGTGCCTGCAAAAAGCGGTGTCGGCGGTGGCATTATGGCTGTTGTGCCAAACCGTATGGGAATAGGAATTTATTCACCTGCTTTGGACAATAAGGGGAACAGCGTTGCGGGAATAAAAGCACTTGAAAAATTAAGTCACGAGCTTGGACTCAGCATATTTTAAAAATATATTAAGGAAGAGAGAGGGAAATAATGGGTCGACTTTTTGGAACAGACGGGGTACGCGGTGTTGCCAACCGTGACCTTACATATGAAATGGCGGCAAAAATAGGACACGCAGGTGCGTATGTTCTCGGAAAGGAAAATAAACATACACCGAAAATCCTCATCGGCATGGATACACGCCGCAGCGGACATATGCTGGAGGCGGCACTTGCGGCAGGTGTAATGTCAATGGGCGGAAACGTGGTATGTGCAGGCGTCGTACCTACTCCTGCGGTAGCGTACCTTACAAGAACACTTGGTTTTGATGCAGGTATTGTTGTATCGGCATCACATAACAGTGCTGAATTTAACGGAATTAAATTCTTTAACAGCGAAGGATATAAACTTCGTGATGAAATAGAAGAAGAAATAGAGGATATCGTCCTTGACGGCGATCCTATGGGTGAACGTCCTATAGGTGCAGGAGTGGGAACACTTGAAAGAGATGAAACCCTCTATCAGAAATACATCGATTACGTTTGTTCAACCGTAAACGTGGATTTTAAAGGACTTAAAATAGCACTTGACTGTGCAAACGGTGCATCAAGCATCACCTCTCCCGAAACCTTCAGAAGACTTGGAGCAGAGGTACTGGTTTTAAGTAACACTCCCGACGGTATAAACATCAATGCAGGATGCGGCTCAACCCATATGGAAGACCTCTGTGCTTTCGTTAAGGAAAACGGCTGTGACATGGGCTTTGCCTTTGATGGCGATGCAGACCGTGTTCTTGCAGTGGATAGAAACGGTGATATTGTAGACGGTGACGTTATCATGGCAATCTGCGGCACTCATATGAAGAAGCAGGGCAAGCTTAAAAATAACACAATAGTTGCCACAATTATGAGTAATCTCGGGCTTTTCAAAATGGGCGAGGACGAGGCTATCCACGTTGCAAAGACTAAGGTAGGCGACCGCTACGTTTTGCAGGAAATGATAGACAAGGATTACTGCCTTGGCGGTGAGCAGTCAGGTCATGTAATCTTCCTTGACTTTAACACAACGGGTGACGGTCTTGTAACTGCCCTTCAGGTAACTCAGATTGTAAAGGAAACCGGGAAGGAACTTGACGAGCTTGCCAAGGTTATCACAATCTATCCCCAGGTGCTTAAGAATGCACGTGTTGCACGCAGCGGAAACAGCGAATATATCGAGGACGAGGTTATTATGGATGAGATTAACCGTCTTAACGCAAAATATACTGTCCGCGGCAGAGTTCTTATCCGTCCCAGCGGTACAGAGCCCCTTATCCGTGTAATGATTGAGGGCAAGGATGTTGCCGAAATTACAGCGGATGCAGAGGCATTGGCGGCACTTTTGGAAGAAAGATTGAATTAATTAAAAAAACTCTTGATATTTATAGGAAAATGATGTAAAATATAGTGTAGCTAAAAGAGAGTAATCCGAACCACGTTTTTTGCTTCCTCTTTTTCGCCGCTACGTCGTTAAAAACCTTGCCAATACGACAGTATGGGCTTCGTTTTTGCCTTGTATCGGCAAAAAATAGTTTGCAAAAAATTCTCCGAACCTGAAACGTGCGAAATTTTGTGCAGATTTTGGTGCGGAGGATGCAGATAGGCTGACGCCTTTCAAGGATGACAAGCTAAAAGATGCCAAAATTTCGCCGTTTCAGGCGGATTTGGACTACTATCTTTCGGCTAGGTAAATTTATTTACGAAAGGAAAGTTTTAAAATGATTTCAGCAGGCGATTTTAGAAACGGCGTAACCTTTGAATATGATGGAAGCGTTTATCAGATTATTGAATTCCAGCATGTTAAGCCCGGTAAGGGTGCAGCGTTCGTAAGAACAAAGATTAAGAACGTAATTTCAGGCGGTGTTGTTGAAAAAACATTCAACCCCACAGATAAGATGCCTAAGGCACACATTGACCGTAGAGATATGGAATATCTCTATAATGACGGTGATCTTTTCTACTTTATGGATCCCGAAAGCTACGAGCAGATTCCCGTAAGTCAGGATCAGCTCGGCGATGCTCTTAAGTTCGTTAAGGAGAATATGCAGGTTAAGATTCTTTCTTACAAGGGAAATATCTTCGCTATCGAGCCTCCGAACATTGTAGAGCTTGCAATCACAGAAACAGAGCCCGGTTTCGCAGGTAACACTGCTACAGGGGCTACGAAGCCCGCTACACTTGAAACAGGTGCAGTTGTACAGGTTCCCCTGTTCATTGACAATGGCGAAACAATCAAGGTTGACACTCGTACAGGCGAATACCTTGGTCGTGCATAATTAAAATTTTTGGAGGTTAATATGAGCTATTTAACAGAAAAAATGGCATATATCGGCGGTCTTGCAGAAGGTCTCGATATTGACGAAACCACTAAAGAAGGAAAGCTTCTCATGGCAATTGTAGAAGCTATTGCAGATATTGCAGACGAGATTGACGAAATTGAGGAAGCTTGTGAAGATATGCAGGCTCAGATTGATGAGGTTGACGAAGACCTTGCAGAAGTTGAAGAACTCATCTATGACGAAGACGATGAGGACTTTGATGATGACGAAGAATTCAGTGTTGAATGTCCTAACTGCGGCGACCTTATTTATCTCGACCTTGAATCTTTGGAAGACTGTGACAAGATTACTTGCCCCGGTTGTAACGAAGAAATTGAACTTGAATTTGACTGCGATTGCGAAAATTGCAGCGAGTGCTGCGAAGACTAATTTGTGCTTCGTATAAATTGTCACGCCCTCAAAGCTTTTTGAGGGTGTGGCACTTTTTTAGTAATTGAGGTGTATAACAATGAAACGTACTACTATTAAACAGCTTTTCAGAAGCACCGACCTCAAAAATGGGGAAAAGGTGCGTGTTGCAGGATGGATTCGTTCCATCCGTGCAAATAACAATGTCGGTTTCGTTTCAATCAACGACGGCAGCTTTTTTGACTGTCTCCAGGTTGTAATCGAAAAAGACAAGCTTGACTGCTACGATAAAATTGCCTCTCTTAACGTAGGCAGTGCAGTTTATTTTGAGGGAAGTATTGTCCTTACTCCCGATGCCAAGCAGCCCTTCGAGCTCAATGCAGATATTGCGGAAATCGAGGGTGAATCCACTCCCGACTATCCCTTGCAGAAGAAACGTCATTCAAACGAATACCTTCGTACGATTGCACATCTTCGTCCCAGAACAAATACCTTCTCCGCAGTTTTCCGTGTTAGAAGTATTCTTGCTTATGCGATTCACTCTTTCTTTAACGAGAGAGGATTTGTATATGTGCATACCCCCATTATCACCACAAGTGACTGTGAGGGAGCAGGGGAGATGTTCCGCGTAACTTCTCTTGATATTGAAAATCCTCCTAAGAATGAGGACGGAAGTGTTGATTTTTCTCAGGATTTCTTCGGAAAGCCCACCAGCCTTACCGTAAGTGGTCAGCTTAACGTAGAAACCCACGCAATGGCACTTGGCAGTGTTTACACATTCGGCCCCACCTTCCGTGCGGAAAAGAGTAATACTCCTCGTCACGGTGCGGAGTTCTGGATGGTTGAGCCGGAAATTGCATTTGCAGACCTTGAAGATGATGCGGCTCTTGCCGAGGATATGCTTAAGTACATAATAAAATATGTGCTTGACCATGCTCCCGAAGAAATGCAGTTCTTTAATAAATTTATTGATAATACTCTTCTTGAAAGACTTGAAACAGTTCTTAATTCAGACTTCGGCAGAGTTTCCTATACAGAGGCTATCAAGCTTTTACAGGAAAGCGGAGAAAAGTTTGAGTATCCCGTAGAGTGGGGTATAGACCTTCAGACCGAGCATGAACGATATCTTACAGAAAAGATATTCAAGCGTCCCGTGTTCGTTATGGATTATCCCAAGGATATTAAAGCGTTCTATATGCGTATGAATGACGACGGAAAGACCGTTGCGGCTATGGATTGCCTTGTACCCGGTGTAGGTGAAATCATCGGAGGAAGCCAGCGTGAAGAACGTCTTGACCTTCTTGAAAAGCGTATGGCAGAGCTTGGACTTGACCCCAAGGATTATTGGTGGTATCTTGACCTTCGCCGCTTTGGTACAACAAAGCATGCAGGCTACGGGCTTGGCTTTGGACGTCTTATTATGTATGTAACAGGCGTTTCCAATATCAGAGATGTCCTTTCTTTCCCGAGAACTGTGGGAACAGCGGAGTTTTAATATGATCCTTACTATTGATATAGGTAACTCAAATATTGTCGGAGGCGTTTTTGATGCACACGGTGAGCTCAGATTTCTTTCGAGAATGGCGACAGATAACGGAAGAACATCTGATCAATACGCAGTCGAAATGAGC
>JAZUCF010000009.1:0-68942 GCA_045638945.1 Clostridia bacterium | reverse complement strand
TTTACAAATATCTTCGCTAAAGAATATGTAGAAATTAACGTAGCTCAGCTTGAAAGATTCGAAAACGGAACCGTGGTAACTCCTGAACTCCTTAAGGAAACAGGCGTTATTTCCAAGATCTGTGACGGAGTCGTAGTATTGGGCAGAGGTGAAGTATCCAAGAGTCTTACCGTTCAGGCTGCCAGATTCAGTAAATCTGCAGAAGAAAAAATTGCCGCAGCCGGCGGAAAGGCTGAGGTGATCTAATTGTTTAGTTCAATTATTAGTGCATTTCGCGTTAAAGAACTTAGAAACAAGATGTTTTTCACTATCTTCATGCTCATTGTTTTCAGATTGGTTGGATTTATAACAATCCCCGGTGTTAATACAGATGTTATTAAGACTTCTCTTGAAAATTATGAAGCATTGAACTTTATGGATATGATTTCCGGTGGTGGTCTCTCGCAGATGTCAGTTATCGCGATGAGCATCACACCATACATCAATTCATCCATTATTATGCAGCTTCTCACAATTGCTATTCCTGCCCTTGAGAGACTCTCCAAGGAAGGCGAGGAAGGCAGAAAGAAGATTACAAAGCTTACACGTTATCTCACTGTAGTTCTTGCAGCAGTTCAGGCATACGGTCTGTATGTTACACTGCATAATCAGGGTGCTATAGCACAGGTTAGCGGAGTTCATCCCTTTGTTGTAGGACTCACTATCGTCCTTGCATTTACTGCAGGTACAGCATTTCTTATGTGGCTTGGTGAGCAGATTACAGGTCGTGGAATCGGTAACGGTATCTCAATGCTTATCTTTGCAGGTATCGTAAGCCGAGTTCCCCATATGTTCTTCACAGCATGGACAGGATTTATAGGTCAGGGACATTGGTACTACTTCGTAGTTTTGATGCTCTACAGCCTTCTTTCCATTATGTTCGTTGTTCTTGTTAACCAGGCAGAACGCAGAATTCCCGTTCAGTACGCAAAGCGTGTTGTTGGAAGAAAGATGTACGGCGGTCAGAGCTCTAACATCCCGATAAAGGTTGCTATGGCAGGCGTTATTCCGATTATCTTTGCAATGAGCATTATGTCCTTCCCCGGAACACTTGCTCAGCTCTTCGGATCACAGCCTGATGACTTCCTTTACAAGATGACAAGATTTTTGACAACAGGTGCTATTTACCCCATCTTGTACTTCCTTTTGATTGTAGGATTTACTTATTTCTACACATCAATTACTTTCAATCCCATTGAAGTATCAAATAACATCAAGAATAACAACGGTATGATTCCCGGTATCCGTCCGGGTCGTTCCACAACCGATTATATTTCAAAGGTTCTCGGAAGACTTACTCTTATCGGTGCAATGTTCCTTGGTATTATAGCAGTGCTTCCCATTATTCTTACACAGGTATTGAATAACTACAACATTCTTCCCGCAAGTGACCTTTCAGCTCTTTCGCTTACAGGAACAAGCCTTCTCATTGTAGTTGGTGTTGCTCTTGAAACAGTTAGAGAAGTTGAAAGCCAGATGGTAATGCGTCATTACAAAGGATTTCTTGAATAATTTGTAGACAGGAATTTGGTAGTTTGCATCCTGAAAGAAGGGAAAGTATGAAAATAACTATAATGGGTCCTCCCGGAGGCGGAAAGGGAACTCAGGCTGAAAGAGTCAGCCATACACTGGGAATCCCTCACATCTCCACAGGAGCAATTATACGAAATGCCATCAGAGAGAAAACTCAGCTCGGACTTATTGCTGAAGACTATATAAATAAGGGTCAGCTCATCCCCGATGAACTGGCAATTGATATGGTAAATCAGCGTCTTAAGGAAAAGGACTGTGAAAACGGCTATATTTTAGACGGCTTTCCCAGGACTCTTCCTCAGGCCCGTGCGATGGAAAAAATCGGTATGGAATTAGACTGTGCACTTAATTTGGTTGTCGACGACGAGGTTATCGTAAAGAGACTTGGCGGCAGACGCGAATGTAAACAGTGTGCAGCACCGTACCACGTTGAATTTAACCCTCCTGAAAAGGACGGCATATGCGATAAGTGCGGCGGGGTGCTTATCACCCGTGACGATGACGTTCCGGAAACAATCCGCAAACGCCTTAGCGTATATCATGAGCAGACAGAACCCCTTATAGCGTTCTTTACCGAGAAAGACATTCTGGTAAATGTTACCGGATGCGACGGGATCGAGGAAACAACCAAGGCAGTTCTGGAAGCATTGGGAGTTAAAGGTTAATGATTATTCTAAAATCATCACAAGAAATAGAAAAGATAAGAGAAGCAGGAAAAATTGTGGCAGAAGCTCTTATGCTTGCAGGAGAGATTATAAAACCCGGGATAACAACATGGGAAATTAACTCTCAGATTGAGAAGGTCATAGTAAGTCACAAGGCTTACCCGTCCTTTAAAAACTACAATGGCTTCCCTGCGGCAAGCTGCATTTCACCTAACTGTGTAGTAGTTCACGGAATACCCTCCAAAAAGGTTATTCTTAAAGAAGGCGACATAGTAAGCGTAGATGTAGGTGCTTATCTAAATGGTTATCACGCAGACGCGGCGAGAACCTATCCGGTAGGAAATATTTCAAAAGAAGCCCAACGGCTAATTGATGTGACAAAGCAGTGTTTTATGCGGGGTGCCCAGATGGCAGTTCACGGAAACAGAATCGGAGACATCGGATTTGCAGTGCAAAGCCTTGCAGAAGAAAATGGCTACGGTGTTGTACGTGAGCTTGTGGGGCACGGTGTAGGAAAAAACCTGCACGAAGAGCCCGATATTCCGAATTTCGGAAACAGCGGCAGGGGGAAACGGCTTTGTAATGGCATGGTAATTGCCATTGAGCCTATGATAAACGCAGGCTCAAAAGACGTTGACTTCGACCAGAGTGACGGCTGGACGGTAAGGACAAGTGACAGAGCACTTTCTGCTCACTATGAAAATACCGTTGCGATTACGCCGAACGGTCCTGTTTTCCTTACAGTATAGGTGATTGTATGAAAACGGGAACGGTTGTAATGTCGCTTTCGGGTCACGATAAAGGAAGCTTATATGTCGTGCTTAAGAAAGAGGAAAATTTTCTCTTTATAAGCGACGGAAAAAATAAGCTTTTATCAAACCCGAAAAAGAAAAATATAAAGCATCTCATAGATATGGGTGTGTATATTGATTTGTCGGTATATAATCCGCTCTATGATGCTCACATCAGAAAAGCACTTAAAGGCTTCGACAAATGTATTGATTCAAGCATTTGTAAAAAATAAGGAGGTTGTAACCTTGGCTAAAGAAGATGTATTAGAACTTGAAGGCACCGTTCTTGAAGCTTTGCCAAATGCAATGTTTCAGGTTGAACTGGAAAACGGTCATCAAATCCTGGCACATATTTCCGGTAAGTTAAGGATGAACTTTATAAGGATTTTGCCCGGCGACAAGGTTACGGTGGAACTTTCCCCCTATGACCTCACTCGCGGAAGAATCACTTGGCGAGCAAAATAAACAAAATGTAAGGCACGTCTTGTGCCTGAGCGTTAGAGGAGGTATTTCAAAATGAAGGTAAGACCCTCAGTAAAACCTATATGCGAAAAGTGCAAAATCATCAAGAGAAAAGGTAAAATCATGGTGATTTGCGAAAATCCCAAGCATAAGCAGAAGCAGGGCTGATTTTTTAGTCCGTTAAGGGCGCGGCTGAAATCATTTTGTATGATTGCCCAAAACGCATAATCAATTACCCCTAATCCAATAAAAGTATGTTTCATTTAATTTTTGGAGGTGTATTAACAGATGGCGAGAATAGCCGGTGTTGACCTGCCCCGTGAAAAGAGAGTTGAGATTGGTCTCACATATGTTTACGGTATTGGCAGAACAAGCGCAAAGAAAATCCTTGAGGCAACAGGTATCAATCCCGATACTCGTGTAAAAGACCTTACAGAGGATGAAATTGGTAAGATCAGAGAAGCAATAGACAAAGAATTTACAGTTGAAGGTGACCTTCGCCGTGAAGTAGCGCTTAACATTAAGCGTCTTACTGAAATCGGCTCTTACAGAGGTATCCGTCACAGAAAAGGACTCCCCGTAAGAGGTCAGAGAACAAAGACAAACGCAAGAACCCGTAAGGGTCCCAAGCGCACAATTGCTAATAAGAAGAAGTAAGGAGGAGAGAGCATGGCTAAGGCAGTTAAAAAAGTAACTCGTAAGAGAAAAGAGCGCAAGAATATCGAGCGCGGTGCAGCACATATCCGCAGCACATTTAACAACACAATCGTAACCATGACCGACGTAAACGGTAACGCTCTTTCCTGGGCAAGTGCCGGCGGACTTGGTTTCCGTGGTTCTAAGAAGAGCACTCCCTTTGCTGCTCAGATGGCAGCAGAAACAGCTGCAAAGGCAGCTATGGAGCATGGTCTGAAGACTGTAGAAGTTTTCGTTAAGGGTCCCGGCGCAGGTCGTGAGGCAGCAATCCGTGCACTTCAGGCAGCAGGTCTTGAAGTTAGCATGATTAAGGACGTAACTCCTATTCCTCACAATGGTTGCCGTCCGCCCAAAAGAAGAAGAGTGTGATGGAGGTGCGAAAGTAATATGGCAAGATATACAGATGCGGTGTGCAGACTTTGCCGCCGTGAAGGACAGAAGCTCTTTTTGAAGGGCGACAGATGTTATTCTGACAAATGTGCTATCGCAAGACGTGAGTATGCTCCCGGTCAGCATGGCCAGGGCAGAAAGAAGATTTCCGAATACGGTCTTCAGCTTCGCGAAAAGCAGAAAGTTAAGAGATACTACGGTATCGCTGAGAAGCAGTTTGCTCATTACTTCGAGCTCGCTTCCAAGAAGAGCGGTATTGTCGGTGAAAACCTTCTTACACTTTGCGAAAGCCGTCTTGACAACGTATGCTACAGAGCAGGCTTCGGTATGAGCCGTCCTGAAGCACGTCAGCTTGTAAGACATGGTCATTTTACAGTAAACGGTAAGAAAGTAAATATTCCTTCTTATATTATCAAGGAAGGCGATGTTATCGCACTTACTGATAAGAGCAAGGATTCTCCCAAGATTAAAGCAGTACTTGAAGCTAACGAAGGAAAGAATGTTCCTGCTTGGCTCCAGCTCGATGCCAACGCTCACAGCGTAAAGGTTCTTAATCTTGCTAAGCGTGAAGACATCGAATACGAGATCAACGAAACACTTATCGTTGAGTTGTACTCCAAGTAATAGCTAAGGCAGATTTTATATCTGCCTGTACCCTCGGGTATTTTATATTAAATAAAAAAGTGGGAGGGTTATTTAAATGACTGATTTAAGATTTGAAAAGCCTCGTGTTGAGCGAGTAGAGCTCAGCGAGGATGGTTCTTACGGTAAATACACTGTAGCTCCGCTTCAGCGCGGATACGGTACAACCCTTGGAAATTCACTTCGCAGAATGATGCTTTCATCTCTCGAAGGTGCTGCAATTTCATCTATCAAGATTGAAAATGTACAGCATGAATTTTCAACAATTCCCGGTGTTAAGGAAGATGTCAGCGAGATTGTTCTCAATATGAAGCAGGTTATAATAAAGCTTCATTCTGACGGCCCCAAAACTGTCTATATTGAGGCAGAGGGCGCAGGCGAGCTTTGTGCACGCGATATCAAAACTGACAGCGATGTTGAAATCATCAACGGTGACCTTCACATTGCAACCTTAAACGAAGATGCTAAGTTGTACATGGAGATTACTATCAACAGAGGCAGAGGATATGTTTCCGCAGAAAAGAACAAGGCGCTTCTTCAGCCCCTTATCGGTCTTATTCCCGTGGATTCTATCTACACTCCTGTTGAAAAGGTAAACTACTACGTGGAAAACACCCGTGTAGGACAGAACACAGATTTCGACAAGCTTACGGTTGAAGTATGGACAAACGGCACCAAAACTGCGGACGAGGCAATCAGCCTTTCTGCAAAGATTATTAACGATCATATGATGCTCTTCATCCAGCTTACAGACGAAGCTATGAATGTTGAAACTATGGTTGAAAAGGAAGAAACAAAGAAAGAAAAAGTTCTTGATATGACTATTGAAGAGCTTGACCTTTCCGTTCGTTCCTACAACTGCCTTAAGAGAGCAGGTATCAACACTGTTGAAGACCTTACTCTCCGTAAGGAAGAAGAAATGGTGAAGGTAAGAAATCTGGGACGTAAGTCACTTGAGGAAGTTATCGGTAAACTTAAAGAACTCAAGCTTGGCTTTGCTCCCGATGAAGACTAATTCATAATTTGACTTATCAGAAGTTTTGAAGGAGGAAACCTAAATGGCTGGAACAAGAAAACTCGGTCGTCCTACCGACCAGAGAATGGCTATGCTCCGCGGTATGGTTACTGCTCTTTTGGAAAATGGCAAAATCGAAACAACTGTAACTCGTGCAAAGGAAGTTCGTCCCCTTGCTGAGAATATGATTACTCTCGGAAAGCGCGGCGACCTTCATGCAAGAAGACAGGCTCTTAGCTTCATCACAAAAGAAGATGTTGTTAAGAAGGTATTCGAGGAGCTTGCTCCCAAATACGCAGAACGTAACGGCGGTTACACACAGATTATTAAGACAGGCGTACGTCGTGGTGACAATGCTCCCATGGCTATCATTAAGCTTGTTGACTAATCAACACAAATAAAAAAGGCTTCTATGACGATGCTGCAGCATCGTTATAGAAGCCTTTTTGTGGTTTTTAAAAAATTTTTTCGTATATCCCAACTTGGGATAAATTTACTCTGATTATATGTTATAATCTAATTGTCCCAAGTTGGGATATGCACCCCGATTGTTGCGACACAGACAAAGGCAAAAGGGTATAATGAATCCTCATATGGGTTTGTTATACCCTTTTGCTGCTGACCAATTCCGCAAAAAACGTTACAAAAAATGAGTTAATTAATAAAAAAACACTATGAAAACACAAAAAAGTATGGTACAATATATTCTGTTAAAATGGATAACTATGAAAGGAAGGTTTCATAAATGAACTTTTTCCAGAAAGATATAGAAACAATGCCCCGTAAGGAACTTGAAGCACTTCAGCTTGAGCGTCTTAAAAACATCGTGGCATATTGCTATAACAATACTAAATTTTATCATGACAAGCTTGATAAGGCAGGGGTAGGAGACGGAAGCAAAATTAAACAGCTTTCCGATATCGAGTACATACCCTTTACTGAAAAGAGCGAGTTCCGTGACAATTATCCTTTCGGTATGGTTGCCGTTCCGCATAAGGACATTGTCCGTGTACACGCCTCCAGCGGTACTACAGGTAAGCCCACGGTAGGCGTTTATACCAAGCAGGATATTGACATCTGGAGCGACTGCGTTGCCCGTGTTTGTGCCGCAGGTGGTGTAACTGATGAGGATATCATTCAGATTTCTTTCGGTTACGGACTATTCACAGGTGCACTCGGACTTCATTATGGTCTTGAAAAGCTTGGTGCAATGGTTATTCCTATGTCATCGGGCAATACCGAAAAGCAGCTTATGATGATGCGTGACCTTGGAGTAACAGGTCTTGTTGCAACTCCCTCATATGCACTCTACCTTAGTGAAGCAGTGAAAGAGGGAGAATATCCTCTCGATGCTTATAAATTAAAGCTTGGTATATTGGGAAGCGAGCCGTGTACACCCGAAATGCGTGAAACAATTGAAAAGAATTTGGGCATTTACGTTTCAGATAACTACGGTATGACAGAGCTTGGCGGTCCCGGCGTAAGCGGCGACTGCTTTGAGCGTGACGGAATGCACTTTGCAGAGGATCATTTCCTGCCCGAAATCGTAGATCCCGATACAGGAAAAAGACTTGCTTCGGGAGAAACGGGTGAGCTTATCGTTACTACTCTTACAAAGCAGGGTATGCCTGTTCTTCGTTACAGAACACGTGATATTACAACTCTTGATTACGAGCCGTGTAAGTGCGGAAGAACTCACGTTAGAATGAGTAAGACCAAGGGAAGAACAGACGATATGCTTATTATCAAGGGCGTTAATGTATTCCCCACACAGATTGAAAGTGTGCTTATCAATATTGATAAAATCGGACCTCATTATCAGCTTGTAGTACGCAGAGAGGGCAATTTCAAGGATACTCTTGAAATTAAGGTTGAGCTTCTGGATGCAAGCGTACTTGAAAACTATGGCGAGCTTGAAAAACTGATTCGTCTTATACAGGAAAGAATTAAGAGCGTGCTTGGACTTCAGGCGAAAATCACCCTTGTTCCTCCGAAAACTCTTGAACGCTTCCAAGGTAAAGCTAAAAGAATTTTAGACCTCAGAAATCAGAAATAACCCGAAAGGAAAGATATAAAATGAAAGAATTACTTATCGGTAATGCCGCTGTTGCCCGCGGTCTGTACGAGGCAGGATGTAATGTAATCAGCTCCTACCCCGGAACGCCCAGCACAGAAATAACCGAATTTGCGGCAAAATATGATGAAATGTACTGCGAATGGGCTCCCAATGAAAAGGTAGCCTGCGAGGTGTCCTTCGGTGCATCACTTCAGGGTGCAAGAACAGCTTGTGCAATGAAGCACGTTGGTCTTAATGTTGCGGCTGACCCGCTTTTCACTCTGTCTTACACAGGTGTAAACGGCGGTATGGTTATCTGCGTGGCAGACGACCCCGGAATGCACTCATCACAGAATGAACAGGATTCCCGTCATTATGCAATTGGTGCAAAAGTTCCCATGCTTGAGCCTGCCGATTCGCAGGAATCCTATGAATTTGCAAAAAAAGCCTTTGAGCTTTCAGAAAACTTTGACACCCCCGTTCTTTTCAGAATGTGCACGAGAATTGCTCATTCACAGAGCATTGTGGAAACAGGGGAAAGAGTGGAAGCAGGAGTTAAAGCATATGAAAAGAATCCGGCTAAATATATTATGATGCCTGGCAATGCAAAGAAACGCCATCCTTTCGTTGAAGAAAGAACAGCCCGTCTTACAGAATTTGCGGAAAACTGCGAGTTTAATCGCATAGAATATACAGATTCAAAAATCGGTGTTATCACATCCGGTGCAAGCTATCAGTACGTTAAGGAAGCACTCGGCGACAGTGTGAGCGTTTATAAGCTTGGTCTTGTAAATCCTCTTCCTGTAAAAACCATAAAGGAATTTGCTTCCAAAATGGATAAGGTATATGTTATTGAGGAGCTTGACGGCATCATTGAAACTCACTGCAAAACAATCGGCGTAGATGTAGTAGGCAAGGAACTTTTCAGTTGCATCGGTGAATTTTCACAGAAAACAATTGCCGAAGCTATGGGTAAGGAAGCTAAAAAGGCATACGACCTTGAAATGGATATTCCCATGCGTCCTCCGATGATGTGTGCAGGCTGTCCTCACAGAGGTATATACTACGTCCTTGCGAAGAACAAGGTAAGCGTTCTTGGTGATATCGGTTGCTACACTCTCGGTGCAATGCCTCCTCTTACGGCACTTGATTCTACCCTTTGCATGGGTGCCTCTGTATCAGGACTTCACGGCTTTAATAAGGCTGGTGGAGAGGACAGCGAGAAAAAGAGCGTTTGCGTAATCGGTGATTCCACCTTTATGCACAGCGGTGTAACAGGACTTATTAATATTGCGTATAACGGCTCAAATTCCACCGTTATTATTCTTGATAATTCAATCACGGGTATGACAGGTCATCAGCAGAATCCCACAACGGGATATAATATAAAGGGTGATCCTGCATCAA
This sequence comes from Clostridia bacterium, assembly GCA_045638945.1. Taxonomy (GTDB): domain Bacteria; phylum Bacillota; class Clostridia; order UMGS1883; family UMGS1883; genus UMGS1883. The sequence continues at coordinate 59,246 of JAZUCF010000009.1, read as the reverse complement.
AAATAGACCTCGAAACTCTTTGCAGAAGCGTGGGAATAAACCGTGTAACGGTTGTAGACCCCTACGACCTTGCAGCGTGTGAAAAGGCTCTTAAAGAGGAGCTTGCGGCGGAGGAACCGTCAGTTATTATTTCAAGACGTCCCTGCGTGCTTCTTAAATATGTTAAACCCAAAAAGCCTCTTACGGTTAACAAGGATAAATGTAAGAGCTGTAAGAAATGTATGTCCTTCGGCTGTCCGGCAATCAGTATGCACGACGGCAAGGCAGAGATTGACACAACTCTCTGCGTAGGCTGCGAGGTTTGCAGCGGACTTTGTCCCTTTGGTGCGATTGAAAGCGAGGTGCAGGAGTAATGGAAACTAAGAATATTATGATTGTGGGCGTAGGCGGACAGGGAAGCCTCCTTGCAAGTAAGCTTTTAGGAAGACTCTTGGTTGATGAGGGCTATGACGTAAAGGTTTCCGAGGTGCATGGTATGAGTCAGCGCGGAGGAAGCGTTGTTACATATGTACGCTATGGAGAAAAGGTTTACTCTCCCATTATCGAAGAAGGCGAGGCTGACTTTATCGTTTCTTTTGAAAAAATTGAAGCGGCAAGATGGCTCTCCTGCCTTAAGAAAGACGGCAAGATAATTGTTAATACTCAGCAGATTGACCCCATGCCCGTAATTATAGGTGCAGCTAAGTATCCTGCGGATGCTCTTGATAAAATCGGAGAAAAGGGTGCGTTTGTAGATGCTCTTGACGCTCTTTCTCTTGCAAATGAAGCAGGTAGCTCTAAGGCAGTAAATATCGTCCTTATGGCTCGCCTTGCAAAATATTTTGATATCAGCTACGACAAATGGATACAGGCTATTGAAAAAACGGTTGCCCCCAAGTTTGTAGAACTTAACAAGAAAGCTTTTGAGCTTGGCTACAACCACTGATTTAAAAGGGAGTGGTAAAAATGGAGAATTATTATCAGAAAGAAATTGAAACTGCCAGCCATGAGCAAATCAGAGCGTGGCAGAGTGAAAGACTTGTAAAAACCGTTAAGCACGTTTATGAGAATAATAAATACTACAGAAAGCTTATGGATGAAAAAGGAGTAACCCCTGATGATATCAAGGGTGTGGATGACCTTCACAAGCTTCCTTTCCTTACGAAAGATGACCTTAGAGAGGCATATCCCTACGGACTTATGTCAAAACCCCTCTCCGAGTGTGTGCGTATTCAGTCCACAAGCGGAACAACAGGTAAGAGGGTAGTTGCATTCTATACCCAAAACGATATTAACCTCTGGGAGGATTGCTGTGCAAGAGCAATCGTTGCGGCAGGCGGAACAAAAGAGGATGTATGCCAGGTTTGCTACGGCTACGGCCTTTTCACCGGAGGTCCCGGTCTTAACGGCGGCTCGCATAAGGTAGGATGCCTTACACTTCCCATGTCATCGGGAAATACCGAGCGTCAGCTTCAGTTTATGTGCGATTTGGAGGCTACAATTATCTGCTGTACTCCCTCATATGCTCAGTACCTTGCTGAAAGCATTGAGGAAAGAGGAATTAAAGATAACGTTAAGCTGAAAGCCGGCATTTTCGGTGCAGAAGCATGGACAGAGGAAATGCGTAAGGACATTGAAAAGAGACTTGGAATCAAGGCTTACGACATTTACGGACTTACGGAAATCTGCGGTCCCGGTGTTGCTTTTGAATGCAGTGCACAGAAAGGCATGCACGTAAATGAGGACCATTTCATTGCGGAAATTATAGACCCCAAGACGGGAGAGGTGCTTCCCGAAGGTGAAAAGGGTGAACTTGTATTTACTTGTATCACAAAGGAAGCATTCCCTATGATTCGCTATCGCACAAAGGATATATGTGTCCTTTCAAGGGAAAAATGCTCCTGCGGAAGAACTCATGTCAAGATGGCAAAGCCCATGGGCAGAAGTGATGATATGCTTATTGTCAAGGGTGTAAATGTATTCCCGTCGCAGATTGAGGAGGTTCTTCTTGCTAAAGGTCTTACAAGTAACTATCAGATTATAGTAGACCGCGAAAAGACCAGTGACACAATCGAAGTAAGAGTTGAAATGACTCCCGAGCTTTTCTCCGATAAGATTAATGAGCTTTCAAAGATTGAAAGGGAAATTACTGAGGCACTTAAATCCATGATTGGTATTTTTGCGGTTGTAAAGATCGTAGAGCCCAAGTCTATTGTGAGAAGCGAGGGCAAGGCAGTCAGAGTAATTGATAGAAGAAAACTTTATAATAACTAAGAAGGAGTGGGGAAGATGACAATTAACCAGTTATCAATTTTTGTTGAAAACAAAGCGGGTACAGTTGCTGAGATTACAAAGAGCATTGCAAAGGCAGGCGTAAGCATCCGTGCTCTCAGCGTAGCGGATACGCAGGAATTTGGAATCCTTCGTCTTATTGTAAGTGATGTTGAAAAGGCAAAGGAAGCTCTCAGCGAGAGTGAATGTGTGGTTTCCGTGACAAAGGTTATCGGTGTAGAGATTCCTGATGTTGCAGGAGGACTTTCCGAAGTGCTTGAGCTTATGAGTGAAAACAATATCAATGTTGAGTATCTTTATGCTTTCATTACAATTTCAGGAAAGCACGCTTATGTTGTTTTAAGAGTAGAGGATAACGAAAAAGCGGCAAAGATTCTTACCGAAAAGGGCGTTAAGCTTGTAAGCCAGGCTGATATTGATTCCCTGTAAAATAAGTTTTTAGATGAGGCTTTAGCAAAAGAAACAATAAGTTTTGCTAAAGCCTCATTTTTTTGGTTCTGTAACAACTATTGGGGTGAAGAGAATCCTCATTTGCACTCGGAATGACAAAGAAGAAGCTTAATTAGCTAAAAAGTGCTTTGTTTGTCATTCTGATGGAGCTTACTACTGAAGAATCTCACCCCAATAGTTGAAAAACAACCATTTTTTTTGAATTAGACGCAGTGTTGTCGTATTTTGCTGTCGAAATCTGTAATAATTAAGGTTTCAATAATTAAAAACTTATTATTTTATTATGTAAACCCAAGGTTACATAATAAATGAAGGGATTTTCTTGGTTGAAGGAAGTTATTAACAGTTTCAAACCCGAATATTATGTTATTAACAAGAGTTATTAACAGTTTCAACAGAATTTCACAGTGCTTTTTTTAAATTCTGTGAAAAAGCCAAAAGGCGTATTTAAGGCTAAAAAATGGTTTACATAATAATTTTGTTAAAATTATTATTGCTATGTTTGAAAAGGGAATAACAAAAAAATGTCGAAATGTTAAAGATGTTAAAAAAATATGTCAGAGGGGAAGATAAAGTAATAAAATGACATAAAGGTGTCCGCTTTGACATACTATGAAAAGGTATGTTAAACAGAAAGATGTTTTTATATGAAGTTTGCTTAAAAAAGAAAGAAAACAGGGCTTTCTTTTTCTTGACATACCGCCTTAATTGGTATAAAATATCATAGGTACATATGTGCCTATGCATGGAGATGGCAGAGTAATAATCCGAATGGATATGGGGAATAAGGAGTAAAGAAAAATGACAAAGATCAGATTTGACTATACGAAAGCAGAAAAATTTATTTCAAAGGAAGAAATAGGTGCACTTGAAGGTGCTGTTAAGGCGGCACATGATACACTTCACAATGGAACAGGCAGAGGAAGTGATTTCTTAGGATGGGTGAATCTTCCCGAAAATTATGATAAGGAAGAATTTACACGCATTAAAAAGGCGGCAGAAAAGATTAAGAGCAATTCTGAGGCACTTATTGTTATAGGTATTGGCGGAAGCTACCTTGGTGCGAGAATGGCTGTGGAGATGCTTCACAACAATTTCCCCGAAATTAATAAAAAGGGCGTAAGAATTTTCTTTGCGGGAAATTCAATCAGCTCTACTTACCTTGCCGACCTTATTGAAACAGTTAAGGATATGGATTTCTCAGTAAATATTATTTCAAAGAGCGGTACTACAACAGAGCCTGCGATTGCATTCCGTGTTTTTCGTGAGCTTCTTATTGAAAAGTACGGAAAAGAAGGTGCAAAGGAAAGAATCTTTGCCACAACAGACAAGGAGAAGGGTGCTCTTAAGAATCTTGCCGATGAAGAGGGCTATGAAACATTTGTTGTTCCCGATAATGTAGGCGGACGCTACAGTGTTCTTACAGCTGTAGGTCTTCTTCCCATTGCGGCAAGCGGTGCCGACATTGATGCACTGATGCAGGGTGCGTACGATGCCATGAAAGAATACGCAAATCCCAATCTTGATGAAAACGATTGCTATAAATATGTAGCCGCAAGAAATGCTCTTTACCGCAAGGGTAAGAATATTGAAATTATGGTAAATTACGAGCCTCAGGTTCACTATTTCGCAGAATGGTGGAAGCAGCTCTTCGGCGAGAGCGAGGGTAAGGAAAATAAGGGTGTTTTCCCCGCAGCGGTTGATTTCTCCGCAGACCTTCACTCTATGGGGCAGTATATCCAGCAGGGACTTCGTATGATGTTTGAAACGGTTATCTTCTTTGACAATGCACGTAAGGACATTGTTATCAAGGAGGATAGGGATAATGTAGACGGTCTTAATTTCCTTGCAGGAAAGAACCTCAGCTACGTTAACGAGCAGGCATTCAACGGAACGCTTCTTGCTCATACGGACGGAGATGTTCCCAACCTTATTTTAAGGGTTGAAAAGATGGATGAGTACTGTCTTGGAAATCTTATCTACTTCTTTGAAAAGGCTTGTGGAATCAGCGGCTATGTACTGGGAGTAAATCCCTTTGACCAGCCCGGTGTTGAAGCATATAAGAAGAATATGTTTGCCCTTTTGGGTAAGCCCGGCTATGAGATGCAGCAGGCAGAGCTTTTGGCAAGACTTAATGGATAATTTAGACAGTATAAGTTGAATAAAAAAGAGCCTTCGGGGGAAAGATGATTTTGTACTAAATTTTTCCCCAGGAGGCTTTTTATGATAAGTAAAGTTGAAATCTGCGGAGTTAATACTTCAAAGCTGCCCACACTTACTGCACAGGAGAAAAAAGAGCTTTTCGAGAAGATAAAAAAAGGGGATAAGGAAGCCCGCGAAACCTTTATCAGAGGCAATCTGAGGCTTGTCCTCAGCGTTATAGGAAGATTTAATAACAGGGGAGAAAATGTTGATGACCTCTTTCAGGTGGGATGTATAGGGCTGATAAAATCAATCGATAACTTTAACACGGAGTTAGATGTACAGTTCTCTACCTATGCCGTGCCGATGATTATAGGCGAAATTCGCCGATACCTGAGGGATAATAACGCCGTAAGGGTTTCACGCTCGCTTCGTGATATTGCATACAAGGCACTCTGCGTGCGTGAAAAGATGATACACGATAACAATAAAGAGCCTACATGTGCCGAAATAGCCAAGGCTATCGACTCCACCCCCGAAGAAGTAACCATGGCGCTTGATGCCATACAGGAGCCTATTTCGCTTTTTGAGCCTGTCTACCACGACGGAGGAGATGCAGTTTATGTCATGGATCAGGTATCGGACAAGAAAAATATTGACGAAGCGTGGATTGAAAAAATATCCCTGCGTGAAGCAATGGATAAGCTTTCCGACAGAGAGAAAATGATTATAATAATGCGGTTTTTCCGTGGGAAAACGCAAACAGAGGTTGCCGAGGAAGTGGGAATAAGTCAGGCGCAGGTATCACGGCTTGAGAAAAGTGCCATCAGCAGTATGCGAAAGAATATATGAAAGGGAATGTAAAAAAAAGCCCAGACCGCAAAAAGACTTTTTCCTATCCCCTTAAAAATGGGGTGTAAAAAAAGACGTACTTTTTTTACACCCCATTACTATTATTTTGGAATTATAAGTGCCATACTCGGCAGAATTGAAGCTTCATTCTCAAGTGCGTTTGCAATTAAAATATCTTCGGGGCTTACCAGGTATTCCTTTGCTATATCCCAAAGCGTCCTTCCGCTATTTACAAAAGAAACAATAATTGAGGGGCGCGCGTCAGCCTCATATTCTGCCTCCTGTACATTGTAAATAATTTCTTCCTCGGTGGTGCGTATACATTCAATGGCTACATCCACACTGCCGCGTATTTCCACGCTGTTTTCATTTGTGATGGTGTAGCTTATATTATTCAGTTTGCAGTCTGCATATGGCGTCAGCATACATCCGGGGCTGTCGCACAGTACGGAAAAATCAATGTCCGTCTTAAAACTGCATGCAGGAAGCGTCTTATCACGGCTGAGATAGAGAATATATACTTCTGTATATCCCGAAACACGAAGCTTCTCGCCCTCTGTAATACAGCTTTCCGTAAAGGGGCGGGCAATCACCTGATAAACAGACTCAATATCAGGGAGAGAATCGGGGAGAGTGATTTTTTCGCGGAAATCTGCATCGCGCTTAATAAGAGTATCAACACAGTCCACACTTACCATAGAGTGCTTGGTATCCAATGCTCCGTGAGGAATATATGCGTCAACTATGCACTGGTGACAGTAGGTCTTGCGTGCGATAACGCGGAAAAACAATTCGCTCGTAAGCTCAATTATGCATTGCTTGCCGTCGGTATCCTCTGCCGCTGTGGCAGAAATATCGCACAGCTTAACCGTATGCTCGCAGTCCATATCCTCCCGAATGCCGTCACATTCCATTACGTGGGCAAAAGACATGTCTGTTTGTGCATATTCGATACCGCTTTCACTTCTGTAAAGAATTACTGTTCGCAGTGTGCCTTTTAAAATCGCTTTATCATCAATAATCTTAAGACTGCTGTCTGTTATGACTGCATCTGATTTTAAAATTTCCTCTATGGGACTTTTACCGGGAGAAATGGAGAAACTGTCACAAATCGTGGCTAAATCCTGTGCATGAGCGCATATTACTCCCGAAGAAAGAGTGGTTTTTTTCGTGCATGCTCCTTCAATATCCGTAATCACATCAATCCCGTAACAGGAATATACTCTTACATTTGCACATAACGTTGCCTTAAGCGAAAGCTTTCGACAGTTTGCAATAGTGCAGCCAAGGTCGCTTACATCCACATCGGTAAACACATACATATTCTCTCCGATATGGTCATCACGTATCAGCGTAGAGAACTCGCAGGAGGAAGTAATGGATTTTACACACTTTTCCTCGTCATCTGCAAGATATAAAATGTTGAATGTGATGCTTCCAGACACCGTAACTCTGCCGCTGCGGCTTTCACAGCTTGTCACCTTTGGGCGTGCACTAAGCTGAAGAACCTTCAGGATATCAGGCTTTGAGTCGGGAACGATAACCTCACATTCTGTCGTGAAATTGTTTTTGCTGCGGCATATTTGGCTGCAGACGTTCAGATTTTCATTTTTAATATTTAATTCCATAGCTTTGCCTCCTTACAACACGAATATATGATGAAGGCATATCCATTATGATAAAAAAGGCAAAAAAAATATGACAGACAAGGAGAATCGTCTGCCACTAAAAGGAGGGAAAATGAAAAAAGTTTAAGTACCTTTTCGGTACACCTATATAATAATTCAAATATACAAAAAATTCAATAAGCAAAGTATAAGAAACGAACATTATTTTAAAATATTTTTTGTGCAACATATACAAAAAACTGGTCAGCTAATGAATTTCAAGTAAAATTATTGGTTGAATTAAGGTGAAATGTATGATATTATACAAAAATGGAAGGCGACAGATATGAATAATCCCTCAAGTCATAGAGGTCTCACCCAGCATGAAATGGGCTGGGATAATAAAATGGTTTTTCTCAAAGAGATACTAATTTTGAGCCCTTCGGAATTTTTTAGTGATTGGTTAAAATTTTATGGTAAAAAAAATAGAAATAAAAATAGACGAAAGTCTCAGTGAAAAGAAAATAGATTATATATTGGAAAAGCACCTGCAAATTTCCCGCTCGCTTATTGCTAAATTAAAAAGAAGCCCTGATGGTGTCAAGTTAGAGGGGGAACCGGCAAAAGTAATACAAGTTGTAAAAACGGGACAAACTCTCGTGATAACTCTGCCCCAGACCGAAAGAGACAGTGTTGAAGGTGTATGCTTGCCACTGGAAACCTTATATGAGGATGAGGATATAATCGCAGTAAATAAGCCCTGCGGCATGCCGTCACATCCTTCAAGACTCCATAAAAATGATACCTTAGCAAATGCACTGAAGTATTACACGGGATGTTCTCCGCACATAATAACCCGTCTCGATAAGGATACTACAGGTGTTGTTCTCGTGGCAAAAAACCCACATATGGCGGCACTTCTGACGGATTTGATGAAACAAAGGAAGATTCAGAAGGAATATGTTGCAATAGTAAATGGAACTCTCCAATTGACCGCGGGTGAAATAAATGCACCTATAAAGAAAGAGGAAAACTCCATTAAACGAATTGTTTCGGCTCTGGGAAAAGAAGCCGTTACCAAATATGAGGTTTTAAATACGGACGGAAAAAATTCTTTTGTAAGGCTTATTCCCATCACAGGCAGAACACATCAGCTAAGAGTGCATATGAACCATATGGGCTGTCCCATATATGGGGATAGCCTGTACGGAAATTCAGACGGAGAATTTATGTGCCTGCACTGCCGGAAGATAAGCTTTCCACATCCCCATACGGGTGAAGATATAATTATCGAAGCTCCTGTTCCCAATACTTGGGATAAAATTAAGGCGTAAAAAAGCTGAGCTTTTTTACGCCTTAATTTTATCCAAGCATTACGTCGAGTAACATCATCACCGCAAAGCCCGATATAATTCCCATTGTTGAAAAATACGGATGGCATTTTCTTTCTCTCTGACATTCAGGGATAAGCTCATGCACTGCAACCAAAATCATGGCACCTGCGGCAAAGGAAAGGGCATAGGGAAGAATTTTCTCAATATATACCACAAGCCATGCACCCAACACTCCTGCAAACGGCTCCACCATTCCCGATGCCTGACCGCAGAGGAAGCTTTGCTTTCTTGAATAGCCTTCACGCCGAAGTGGTAGGGAAACCGCCGCACCTTCGGGGAAATTCTGAAGTCCTATCCCCACAGCAATGGTGATTGCACCCATCAGTGCCTCTGTGCTGAAGCTTCCGCTTCCCAATGCACCAAAGGCAACTCCCACTGCAAGCCCTTCGGGGATATTGTGTAATGTAATCGAAAGAATCAGCATGATAATGCGATTAAGCTTTTCACTTGTTTCTCCTTGAGCATTATCGGCTTTTCTTCTTGCAAAAGAAACGGCTTTGTCAGAAAGCCACATAAAAATTGCTCCGAATAAAAAGCCTGTTGTTGCAACAAACCAGGCGGGGAGAGCAGAAATCGTCTCCGCCCGTTCTATGGCAGGCTGAAGAAGTGACCAGAAGCTTGCCGCTATCATAACCCCTGATGCAAACCCCAGCATTAAATTTAAAATTTTAGGATTAGGAGATTTAAAAAAGGCAACTGTCGCCGCACCCAGTGCGGTCACAAACCATGTGCCAAGGGTGGCAAGCAGTGCCATAAAGACATAGTTATCCATATAACACCTCCACTATCCATTATATTAAAAAAACAAAACAGGTGTGACGTCACACCTGTTTTGTTTTTTAATATATCCTTATTTTTATTTCGTGCCGAAAATTCTGTCTCCTGCATCACCGAGTCCGGGAACGATATAGCACTTTTCGTTAAGCTTTTCATCTACATTTGCACAGTAAATTTGTACATCGGGATGTGCTTTTGTAAGTGCTTCTATTCCTTCGGGAGCCGCAATAAGGCACAGGAACTTAATATTTGATCCGCCCACTGCTTTTATCTGGCTGATTGCATCAATGGCACTTCCACCTGTTGCAAGCATAGGGTCTACAACTACTATAAGTCTGCTTTCGATATCTTTGGGAAGCTTGCAGTAATAGGGATGGGGAATCATTGTTTCCTCGTCACGGTACATTCCGATATGTCCTACTTTAGCAGAAGGAACTAATCTTAAAAGTCCGTTCACCATACCCAGTCCTGCACGGAGAATGGGTACCACAGCGAGCTTCTTTCCTTTAATCATTTTTTGTGTGGTTTTTGTGATAGGTGTTTCAATCTCCACATCCTCAAGCGGTAAATCACGCAGTGATTCATAGCACATCAGCATTGTTATTTCTTCCACAAGCTCACGGAATTCTTTATTCGTTGTAGAGGTTTTTCTCAGTAATGTGGTTTTATGCTGAATCAGCGGATGATCAAAAATTGTGACGTTTTTCATAACAATTCTCCTGTTCTTGTTTCTGTTATTATTCCTGGTCAGGTGCTTTTGATACGAGAAGATTTACTACGATACCAAAAATAAGTGCACATGCGATAGAGGTGATTTTAATTGCACCGATTTGAAGTGCCATACCACCGATACCGGTAATCAGAATAACAGATACAACAAAGAGGTTTTTATTGTTGTTCAGATTTACGTTTTGGAGCATCTTAAGACCTGATACGGCAATGAATCCGTAAAGCGTAATACAAACACCGCCCATAACGCAGTTGGGGATAGTAGCGAGGAATGTAACAAAGGGTGCTACGAATGAAGCAATAATTGCAATAATTGCAGTAGCTAAAATAGTGACAACTGATGCGTTCTTTGTTATAGCTACGCAACCTACAGACTCGCCATAAGTAGTGTTCGGGCAACCGCCGAAAAGTGCACCGATAATGGAACCGATACCGTCACCAAGAAGTGTTCTGTGGAGACCGGGTTCTTCAAGCAAATCTTTTTCAATAATGCTTGAAAGGTTCTTATGGTCTGCGATATGTTCTGCAAAAACAACGAATGCAACCGGGATATACGCAACCGCAATTGTTGCTATATACTCAGCGTTAATATCTTTAATTCCTTTAAATGCTTTAATGAATGTGAAATCGGGATACCACTGCATATTTTCAAATACGCTGAAATTAATAACCTGCAAAGATGCGTTACCTGTCTTCATACCGATTAAGGTGAAAATAGTCGCAACTGCGTAACCTGCAAGGATACCTATGATAAAGGGAATAAGCTTTAAAGTCTTCTTTCCGTATACGGAGCAAAGAATAACGGTGAGGATTGTTACCATTGCACAGATAAATCCTACCCAACCGTGTGTGCCCATGACATAAACACTGTTAGCTGCATCATAAGAAGCAAATTTCAAAACATCGCCTACAGCATTTCCTGCAAGAGAAAGACCGATGATTGCAACCGTAGGTCCGATAACAACAGCAGGCATAAGCTTTGAAATCCAGTTAACGCCTGCGAGTTTAACGACAAGGGCGATAACTACATAAACAAGACCTGCGAAAAATGCACCTATCAAAAGTCCGAGGAATCCTGCTTCAGCAGATGCTGCGCCCGCAAAGGCTGCAAACATGGAACCGATGAAAGCAAAAGAAGAACCAAGGAAAACAGGGCTTTTGAACTTTGTGAAAAGCTGATAAATAAGTGTACCTGCACCTGCACCGAAAAGTGCCGCAGACTGGGACATTCCGTTACCGATAATGGAAGGCACTGCGATTGTTGCCGCCAGAATTGCAAGCAATTGCTGGAATGCAAAAATCAGAATTTGACCGAACTTGGGTTTGTCGTTTACATTGTAAACTAGTTTCATTTGTGAATTTCCCCCTTAAATTATTATATTTTTTGTAGTGGAAGTTTTGCAAAATGCGACATTTCCACCTAAATTTAACTATACTCTAATTTCAGAAAAAAGTCAACATATAATATCAATCAAAAATAAAGAAAAAATGTATTGTAAAAAACGCACATCCTGTAAAAAATGAACTTTTTTATGTATATAAGGCAATTCTTTTTTGGAAAGGATTGTCTTTTTCTTTTATCGATGCTACAATATACTTAAGCGGAAATTATATTACATAGTAATCGGAGGAAAAGAAAATGGGAAACAGTATCAATTATTCTTATGAACAACTCAAAAAGTTCTGTACAGATGCATTTTTAAAGTTCGGATTTAACGAAAAAGAGTGCGAAATTATTGTAGATGTACTTTTGACAAGCGACCTTTACGGAATTGAGTCCCACGGAATGCAAAGACTTGTTCGTTACCACAAGGGTATCGAAAAGGGTCTTATTAAAGTGGATGCAAAGCCTGAAATCGTTTTTGAAACACCCGTATCGGCAGTTATCGAGGGTAATGACGGAATGGGTCAGCTTTTAGGACATAAGGCAATGGAAATTGCTATCGAAAAGGCAAAGACAACTGGTATGGCAGTAGTTACAGTGCGTAATTCCAACCATTACGGAATTGCGGGCTACTATGCAAAAATGGCTTGCAAGGAAGGGCTTATCGGAATGTCCATGACAAATTCCGAGGCGATTATGGTGCCGACCTTCAGCAGAAAGGCAATGCTGGGCAGCAACCCGATTGCTATAGCAATGCCTGCGGAGCCTTATGATTTCTTCTTTGATGCATCGACAACGGTTGTTACACGCGGAAAGCTTGAAATTTATAATAAGCTTCAGAAACCCCTCCCCGACGGCTGGGCACTTGACAAGAATGGTAAGGGAACATCTGATGCAAGCGACGTACTTAAAAATATTGTTGCAAAGGCCGGCGGCGGAATTATGCCCCTTGGCGGTGAAATTGAGCAGAGCGGCGGTCATAAGGGATACGGCTACGGAATGTTTTGTGAAATCTTCACTTCCATATTGTCAATGGGACTCACCTCAAACCACACCCATATCGGAGGAAAGGGAGGCACCTGTCACGGATTTATTGCGATTAACCCTGCGGTATTTGGTGATGCGGACGCAATACGTGAACATCTTTCGACTCTTCTTCGTGAGCTTCGTGAGGCTCCCAAGGCAGAGGGTGCAGAAAGAATTTATACCCACGGCGAAAAAGAGGTTATTGCATATGAGGACAGACTTAAAAACGGCATAGATGTAAATATCAATACCGTTGCCGAAATGGTAGATTTGTGTAATTATCTTAACATGGACGTTAAGGAATATCTTGGCGAGGAAGCTGAAAAGCTAACTCTTCGTCAAAGCTCTTATGATATGTAAATGTAACTAAAAAGACAATACAGTTTTTGCAAAAACTGTATTGTCTTTTTTCCTTTTTATGGTTATAATAGAATTAAAGGAAGTGGATACATATGATAAAACAGATTTCAAAAAAAGCCCTTGAAATTATTAAAAAAATGCAGCAAAGCGAGCTTACTGAAAGCGTAATTTATGCTAAGATTGCACGCTTTGCCAAGGGTGAAGAAAATAAGAAAACTCTTAACCGATTGGCGGCAGAGGAAAAGGCACATTACGAAATATGGAAAAGCTATACGGGAATCGAAATGAAACCGCAGAAATTCAAAGTGTTTAGGTACAGCCTTATTGCACGGCTTTTAGGATTTACCTTTGCGGTGAAGCTTATGGAACGTGGAGAGGAGAACGCCCAGACAGAATATGATTTTCTCAAAGACGAGGTTGAGGAAAGCGTAAGAATAAGAAGCCAGGAGGAGGAGCATGAAAAAGCACTTCTTTCCATGCTTGACGAGGAAAGGCTTCAGTATGTGGGAAGCATGGTGCTGGGTATGAATGACGCCTTGGTTGAGCTTACAGGCTCCCTTGCAGGATTTACGTTTGCCATGCAGAATACAAGACTCATTGCGCTTTCGGGGCTTATTGTAGGCATATCTGCTACATTTTCTATGGCGGCAAGCGAATTTTTGTCAGCACGAAGCGAAGGAAGAACGGATGCCTTTAAATCCTGTACTTATACAGGAATAGCGTACTTGCTTACGGTTGCTTTTCTGGTGCTTCCCTATTTGCTTTTCCCCGCAAATCAATTTTTACCCGCACTGATTTGTATGCTGGCAGTGGTAATTCTTATTATAGCAGGCTTCACCTATTACATAAGCGTGGCAAAGGACGAAAAATTCCGCAGAGGGTTTCTTGAAATGGCACTTATCAGTATAGGCGTTGCTGTGCTTTCCTTCTTCGTGGGAATCCTTGCAAAGAACTTCCTCGGTGTGGATATTTAATAAAAAGGAATAATAAATTTTTTTGAATGTGTCATACTATCACAGAGGTGGTAGAAATGACAGATAACGAAAAAAAGGAAAAAGATAAAACAGCAACCGATAATCGTTGGGTTTCAACGGGCATAACCCGCCCTGCTGACGAAAAAGACCGCAGGGACGGACCCGGCGGAGAAAACTCCAAATAACAAAAAAATGACAATTTCTGCGTTGCAGAGGTTGTCATTTTTTTGAATAAGATGTATAATAGATATTATGCACAAATCTATACCTAATATCACATTGACGAGGTGAATCAACATGACTACATTAATTTTAATAAGACACGGTGAAAGCCAGGCTAACAGGATGAATGTGTTTGCAGGGCAGATTAACCCGGATTTGGAGGAAAGAGGAGTAATGCAGGCAGAGCTTACTGCCAAATACGTTTCTGAAAACTACAGCGTGGATAAAATTTATTCCAGCGACCTTAAAAGGGCGTACAGGACGGGAGAGAGCCTTGCAAGGCTTCTTGATATGGAAATCATTCCCGAAAAAAGGCTTCGTGAAATTGACGGAGGAAAATGGGAGGGCATTAAATTTGACAGTCTGGCAAAAGCTAATCCCAAAGAATATGATATCTGGGTTAAGAATATTGGCGAATTTCCCGGAGTTGAAGGGGAGTCAATGAAGGAAGTTGGGGAAAGAATTATGGGGATTCTTACTGAAATTGCCGAAGCAAACGACGGAAAAACTGTAGCAATCACAACCCATGCCACCCCCATAAGTGTGGCGGTGAGCCTTATTCTTCACGGATCGCTTGCGAAAATGAGAGACCTCCCCTGGGCAACAAATGCCTCAGTAACAGTGCTTGAATATGAGAACAAAAAGTGGAATGTGACACTTTACAGCGAGGATAGCCATTTGAAAGAGCTTCGGACGGCTTTAGGCGAAAACGTATAAAGAAAAGGAGCAAAACGATGATACCCCAGTTATTACTTTATAAAATTATGCAGCTTTTTGCGGTAATGCTTTTAGGCTTTATTATTGTTAAAGCAAAGGTTGTAAAAAGTACGGATTCATTAGTGCTTTCAAAAATATCTCTGTATCTTCTGATGCCTGCAAATATTATAGCGGCATTTAATGTGAAGATAACCGATGAAATTGTAGAAGGAATTTTGCTTTCACTTATTGCAGCGGTTGTGATTCATATAATACTGCTTATTATTGATTTTCTTTACAAGAAGATTTTTCACGGAACCCCTGTTGAGCGTGCCTCTATTATTTATTCCAATGCGGCAAATCTTATTATTCCCATAGTTGCGTTTATTTTGGGAGACGAGTGGGTAATTTACAGCTGTACATATGTATCGGTTCAGTTGGTGCTAATATGGACTCAGGGTGTAACACTCTTTTCAAAACAGGAAAAGTTTAATTTAAAGAAAATCCTGCTCAACACCAACATTATTGCAATTGCGATTGGTGCTACGCTTATGATCACCGGAATCAGACTTCCGAAATTTGCCAGTGATTTATCTTCCTCGCTGGGAACGATGATAGGGAATATCGGTATGCTCATAGCGGGAATGACTGCCGCAGATATGAATTTTAAAAAAATGCTGGCAAACAAAAGGCTTTATCTGGTGACACTTATGCGCAATGTTATATGTCCTTTTATAATCCTCTTATTGCTCCGCGGTGTGCTTCCTTACATTCCTGTTGAAAATGCCTCAGAGATACTCTTGGTTACTTTTCTTGCCACTATGACACCCTCGGCAGCAATGATGATGCAATTTGCTCAGGTGTATAATACTGAGATTGAGTACTCTGTTGCAATTAATATTATCACCACGGTTGTGTGTATTGCTACAATGCCTGTGCTTGTGTGGCTATATTCTGTTTAATTCGGAAGTGATTACAAATGAAAAAATCGGCACTTATATGCATTGTTGCCGCAAGTATAGGTTGGGGAACATCGGGCATTTTTGTGGATTGTCTTTCGCCTTTGGGATTCACGTCCCTGCATATGACTTTTTTACGCTCGCTGGCAATGCTTGCTTCCATGCTTTTATATGTCTTAATCTGCGACAGAGGTCTTTTTAAAATTTCGTTTCCTCATTTGCTTTTGACGTTGGGAAGCGGACTTGCATTTTTCGGTACGGCAAGCTGTTACTTTTATTCAATGGTGAAAAGCTCTGTATCCACTGCCGTTGTGCTTATGTATACGGCACCGATTTTTGTTATGATATACTCGGTGCTTTTTTTGGGAGAAAAATTGACAAAGGCGAAAACCTTCTGCGTGGTATTTATGCTTTTGGGATGCTGCCTTGTTTCGGGAATAATAGGCGGTTTCAGATTTGATGCTGTGGGAATAGTGTTTGGGCTATTGTCAGGACTTTGCTACAGTGCATATAACATTCTTACAAAAATACAGATGAAAAAGGGGATAAACCCCATAACGGCAAATTTGTATGGATTTTTGTTTGCTTCGGCAATAGGGGCATTAACGGCAAATGTAGGACAGATTCCTGTATGTATAGCGGAAAATATTCGTTATACAATTCCGCTTGCGATTCTTTTGGGATTGTGTACGAGCGTGATGCCTTATCTGTGCTATTCCTGTGCACTTAAAACAATTCCCGCGGGGACGGCATCTTCACTTGCGATACTCGAACCTATGTCGGCTACGCTATTAAGCGTGGCGTTTCTCGGAGAGGATTTATTGCCGTTACCTGCGGTGGGTATAACATTGATACTTAGTTCTGTGTTTGTATTGAGCAGGCAAAGTGAATAATAAACAAAGGATGCAAGAAAATGCATCCTTTATTTATTAAAAAACCTTCTTTTACCGGTTGAAATATTTTTCTGTTTAGTGTAAAATAATATAATGACCTAATGACCAAAACGAAGGAGGGGAAATATTTATGAATTTTAAGCTTGTATCGGATTTTAAGCCCACGGGCGATCAGCCGCAGGCTATAGACAAGCTTGTGGAAAGCATACAGAGCGGAAACCGCGGTCAGGTGCTTTTGGGAGTGACGGGAAGTGGTAAAACCTTTACCGTTGCAAATGCCATTGCACGCATTAATAAGCCTACATTGGTGCTTGCCCATAATAAAACACTTGCGGCACAGCTTTCCAGTGAATTCAAGGAATTTTTCCCCGAGAACGCAGTAGAATATTTTGTGTCCTACTACGATTATTATCAGCCGGAGGCATATATTGCCCACAGTGATACTTATATAGAAAAAGACGCTCAGGTAAACGATGAGATTGACAAGCTCCGCCACAGTGCCACCATGGCACTTTTTGAAAGGCGTGACGTAATTGTGGTTGCCTCGGTTAGTTGTATTTACGGTCTTGGAGACCCGGAGGATTATAGCACCATGGTAATTTCTCTTCGCCCCGGTATGCAGAAAGACCGTGATGAAGTAATCAGAAAGCTTATTGAAATGCAGTATGAGCGTAACGATATTAATTTTATCCGCGGTAAATTCCGTGTCCGCGGAGATGTGCTTGAAATATTCCCCATAAGCAGTAATGAAAATGCGGTAAGAGTGGAATTTTTCGGTGATGAAATAGACCGCATAACGGAAATTGATGTTTTAACGGGCGAGGTTCTGGGAGTAAGGCAGCATGTGGGAATATATCCTGCTTCCCACTATGTAACCACTCCTGAAAAACGTGAAATTGCCATAGCCTCAATCAGAAAAGAGCTTGAGGTAAGGCTTAAAGAGCTTCGTGACAACGACCGCCTTTTGGAAGCACAGAGGCTTGAAGAACGCACTAACTACGATATTGAAATGATGCGTGAGATTGGCTTTTGCAGCGGAATCGAAAACTATTCCCGCCATATAAGCGGCAGAGAGCCGGGCAGTGCTCCCTATACCCTCATGGATTACTTCCCCGATGATTTTTTGCTTGTCATTGATGAGAGCCATGTTACCGTTCCGCAGGTGCGTGCCATGTACGCAGGCGACCGAAGCCGAAAGGAGAGCCTTGTAAAATACGGCTTTCGTCTGCCCTCGGCATTTGATAATCGTCCCCTTAATTTTGAAGAATTTGAGCAGCGTATTAATCAGGTTATCTATGTGAGTGCCACCCCTGCACAATATGAATATGAAAATTCACGTGCGGTTGCAGAGCAGCTTATAAGACCTACGGGGCTTCTTGACCCCGAAATTTTTGTCCGCCCGATAGAAGGACAGATTGATGACCTTTTGACGGAGATTTATACCAGAGCGGACAAAAAGGAAAGAGTGCTTGTTACCACCCTTACAAAGAAAATGGCAGAGGATTTAACCGACTATCTCAGAAGTATGGGGATTAAGGTTAAATATATGCACTCGGACGTTGAAACACTGGAACGTCTTGAAATCGTCCGTGATTTAAGACTTGGCGTGTTTGACGTGCTTGTAGGAATCAATCTTCTTCGTGAAGGTCTTGATATTCCCGAAGTGTCCCTGGTCGCAATTCTTGACGCTGATAAGGAAGGCTTTTTAAGAAGTGAAACCTCCCTTATTCAGACCATAGGAAGAACTGCCAGAAATGCCGAGGGAAAGGTAATCATGTATGCCGACAGGATAACCGATTCCATGAAGCGTGCCATAGATGAAACAAACCGCCGCCGTGAAATTCAGCAGAAATATAATGAAGAACACGGCATTGTTCCCAAAACCATTGTAAAGGCTGTAAGCGGTGTTATTGCGGCTACTACCGCCTTGGAGGAGGAAACCCCAGAAAACAATGCGGCAATGGTACTTTCCAAGCTTGAAAATGAAATGCGTATTGCCGCGGAGGAGCTTCGCTTTGAGGATGCGGCAAAAATCCGCGACAGAATAAAGAGACTGAGGAAAGAGGTGCTTTAAAATGAAAAAAGAAGAAATTGTGATACAAGGCGCCCGTGAAAACAATCTTAAAAACATAGATTTGACAATCCCGCGTGACAAGCTTATCGTTTTTACGGGGGTGTCCGGAAGCGGTAAAACATCGCTTGCCTTTGATACCATTTATGCGGAAGGACAACGAAGATACGTGGAGTCCCTTTCTTCGTATGCACGAATGTTTTTGGGGCAGATGGAAAAGCCTGAGGTTGACTATATAGAGGGACTTAGCCCCGCAATCAGTATAGACCAGAAAACCACCAATAAAAATCCCCGTTCAACAGTTGGAACGGTAACGGAAATATATGATTATTTAAGGCTTCTCTATGCCCGTGTGGGAATTCCCCACTGCCCACAGTGCGGCAAGGTTATTTCTCAGCAGTCACTTGACCAGATTGTGGACAAGGTGCTTTCTCTTCCTGAGGGGAGCAGAGTGCAGATTCTTGCCCCCGTAGTCCGCAGAAAAAAGGGCGAGCATCAGAAAATATTTGAAAATGCACGCAAAAGCGGATATGTCCGTGTGCGTGTGGATGGAATTATTTATGACCTTTCCGAAGAAATAGAGCTTGAAAAGCAAAAAAAGCATAATATAGAAATCGTGGTTGACCGTCTTGTTGTACGTTCCGACATCCGCACAAGGCTTGCCGACAGCGTGGAAATAGCTCTCCATCAGGCAGAGGGAATAGTAATGATATTAAACGGCGAGGAGGAAATGACCTTCAGCCGGAATTATGCCTGCGAGGATTGCGGAATCAGTATGGAGGAGCTTTCTCCCAGAATGTTTTCCTTCAACAATCCCTTGGGAGCTTGCCCGAAGTGCAGCGGTATCGGACTTTTAAAGCGTGTAGACCCGTCGCTTGTTCTTATCAGTGATGAGCTTTCTGTTATGGAGGGTGCATTTTCAGTAAGCGGTTGGCGTGCCCCCGATAAGGACGGAAGCATGGCAAATGCCGTGTTCCGCGGACTTGCCAAAAAATATAATTTCAGCCTTAATGTTCCCGTGAAAAACCTGCCACAGGAGATTATTGATATCATTCTTTTCGGAACAAAGGGAGAAGAAATTGAAATTGAACACATGGGAAAACGCGGGTTTTCTAAATATATGGCTCCTTTTGAAGGAATTGTCACGAATCTTCAACGTCGTTATGACGAAACGGACAGCGAATGGTCAAAATGGGACATCGAGGGACTTATGCGTGAAATTCCCTGTAATGAATGTAAGGGAAAGAGACTCCGCAGAGAAAGCCTTAGCGTAACTGTGGGCGGAAAAAACATTGACGAGGTCTGCGACCTTCCCGTAAACCGTGCTAAGGACTTTTTTAACGGACTAAAGCTTGATAAACAGCAAACTATGATTGCAGAGGAAATTTTAAAGGAAATAAATGCCCGAATCGGATTTCTTAATAATGTGGGGCTTGAATATCTTACCATGTCCAGAAGTGCAGGAACCCTTTCGGGCGGTGAAGCACAGCGAATCCGCCTTGCTACGCAGATAGGCTCAGGGCTTGTGGGTGTTCTTTATATACTTGACGAACCGAGCATAGGCCTTCATCAGCGTGACAATAATAAGCTTATTTCCGCACTCAAATCCCTCAGAGATATGGGAAATACCCTTATAGTTGTAGAGCATGATGAGGACACAATGTTTGCCGCCGACCATATTGTGGATGTCGGTCCGGGAGCAGGTATTCACGGCGGTGAAATAATCGCACAGGGAAGCGTTCAGGATATTATGAATACACAGGGGTCATTGACAGGTGACTACCTAAGCGGCAGAAAGAAAATTCCCGTACCCAAGGAAAGACGGAAAGGAAACGGAAATAAGCTTCGTGTGGTTAAGGCGTCTGAAAACAACCTGAAGGATATCAATGTGGATATCCCCTTGGGCAAATTTGTCTGTGTAACAGGCGTTTCGGGAAGCGGAAAAAGCTCGCTTGTGAATGAGGTTGTTTACAAGCATCTTGCATATAAGCTCAACCGTTCAAAACAGGTTCCCGGTAAACACAAAACCATCGAGGGAATAGAAAATCTTGATAAGGTTATCGACATTGACCAGTCACCCATAGGAAGAACTCCCCGCTCTAATCCTGCCACATACACAGGCGTATTCAATGATATCCGTGAGCTTTTCGCAATGACTCCCGAAGCAAAAGCAAGAGGCTATAATGCGGGAAGATTCAGCTTTAACGTCCGCGGAGGAAGATGTGAAGCTTGCAGCGGTGACGGTATTATTAAAATTGAGATGCACTTTCTTCCCGATGTATTTGTTCCCTGTGAAGTGTGCAAGGGAAAACGCTATAACCGTGAAACCCTTGATGTGCATTATAAGGGGAAGAATATATTTGAAGTTCTGGATATGACTATCGACGAGGCAACGGAATTTTTTGATTCTATACCCAAAATAAAAAACAAGCTTCAGACCATAAAGGACGTAGGCTTGGGATATATCAAGCTTGGACAGTCCTCTACCACTCTTTCGGGAGGCGAGGCACAGCGTGTGAAGCTTGCCACGGAGCTTTCCAAGCGTTCCACGGGAAAGACTATTTACATTCTTGATGAGCCCACCACGGGACTTCACAGTGCCGATGTACACAGGCTGATAGAGGTGCTGTTGCGTTTCGTGGAGGAAGGAAATACTGTACTCGTTATAGAGCACAACCTTGACGTTATAAAAACTGCCGACCATATAATAGACCTCGGCCCCGAAGGCGGAGAAAACGGCGGAACAATAGTTGCAGAGGGAACTCCCGAAGAAGTAGCCAAAAACGCGAAATCATATACTGGAATGTTTCTTAAAAAAATGCTTAAATAGCATAACACCCCCTTGTTTTTCATAGATATAGAAGACAAGGGGGTTTTTATATGACTGAAACAACAAATAAAAAATCGGGAAACATAATTATCGAAAACAGACAGAAGCTTACCGCGGGAGGGGTAAAGGACGTTGAAAGCTTTTCAACGGATAAAATCGTGCTTGTTACGGAGAATCATCTGCTCACTGTCACGGGAAGTAATATGAAAGTGAAAAAGCTTTCAACGGAAACGGGGGAAATTTTTATAGAGGGCGAAATCAACGGATGTGTATACACTCCCGGCAGAAGCGAAAGAGAAGGCTTTCTCAGGAGGGTTCTTAAATAATGGAGGTTTCTTCCCTCAGTCAGCTTTATGTGTTTATGATCAGCCTGTGTTCAGGTATGCTGTGCGGGATGTTTTTTGATGTTCAGCGTTCGCTCCGCAAAAAACTTCATGCAGGGGAGTGGAGAACTGCACTTGAAGATGTTATTTTCACTCTTTTTTGTGTCGGAATTACCCTGTCTGTGGGATACCTCTTTGATGAGGGAGCCATAAGATACTATCTTATTCTTGGGAGCATAAGCGGTGCATTATTCTATGCGGCGTTTTTAAGTGGGATTTTCATGAGAATCTGCGGAAAAATCTTAGATTTAATTACGAAACTGATTATTGTTCCTGCAAAAAAAATATTTAAATCGGCACTGTATCCCATCAAGAAAATCTGGTTTTTGAGAAAACGATTTTCGGCAAAAAGAAGGAAGATAATAAAAAATATATTCTCAAAGCTTAAAAGGCGCACAAAAAAGCTCAAAAAAAGAATTAAAATGTTGTAAAAAAATCTTTACAAACAGATTACTTTACGTTATACTATAGGTTGTGGAGGTGAGTTGTGTGCATAAAGTTGTGAAAAAAACTACGGCAAAAAAGCGTAGAAGAAAAAGCAGTGATTACATACGTCTTGCAATAGTGCTTTTAGTGCTGGGAAGCTTTTTATATACATTTATGTCACTTCAACATCGCCTTTGGAGTATTCGCGAGGACAGGATAAAGTGCGAAAACGAATACAAAGCAAAAAAAGAGGAATACGAATTGGCAAAGCAGCAGAGTGATGCCAACGCCTCCGCCGATTATTACGAGAAAAAAGCCCGTGATGAAGGCTATGTTCTTGAAAACGAAGTTGTTTTCGTCATTGGTAACTGATTATATTATTTTTACATACTGAAAGGGGTATATCACCTTTATGGCACTTGAAGTAGGACAAATTGTAGAAGGTAAGGTTTCAGGAATTACGGGATTCGGAGCATTTATTGATTTGCCCGATGGAGAAACAGGTCTCGTACATATTTCGGAGGTTGCTCGTAATTATGTTAAGGATATTAACGAGCATCTTAGTGTAGGGCAGCAGGTTAAGGTAAAGGTTCTTTCTCTTGATGAAAAGGGAAAAATCAGCCTTTCAATTAAAAAGGCACAGGAAAATAATTTTGCACGCAGAGGTGCGGCTCCTTTTTCGGGTAAGCCTGCGGAAATTGATTGGAACAGTGAAAACAACCGGAAGGATATGTCCTTTGAGGATATGATGGCGAGCTTCAAGCAGTCAAGCGATGCCAGAATGCTTGATATAAAGCGTAATGTAGAGTCTAAACGCGGAAGCAGAAGAAAATAAACGGGACGTAAAAAAGTCCAGACCGCAAAAAGAATATAAAACGAGGAGAAAAAAGTCAAATTTTTTCTCCTCGTTTTTATATTCTCACTTCAGACTATACTTCCCCAGCACCTCCACATTCTTAATCTCTTTTTTCATTATATCGCTCATATTTAATTCCAGTGCATTGCACATGCCTGCAATGTAAAATAGCAGCTCACCAATTTCATTTTCCACACGGCTCTTACACCCACAGCATAAGCTTCCGTTCATTCCCGAGGCTTCCTTTGCATCAAAATCCTTGGAAAGAGAAAATGCAGAAAGCGACTTTTCTCCCGATATATCCACACAACCGCAGCCTGTAGCGGATTTTACCACGCTGCGGCACAGCTTTCCGCAGCTAATCTGGCATTTTGTAAGAATATCTAAAATATTACTGTTGCGAACTATAAGTGACGAAACTTTTTTCTGAAATTCATCTGTCTGCGAAGCGGACATTTATATAACCTCCCGAATCAATTATACTTTAATTATAGTCTGTCGGGAAGATTGAGTCAATGTAAGAGATTGTAAGAAAACGTCGCCAAGCAGTTGCTATCAAGCTCATGCTCCTCAATGCTTACAGAGTGAACCTTATTCCCGTCGCAGGTTGTGTAATAATATATTCCTCTCTCCGTGTCAACACAGGAGGAATAAATGGTAATTTCCTCTTTTCCATCTTCGGTAATTACGCATCCGGGGAGAGGAGAGAGGTTTTTAAGCATATCAAAAAGTAGTCCCGATTCATTTTTTTCATTTCTGCAATTAGCCCTGAAAAAAGCCGCCCTGACAAACCTTGATGCGGAAGAAAAATCTCCTGGAAGCCCTATGGCACCCATGCCTCGGCTGTAAGTTCTGAGGTTCAGACTATCTGCAAATTTGTTTTCGGGAGGAAAGGGAGAAAGGGACATATAGTTGTTAAGATTAAAAATCTGCATTTCAAAAGGAGGATTGTTGGTAAGAACGTGTGTAGGATTATCGTAAAATTTTATGCCCTCTTGCACAGATTCTAGTACGATACTGCTTTTTCTGTCGCTGATAATCCAGTGCAGGGGAGTATTCGGATATTCATTGCTGAAATGGGTATTTGTGATGCTAAGCTTACCAAGCAGTTCTTTTGCTTCTTTAGTATCGGCACATTGCGACAAAATCCAGAGAACAACCTCAAAAGGGGCAAGATTTGTGCATTTCGGGTTAATATTGTGATAATGTGCATATCCTGAAAAAAGAAGCCCTGCCATGCTAAGCCCTTTTTCATTGGTTGCATCAAAATACAGCGGATAACCATCCGAAACAATTCCCATTCCAATCATGGCGTAGTGGGATTTGATTGAATCCGTATGGCGGAAATTAATGGGAAAATTACGTGGAGTAATCAGGATTTTTTCACCAAAGGAATGTTCAAAGTCCAAGTTTCTGCCGAAAAAGTGTTTTTTGCCACATAAAGAAATTGCCGTACACATATTTTATAACCTTTTCCTTTCAAAAAATATTGAAACCTACTATTAATTATGATATACTTAATCTATTATAGTTAGTTATATACGAAAGAAGGGAAAATGATGCTTGAAAAAGAATGGGTATTTTTGGATGAAAATATCAGTCAGGCACAGGCGCAGGCGTATTCGGAGATTTTTGATATTCCCGAAATTGTTGCCAAGGTTCTTTTAAACCGAGGCTTTACCGATGCCGCCGATGCAAAAAAATTTCTTGAAAAAGACTCAGGCAGTTTTTATTCACCGAGCCTTCTTCGGGACATGGATAAAGCCGTTGCCCGAATCAGGAAAGCTATCGAAAACAAGGAGCATGTTGTTGTATACGGTGACTATGATGTTGACGGCATCACATCTACGGCACTTGTTGTGAGCTATCTCAGAGAGCAGGGCGTCGATGCCCGTGCGTACATACCCGACAGACAGAACGAGGGCTACGGAATAAATAAAAATGCAATAGAGAAAATTCACGAAAGCGGGGCAACGCTTATTATAAGCGTTGATACGGGTATCACCGCTTTTGAGGAAACGGAGTATGCCGCACAATTAGGATGCGATGTTATTATAACCGACCACCATGAATGTAAGGCGGAGCTTCCTCGTGCTGTTGCCGTGGTAAACCCCAAAAGAATGGATTGCGAGTATCCCTTTAAGGATCTTGCAGGCGTGGGCGTTGCATTTAAACTCGTATGTGCGGCAAGTGATAAGAGCGAAAATGAACTGCTTAATCAGTATGCCGATTTGGTGGCATTGGGAACAATTGCAGACGTGGTATCCCTGCGTGACGAAAACAGAATAATAGCGGCAAGGGGTATTGAGAAACTGGCTAAAAACCCCAACATAGGTTTAGCCGCAGTAATTTCCACCTTAGGGCTTCGTCAGAAGTGGAACAATTGTGCCGTGGTAAGCTATTCCATTGCACCAAGGCTTAATGCGGCAGGCAGAATGTCAAACGCTATGATTGCAGTAGACCTTTTGCTTACAAACGATAAAGCTACGGCACAGGACCTTGCAATTAAGCTTGACGAGGATAACAGAAACCGCCAGAATGAGGAAAAGATAATTTTTGACCAGGCAGTGGAAATGATTAACAGCATAGATATTGCCGACAAAAAGGTGCTTGTACTTGCAAAGCGTAACTGGCATCACGGAATTATCGGAGTTGTGGCTTCAAGAATATGCGAGAAATATAATAAAACGTGTATTCTTATATCCATTGAGGATGATTGGTGCAAGAGCTCAGGCAGAAGTGTGGAAGGTCTTAATTTGTTTGACGCACTCGGAAACTGTGCCGATATTTTAGAAAAGTTCGGCGGTCATGCATATGCGGCAGGATTTTCAATCAAGGAGGAATACATCGGAGAGCTTGACAGACGTCTTAACGAGTTTGCCAAAGATTGCGAAATAGAGGAAAAGCTTCCAAGGCTTCTTATTGATTCTAAAATAACCATAGAGGATATTAATGCCGCAACAATCAGAAAAACAGAAATTCTCGCTCCCTACGGTGCAGGAAATAAAGTTCCGGTGTTTGCTCTTATGAATGCCAGAATTGTAGATGTAAAAACTCTTTCCGACGGAAAGCATTGCAGATTTTTGGTTGAGAGTGACAAGCGTATTGTGGAAACAATTGCTTTCGGTGCAGGCTCTCTTGCTTCGGAATATTGCCCCGGAGATATTGTAGACCTTGCAGGGGAACTTAACATTAATTTGTATAACGGACAGACAAGGCTACAGCTTATATTAAGTGGAATACGTTTTTCTCATAAAGAACTCGGTGACGTTCTTCCCGACAGACAGGATTTTGTGGATATTTACAAGTTTTTACGCCAAAAGGGAAATATAAGTGAAGATCTGGCAAACCTTTCGGGAATCCTTTCGGAAAGGCTCGGAAGACGTATAATGCGTGATAAAATATTAAATGTGCTCAGAGTGTTTAAGGATTTAGCCATTTTAAATTATAACAAGTTGGGCGATGTTGTTCAGATTACACTGCTCGAAACCGAAAAAGGAAAAAAGGTTTCGATTGATAAGAGCGGTGAATATCAGCGTATAAAGAAAGAAGCAGAAGAAGTGTACGGCTGATGACGGGAGTGATTTTATGGATCAGGCATTTGAAGCCTTGATGGAGAAAATAAAAAAATATAATAAAAATGCAGATGAGGACAGAAGCCTGATTCTTAAAGCGTATACCTTGTGCAAAGAAAAACACGGTGACCAGCTTCGCCACAGCGGAGAACCGTATTTTGTGCATCCCTATGAGGTTGCCTGCATACTTGCGGAAATGGAGCTTGATGCTCAGGCAATTGTAGCGGGGCTTTTGCATGATATTATAGAAGATACGGACTACGGCTACGACCTCATGAAAGAGGAATTCGGAGAGCAGGTAGCTCTTTTGGTTGAGGGTGTGACAAAGCTTGATAAAATCAAGTGTATTTCCAAGGAAGAAGCTCACATTGAAAACCTCAGGAAAATGTTTTTTGCCATGGCAGAGGACATTCGTGTCGTTCTTATAAAGCTTGCCGACAGGCTTCACAATATGCGTACTCTTAAGCATATGAAGCCCGAAAAACAGCTCCAGAAGGCAAAGGAAGCGTTAGACGTATATGCACCCCTTGCTTACAGGCTGGGTATATCTAAAATCAAGATTGAGCTTGAGGATTTAGCTCTTAAATATCTTGACAGTGTAGCGTACTACGAAATTGTTGACGGTCTTTCTCAGAAGCAATCCGAGCGTGATGCGTATGTGCAGAACGTAAGAGGTGTTATTGCCGATAAGATGGAGGAAATGGGTATTAAATGCCACATTGCCGCCCGTGCAAAGCACATCTATTCGATTTTCAGAAAGATGTACAATCAGAACAAAACCCTCGACGAAATATATGACCTTTTTGCAGTTCGTATAATTGTTGATACGGTGGCTGAATGTTATGCGGTGCTTGGTATCGTTCATGAGGAATATAAGCCCATTCCCGGACGGTTCAAGGATTATATCGCTATGCCCAAGCCTAATATGTATCAGTCGCTTCATACCACTGTTATAGGTCCGGACGGTCAGCCCTTTGAAATTCAGATTCGTACATGGGATATGCACCGTGTTGCGGAACGCGGTATTGCTGCGCATTGGAAATACAAAGAGGGAAGAGCAGGCGACAGCAAGAATCTTGACTGGGTTAATAAACTTCTGGAAATCCAGAGTGAAGCGGTTGACCCTGAAGATTTCATGCGTACTCTTAAAATAGATATGTTTGCCGATGAAGTATTCGTGTTCACCCCCAGAGGGGACGTAATAGGTCTTCCGGCAGGGTCATGCCCCATAGATTTTGCATTCTATATTCACTCCGCAGTAGGCTATAAAATGACGGGTGCCAAGGTAAACTCCAAAATGGTAACCCTTGATTATAAGCTCCAGAACGGAGATATTGTGGAGGTAGTTACATCAAGCTCCAACAAAGGCCCCAGTCGTGACTGGCTGAAAATTGTTAAAACCTCTACAGCACGCAGTAAAATCAATTCCTGGTTTAAGAAAGAAAACAGGGAAGTAAACATTCAACGCGGAAAAGATGCCGTGGAGGCAGAGCTTAAGCGTGTAGGAATGAATCAGAGCGATTTGTTCAAAAATAAATATCTTGAGCCTATGCTTAAACGTTACGGCTTTGCAGGCGTGGAGGAAATGTATGCGGCAATAGGCTTTGGCGGAATTACTGCGGCAAAGGTCGTAACAAGATTGCGTGACAGTTATCAGAATGACCATAAGGAAGAAATTGTTCCTGAGCTTACACCCAAAACTGCATCTAAAAAGAGTGCAAAGGGTGAAGTGGGAATAGAAATCAGAGGGGTAGACAACTGCTTAGTCAGACTTTCTCGTTGCTGTAACCCCGTCCCAGGTGATGATATTATCGGATTTATTACCCGCGGCAGAGGTGTCAGCATCCACAGAAGCGACTGCATTAATGTCATGGAGAGTAAGCTCAGCGAGGATATGCGTAAGCGTATGATAGAATGTAACTGGCTTGATGATGTGGCATCCTCATTTAATACAGAGCTCAGCATTGAATGTACTAACAGAAGCGGAATTTTAGCTGATGTTATCGGTGTTGTTTCCGAGCAGAAGCTTAACCTTATTGCCGCAAATGCACGTGCCCTTAAGGATAGGACAGCTCTTATTGATATCACTATCGAGGTAGACAGCAAGCAGCAGCTTGACGCTATTATAAAGAAATTGCACCGTGTTCCCGGTGTGCATGACATCAGGAGAACCGTTCAGTAAGGCAGGGAGGAGCGGATATAAATGGATATACAGCGTATTATGGTAGGTCAGTTATGTGTGAACTGTTATCTTCTGACGGATAACGGGGAAGCGGCAGTGATTGACCCCGGTGCACAGGCTGATTTGATTTTAAAGAAAATAGAAAAAAGCGGCGCCTCTCTTACAAAAATACTTCTTACTCACGGGCATTTTGACCATATAGGTGCCGTTTGCGACCTTGCCGAAAGGACAGGTGCAAAGGTTTATATCCACAGCGGGGATAAGATGATGCTACTCGATAACAACTGTAACCTGAGCTTCCTTACGGGGGAGAAGATAGAGCCATATACCCCCGATATATTGCTGGACGAAGTGTGCGAAATTCCCTTCGGGAACACAACCATAAAAGTATACCACACTCCCGGTCATAGTGCGGGCAGTGTAACCTATCAGTGGGGGGACAATCTATTCTGCGGAGATTTGCTTTTCCAGAATTCCATAGGAAGATTTGATTTCGGGGATTTAAAGACGGAACT
Organism: Clostridia bacterium; assembly: GCA_045638945.1. Lineage (GTDB taxonomy): Bacteria > Bacillota > Clostridia > UMGS1883 > UMGS1883 > UMGS1883. The sequence continues at coordinate 29,672 of JAZUCF010000009.1, read as the reverse complement.
TGAATCTATTAAGTTCCTTATCACAAGGTTCCCCGAAGAAACAATAGTGCTTCCCGGTCACGGAGTAAAAACAACAATCGGCGAAGAAAAGAGGGGCAATCCCTATATAGTTAATCATGTATTGGACTGATTTATATGAAAATTGAATTAAAAGGACATTCATTTGAGGATGCCGTAAGGCAGATATTACAGCTCTTTTTCGATATAAATTCCGAATTTAGTGTAATAACAGAGCTTGATATTGAAGAAAATATATATAAAGCAAAAGCAAAAATCACCCTCGGCGAAAGACAAGCCGAGGGTGAAATTGAAATGCAGCTTTTTTCTCCCGAGAAAAGACAAATCAGCGATTTAATAAAGAAATCGGTGTTTTTTGCGTGCAGAAAGCTTTCTGATATGCCTGCTCCTTGGGGAATTTCAACAGGGATACGGCCTGCCAAAACTGCCAGAATGATGCTCGATGAGAATAAGAGTGAAAGCGAGATACTCCGCTACATGCAGGAGGAGTTCTTCATTACTCCCAAAAAAGCACGGCTCAGTCTTGACGTGGCGAAAAAGGAATTCGGACTTCTTAAAAACCGCGTAAAAAACGGCGTAGGTCTTTATATCGGAATACCTTTCTGTCCCACAAGATGCTCCTATTGCTCCTTTATTTCTCAGGCAATGGCACACAACCAGAAATTTGTACAGCCTTATGTGGAGGCGCTTATAAAGGAAATCGAAGAGACGGCACGAATGGCGGAGAATTTAGGCTTTAAAGCGGAAACAATTTATTTTGGCGGCGGCACTCCGACCACATTATCTCCCGAAAATCTGAATATACTGATAAAGAAGGTTAAAAATTCCTTTGATGTATCTTCGCTCAGAGAATTTACCGTGGAAGCAGGCAGACCTGATACTTTTTCCGATGAGATGCTCAGTGTCCTTTCTGAAAACAAGGTTAATCGCATCAGTATAAATCCCCAGACCATGAATCAGAAAACTCTGGAGAGGATTGGAAGAAAACACACTGTGGAGGAAACCATACGAGCCTTTGAAATGACAAAAAAATACGGTTGCTTCAGTATTAATGCAGACCTTATTGCAGGGCTTCCGGGCGAGAACATAGAGGATTTTCAAAAAACAGTGGGTGAAGTGTGTTCCCTTTCGCCCCATGGCGTGACTGTGCATACAATGTATTTGAAAAGAGCCGCACGTCTTATTGATGATTTTGAAAAACTGCGTTTTGCCGATAATATGGATAAAATGGTGCAGTATTCCTACGGTTTCCTCACGGAAAAAGGGTATAATCCCTATTATATGTACAAGCAAAAAAACACCCTGGGAAATCTTGAAAATGTGGGGTTTTCCCTTGAGGGAAACGAAAGCCTCTACAATATCTACATTATGGAGGAAATACAGACGATTCTTGCCATGGGCGGTGGGGCATCAACAAAAATGGTAAAGGGTGACAGAATTGAAAGAGTATTTAACCCCAAGGAAGCCGCCGATTATATAAATAGAATTGATGAGATAATAGAAAAGAAGAGAAAGGGACTTGAATTTTTGAGGTGATTTGAAAATGATTAAATTTACTTATGCTTCCGAAAGCTTCTCCACAGAAAAAGAAATTAAAATAGGCGATTTTATAACCCAAAAAGGACTCGGGAAAAGTGTTCTTGCCTGTAAGGTCAACGGCAAAATTGTGCCGTCAGACTACATTTTGCAGAGTGGGGACACGGTTTTTCCTCTTACAATAAAAAGCGACGAGGGCTATCTTATCTACAAGGAATCCCTTATTTTATTGCTCCTTCACGCGGCGGAACAGATTACAGGGGCGGACACGGTTTTTGTACGCCAGTCAGTAAATAAATCAACCTACTTTGAGATAAATTCAGCCTCTGATAAAGTACGCATAGCAGAGGCAATCAAAGAAAAAATGAATGAAACTATCCGTCAGAATGAGAAGCTTCATTCCATTAAGCTCAAAAAAGAAGTTCTGGCGGAGCTTTTCAGACAGAATGGGGAAGCCGATAAGGCAGAGCTTATAGAAAAGCTCCCTGCCAAGGTTATTACCGCCTGCAGGACGGCGAAAAGATATCACCTTACCTATCAGCCGATTGCATACTCCGTGGAAGCTTTAAGCGTTTTTGATATAGTTCCCTTTGACGACGGATTTTTGCTGAAATATCCCACAGATTACACAGTTGACGCAATCCCCGAAATTAAAACGGGGATAAAGGTGCACAACGCAATTGAAGATTACCGCGACTGGATAAGCACGGTAGGAGTAGGTGATATATTTTCTCTGAACGAAACCATACAAAACGGAAATATATCCGAGATAGTGAATATGGCAGAGGGGCTTCACGAAAAGCGTATAAGCCGTATTGCGGACAAAATCAAGGAAAATCCGAAGATAAAAGTCATATTGATTGCAGGGCCGTCATCTTCGGGAAAAACCTCATTTGCAAACAGACTTTGCCTGCATCTTAAAATCAACCATATAAATCCTGTGGTAATATCGCTTGACGATTACTATGTAGATGATGAGCGTATGCCGCGTGATGAAAACGGAGAAATGGATTTTGAATGTGTGGAAGCAATTGACTATGAGCTTTTCAATGAGCATCTTTCGCTTCTTGCAAAGGGTGAAAGCGTAGAGCTTCCCAAATACGATTTCAAAATAAGGAAGCGTGTTAAAGGAAAAACGCTCACTTTAGGTGAAAATCAGATAATCATTGCCGAGGGTATTCACGCACTTAATGAGCTTCTCACAAGCCGTGTTAAGCGTGAAAACAAGTATAAAATATATCTTAGCTGTCTTACCAGTTTGTGTCTTGATGAGTATAACGCATTTTCTCCCACGGATAACAGACTTCTTCGCAGAATTGTCCGCGATGCCTCCCACAGAAACACCCCTGCCGAGGGAACATTTAAGCTGTGGCAGAGTGTAAGGCGTGGGGAGCAAAAGTATATTTTCCCATTTGAATGCGAAGCGGACGAGGTGTTTAATTCCTCCTTGGTGTATGAGCTTTCCGTTCTGAAAGAGCCTGCAATTAAGCTGCTTTCGGAAATAGGGGAGGACAGCCCCTATTTAAGCCGTGCTAGAAGGCTTATCAAGCTTCTTTCCTACTTTGAAGAATTTGACCCATACCCCATACCGCCCACCTCAATTATAAGGGAGTTTATCGGCGGAAGCACAATAGTTCACTAAAAAGCACGGAGTTGTAAAAAAGTGTATCTTTTTTACAACTCCGTGCTTTTTTACTGTATAGGAAATTGCTTGATTTTATCGCGAGCGACATTTGTCATATTTGAATTTAGTCGGGACGCAATATGGGTGAAGCGGCGCGCTTCTTTTTTACCGTTTCTTTTCAAGAGCATTTCCGGTTTTTCGAAGAGAAAATTCCTCCTGAGGATTTTTAATAACCAGCGGAGTTATGTTATCCATTCCGAAGAATTTTTCGCGGAACTTGAGAGGAGTCATCCCCGTTTCCTTTTTGAAAAGCTGAAAAAAATACTTTGAGTCGCTAAGCCCTATGGTTTCATGAAGGGTTGAAATGGGATGATTTGTGTGAAGCAGATAATATTTGGCTTTCTCAATCCGCTTCAATTGCAAATATACATGAGGCGTGGTGTTATACTTTGACTTGAATATCCTCCAGAGCTTTGCACGGCTGATAAAGAAATGCTCGCACATTTCTTCAATGGAAAACTTCCTTCCCATATTTGTATCAATATATCTTAAAATATCCTCAGCACTGCAGTCGGAGCTTATTTTTACAGCTTCGAGGCTTTGCTTGGCGGTGTAAACCTTGTGTAGAAGCCTTGAGAGCTCGGCGCTGATTTCACCTTCTGTTTTGGTATCGTAGGAGTCTGCCGACCCTAAAATTCCCATAAGTCTGAGAAAATGACTCAGAACGTCAATTTTCAGTATTAATATTGGTTGATTTAACTCATGCCCTTTTATGAGCCCATCGGCGAGAGAGCCTTTTATGTTGATAAAAAATTTTTTTACGGGTTTTTTCTTATCTGCATACAGAGTACGCGGTATGCCTTTGTTTATGAAGAAAAATTCCCCCTCGGAGACGGAATAGGTGCGGTCTCCCATTTCAATGTGACATATGCCTTCCGTCACGTATTCCAGTTGATAATATTCTGAAGAAGAGGTAGCAGAGTCCACGGGGTTAATTTTCCTTTTAAAGCTTGGATTTCCGAAGGTATATCCTGCACTGGCAATATTAATGATAGAATTTGCCCCTTTATCCGAGGGAAAATAAGTAGAATTAAAGGAACGGATTTTTATTTCCATACATTACCTCCGAGTGATACGATTTCTGACTTTTTAGAAACGATTTAAGGTTTACTTTTTTACGATATAACTATACAATAATTATGGAGCGAAGTCAAGAGCTTTCGCTTGTTGTGGAAAGAAAAGGAAAGGAGAAATTGCATATGAAGAAGCTTTTCATGAGAATGCTGTCGCTCGTTTTAGTGATGGCAATGGTTACGATATTAATACCGGGGACTTTAGCTCTTGCAGCGCGTGAGTACCCGGCAGATGTAACAATTTCCGGCACAGCGGTGGATTTTAAAAATCAGCCCTTTGCCGCATATGATACGATTTTTGTTCCCATGGAGGAACTTTGCGGATATCTCAAAATGGAGATTACCCGCACGGGTGATAACTTCACCGTGAAAAGAGGAGATTCCACCGCCACTTTTATGGTGGGAAATCTTATCTTTAGTGTTAACGGGAGAGAGGCTGAGCTTTCACATCAGCCCATCTTAAGAAACGGTGTGCTGTATGCAGGTGTGGAATTGCTTAGTCAGAGCTTTGGTATGCCTGTAGCAGTTGCGGAAGATTTACGCAGCGTAGAGATTACACCTAACGTATACACAATCCGTATTGACGAGCAGCATGCCGCAGCGGTAAGTGCAATAAAGCCCGATGAGGATGCTCTTGTAACGACTGCTACCGGAGCGGATGCACTTCGCGACCAAATGAACAACTTCCCGGAAAAATCAAGCTATGTTTATTATATGGCAAATATTGGTTCCTTCCGCGGTAAAGTGATTGAAAGTGCATTTTTGGAAATGAATGTATCCCTCAAAGATACAGGTGCTAAAATTACTGCGGTAAGAACCGCCCCCTGGAAAAAGGGTGAGCTTAACTGGAATAATCAGCCCGAGCTGCGCGAGGAGAAGTCAAAGGCTGTAGGCACTTCGGGTTCAGCCTATGCCGACGTGAAGCTGGACATATTAAGCCATGTAAACGGAGCGATTGCAGAAAATACGGAGCTTTCCCTGAAGCTTCTCGGAACACATCGCGAGAACAGATCGCACATGGATAAGGTCGCCTATGGCGTAAAGGGTGTAAACACACCTACACCTCCCACAATCAGCATTACCGTGGAGGAAACATATAATTTCCCCGTAAAGGAAGCTGTACAGGCGGACGCGGATGACCAAAACCGCTACAGCGAAATGGGAATCCTTCGCTCGCTCGGCGTATTTACAGAGGAGGACGAATTTCCTCTTGATTTTAATGAAGGCGTAATGCGATGGGAATTTATCCGCTATGCACTCCGCCTTGCAAATGCACAGATAGTTAAGGGAAGCAGTCAGCACTTCTCCGATGTGCCTTCTGATGCTCCCTTCTTTGATGAAGTGAATACAGCCCGTGCACAGGGCTATATCGCAGGCGATGCAGGTATAGCTTTCCGTCCCTATGATTTCATCACCTTGGGTGAGGCAATCACAGTAATGGGCAGAATCTTAAACTATGATGTATATGCAGAGGAAAGAGGAGGCTACACCCCCGGCTACTTTGATGCGGCACGCATTGGAGAGCTTTATATGGGTGCGGCAACTGCCACTAAGGCTCTTTCCTTCAACGAAATGTTCAAGATTCTTCGTAACGCTCTTGATGCCGCAGTTCTTGAGGTAACAACCTATAGCTCAAACGGAACTGCAGAATATATATTTAACGAAAACAAAAATATCCTTACCGAGTACTGGAATGCAAAGGTAACTGAGGGAACAGTTACGAAAAACGAATTTTCCGACCTTAAAAATCCCGCAGCAAGCGGTAAGGAAAACACAATATACATCGACTCAAAAGAGCTTAAGCTTCTTTATAAGGAATATAACAATTTCCTCGGCTACCGCGTAAAGGGCTGGTACGATAACGACGACAGACTCCTTTACATGGGAACAAAGGAATATGATATTACCGAAATTGACCTTGCCGATGTTACAGGCGATAGCGTAAGCGGAAGCACCGTTAACTTTACATATAAAAAGGCAAACGGAAAGAATGTAAGTGATACTTTCTCTGTAGGAAGCGGAAAATATGTTATCTACAACGGAAAGAGCATCGCATCAAGCGACCTCGGCAAAATCCTTCTCAGCAAGGCAGACGGCGGAAGCATCAAGCTTATCGGCGACAGCCTCACTGTAATTGATGCTTACAGAACTATGGTGGTAAGCACAGTTGATGCAGAGAACGAAAGGGTATACGATTTGTACGACTCCTACGGAAATACCCTTGAGCTTGAGGATTGCGATTTTTATACGCTTAAAGACATGAATGGTGTTGAAATTCCGCTTTCTTCAATTTCAAAGGAAGATGTTATCTCGGTTGCAAGAAGCCTGGATAACACTTTGGTAAAAGCAATTGTTGCAAAGAGAAACATCAGCGGAAAAATTGAAGCTATTGAAAACGCAGGCTCGGAGGACATGGTTCTCACCATAAATGGCGCAGAATACGAAACCGCAAATCGTAAAACTGTGTGGACATCGCGTATTGACGTAGGAACAAGCGGACTTTTCTATATAGATGCATTCGGAAGAATTGTAGGCTTTGAATCTGAAAAAATCACCGACATTCCCGGCTATATTATAACAGTTGCCGAGAGCGGCAGTGCCATAAGGAAAAAACTCCAGGCGGCAATAATGGTGAAAGATGTTGAGGACTACGTGGTATATGATTTTGCCGATAAAGTGGAAATTGACGGAAAAATAAAGAAGAAAATAGAAGATATTGAGAATTGCTTCAAAAAAGAAGGGACATTTGAACCCCAGGGAATTATCTTCTCTCTTAACGCGGACGGAAAAATCAACAAGGTAGACACATATTATAAAGACACCCAGGACACCGATCCCGATAATAAGGAAAAGCGTGAAACCACTCTTAACAAGAGAACCGTCCTCCCCCTGAGAAGTGAAGGGGAATCAAAAGATAACAGGTATGAAAAGGGTAACTTCTACAACCGCTACTTCCTTACCGCGGCTTCAACGTTGTCAGTTTTGAATACTGCTGCTTCAGCGACTACTATAGAAGATTATCAGACTCTTACCGGAGTTCTGCCTGACGGGCATGACAGAACAACCACCGAGATTTATACAGTAGGTAATCTCACGCCTAATGTTTCAATCGCATATGCAAAAGGTACGGTGTCACAAACTGTAGGAGAAAAGAACCGCCTGATGCTCTTTGACCGCTCGGTGATTGCCTTTGATGAAGATGGCTATGAGGTTACAAAAATTTATTACTATGACGGTTTGGAAAGAAAATCCGTAACAGCACGTGATGACCTTTCAGCGGATAATCTTTCAGCGCTTTCAGCCTTAAACCGCGGAGATATTTTCCGTTTTGGAGCAGATACCTCCGGAAAGCTTTCCGCAGCTAAAAGGATTTACGATTATAAAAACAGAGCATTTGTCGATTTAGTCAGCGACAGAATGAAACCGACAAGCTTCATGGGCGATGGCAGAGTGCACGGCGGATATACAACCCATATTGAGGACGGATATCTGCGTGTTTCACAAAAACCTGATGCTTCCTCTGCTGATTTGGATGATTCCACAACAGAGTACATGTGGAATTCTATATCCAAAATCACACAAAACGGTTTTTATAAATTCACGGGAAGCAGTGCCGGAATTGAAGTAACTGTTGCAACGGAAAACGATATCCGTCTCAGCAGTCATGCACCGCTTACGGCTACGGGAATTGTAATGTGTGACACAAATAATGTACTCATAAAGAACATATGGCTCGTTGACCTTTCCGAAATGTATACGTACTCATATTCAGCAGGTGAGGGCGTAACCGATGCCACAGGAATTGATACAGCATTGCATCGTGTAGAAAAAGGCTACGTAATCAGCTCACTTCCTGCCGGACCAACACGTACAAATTACGACTTTGCAGGCTGGAATATTAACGGAGAAATTAAACAACCGGGAGAATCCTATACTGTAAATGAAAGCGTGACGATTAGGGCAACTTGGGGCGGTTATAATCCCTCAATCAAATTCTCATTTGTAAATCCCGACGGTACTTCGATTTGTGATGAATGGTGGTCAATTTATAAACCTGCAAGTACTGAATTTGAAACGCATAAGCTTCCCACACAGGCAGACCTTGATGGAAAAGGTTATAACAGCGGTGAAAAAGTCCTCACAGGGTGGAAAGACAACAATGGTACACCATATGCCCCCGGAGCTGACTATATCCCCGGAAGCAATGGATATACTCCCGAAAGCCCTGCAGGGGAGACCTTCACAGCCGAGTGGAAGACAGTTCCCAAAGCAACCTTCGTATTTATGGACGGAGTCGAAGAAATTCACACATACAAATGGGCTCTTGAAGATATAGACGGAAACCCTGAATCACACGATCTTCCCACAGCTGTTAAGGAAAATCATGGTCTACATGGATGGAAAGACAGCAATGGTGAACCATATCCCCCCGGATATGACTATATCCCCAATGATCATAGCGTAGGAGCAGGGGATACAGTTGTATTTACCGCTCAATGGTATTCAATCTGGAGCGGAAATGAACCCACAGATGCTGATAAGCCGACCGGTGACGGCTCAGCGGCAAATCCCTATCAGATTTCTAACGGAAATCAGCTTGCATGGTTTGGTAAAAATGCAGCTAAAACAGCTAATGCAATCCTTACGGATGATATTTATCTCAACTGGTTTGATGCTGATAATGACGGCACATTCGATGAGGGTTGGTATGAAACAGCAGGTAATGTAGCAGGTGCAAACAACTGGCACGGCTATCAGATAGGCGTATCGGGCTCAGGCAATGCATATACAGGTACCTTCAATGGTAACGGAAAGACAATCTATGGTCTCTACCTTTCAGGTGCTTCAGGAGAAAATGTAAGCTTCTTCGGTATAGTTGGCAGCGGCGGCACTGTCAAAAATACAAACTTCAAGGGTGCTTATGTGGTGGCAAACGATGAGAAGGCTGATACAACCAACGGATTTATAAGTGTTGTTTGTGGATATACGGCCAGCGGTACGTTTAGTAACCTGACAGCAGACGGAAAGATTGCTGTAGCGAACGGAAAATATGTAAGTTTTGCAGGCTCTATAGTATGCACTGCACGTAGTGCAACAATAGTCGATTGTACTTCAGATGTGGATATCGACCTTACCGGCGGAGGAACCGATTTGTGCGGTGACGGAAATAGCGAAACAGGAAGCAGAGGTATAGGCGGAATTGTCGGTGCGGTTACCAAGGATGGAACCTTGGTTGAGAATTGTACTAACAATGGTTCAATATTCGCACCATATAATCAGAAAATCGGCGGAGTTGTAGGTACAGTAATAGCCACTTTGACGCTGAAGAATTGTACCAACGGTAGCGAGTCTGTTATTACCCATGCTAAGGACTGGGGAACATGTAAGGGATGTAATCTCTTAGTAGGATTCGTCAGAGGTACTCGTCTCACCGAGGAAGGAACAAATACAGCAGGAGGAACATTGGTTCCGTACCCTGCAGAATAATCAATACCGCAGAGAATTTGCTATTTAATTTCGTGCTAAAGGTGACGGGGATTTAAAATTCCCCCGTCACCAAACAAAAAGGAAGATGATAATGAAAAAACGACTGCTAAGTATACTACTTATCACAATAATGGCAGCTTGTCCTGCTATGGCAGCTGACGAGGGGAAATTTCCCACACCCGAAGATGTTCGTGCAGTGCAAGAGGATTCATATTTCACACCATACAATGACGAAGGCAATCCCTTTGTCACCCATTACGCCCCCTGGCTTCGTAACTTCCATATGATGAGTGCGGAGGAAGCAGATAATCTCAAAGAGAAGAATCTCCCCGGCGGTGAAGCATACCAGATGGTGCGAATGTTTGAAATGTCCCCGAAAAATTCCAATATCATGTACTTCATCACAAACTACTCGGGAATTTACACCACCAAGGACGGCGGTGATCACTGGTACAATACCACCAATAATATGAGAGGTCACAATGCACGCGGACTCTGGTGCGATGTGAAGAACGAAAACACAGTCTATGCCTCCATGGAGCGTGACGGCTTCTACCGAAGCACAAACGGAGGTAAAAGCTGGGAGCTTATTATAAAGGATGTTGCTTCCAATAGCGTACACCGCAGCAATACCATCACTCAGGATAGTTACGGCAATACGTATTTTGCAACGTCAAGCGGAATTTATCGCTTAAACCACAGTGATGACACCCTTGAATGCCTTTATGATACTTCAGGTCTCCCCGTTGTGGATAACGAAAATGCTGGTAAAAAAGATCCCCTCTGGATGGATATAGATGTATCGCCCGACGGAGAGCATATCTATGCCGCTGTACGCAGAAGTATATATTCCAAGGCTGTTCCAGGTCTGTATATAAGTCACGACGGCGGAGATACATGGAACAGGCAGACCATAACCACTGTGAATAATGAATTTGATTACAATGTTTATTCCATAGCAATCCATCCCGAAAATCCTCAAAAAATCTACTTCACGGCAATAAAGACCGCTGTGGATGCAGGCGGTGAAGGTGATGCAGGTGGCGAAGATACCTCCGAGGACACAACGGGGGAGGAAAGCGGTGAGATTGTAACTAATGAAGACCATACCGGACATTGTGCACTCTATCTGTCGGAGAACGGCGGTAGAGCCTTTGAGGCAGTTTCCGTGTATAAAGTAAAAGATGGTTCCTACCGTAATTTCTACGGACTTCGCTTCGGACCGAAAAACACTAACAATATTTATCCTTTGTATTTCAGTGCGAACAGTACTCTGAATCCTTTGCGTGTAAGCTATGACTATGGAACAAGCTTTGCCAAGGTGTACACCGAGTTAGGTGAAGGCACAATAAGAACTACAGACGGAAAACCCTATAAAGGAACTTTATATCAGGCATTTGCTCCCGATATGAACAATGCGGGAAGAGTAGTCTTTGCGGCATGCGGAATTTATGAAAAAACAGCAGACGGAAGCATCAACCGTATAAGCGGCGGCTTCTCGGGAGCAAGTGTCACGGATATTACCTTTGACAGTGAAAACAAGCCCTTCTTTGTAACAACCGACGTGGGAACGCATATTGCAGACAGTGCATATACAAAAAACAGTGACGGAAGCACAAATTATCCCACCTTTAAGGAGGGCGTGGATGACTTTTTCACCATGGCGGAATTCAACCCCGAAGAGGATGACCACATTGTTGCAACAGTAGGGCAGAATAACAATAACAATGGCCATTATGCAATCCGTCAGTCCTTTGACGGCGGCGTAACCTTTAAAAATATGGAAACAACCGCAACGCTTTCCGTTGCCGAAGGCACTATTGGAAACAATACCGTTATCCGATTTGACGGAGATAAAATTTACACCTCCTACTTTACGGGAACTGTCACTAAAATAAATGGTAAAATCACAGAGAATAGTGTCACATGGAAAAGAAATACTGTAGACGGAACTAACCCCATATTTATTCTCACCGCATCAAAAACAAATCCCAAGCTTATGCTGGGAATAACAGGGAAGAAGCAGGCAAACTGCGTGTTATACCGCAGTGAAGACGGCGGAGAAAACTGGACAAGGACAGGCACAATAGAAACAGATCCGGATTTCGTATGTGCTGAGTTTGATGTCTATGGTGAAAACGGCGAGGATAACGGCGATTGGGTATGGATGGTCAGACAAAGAAGTGTATATCACTATAATATTAAGACAGGCAAGTATGAAATTATCAATGACAGGCTTATGCCCAACGCATATTCACAAATAGCACAAAACCCACAAAATCCCAATCATATACTTTTGGGCAGCAGACCGAATTTCACAGATTGGGGCAAGGATAATAAGCTCTCCGAGTCCTACGACGGCGGAAAGACATGGCACACAGTCCCCGGGCTTTGGAGCGGACAAATCAACGAAATCAAATTTGTACCAAATACCACCGAGGTATTTATCGGCACAATGGCAGGCGTTCTTATCTACGACTATAATAAATTCAATTACTACGCCGCCGTTCCCATAATTATAGATGAGCTGACAACAGATTTGATAATTCTTGACAGGGTTGACGACGACTGCAAAAACGTAAATAACGGCAAGTATATCATAGCTCCGCCTCACAACTACAGCGTTCCGCAGGGAAAGAAATTTGAGAGCTGGATATATGAAGGAAAGCCTTATAAGCCCGGAGAGAAGATTCAAATTGTAAATTAAGGAGAAAAAAGAAAATGAAAAAGCTAATTTCAATAATTTTATCTCTATGTATGTGCTTTTCCATAATCGGCATTGTTCCTGCCTTTGCGGAGGAAACCGCCATCGGGGGAACATATACATACCATGCTACAAAGACCGGAGCGGAATACACCGATACTTCCACAAGTGGACTCTACCGTTATTACGAGTCTCAGTACGCCTGGGGTAGTACGTCTGCTTCTCCTTCTGTAAGCACAACCCATCCTTTAACTTACTGGATTGGAAAAGGAAACAATGGTAAAAGTGACTACGCACCATTTTTAAGATTTCCGCTTCCAACTCTTGCAGAAAACGAGGTAGTAAAAAGTGCAAAGCTTGTGGCAACGGTCAGCGACGTGAATAATATGACCTCTGAACTTACGGTTCACGCATATGCATATTCGCCGAGTACAAAATTCGGAAGTAAATTCAGTGCAACAGGCTTCGGCTCTTTTGCAGATATTACGGCGAATAGCGTCGGAAGCACTGCAGTTCCCTCTACGGCTAAAGCAGGGGACAAAATTGAGATTGACGTCACAGAGCATGTAAAGAGCCGCAGCGGCAATGCAGATTTCTTCCTCGCAGTGCCAAATCTCACAGCTACAAACTATGTGATAACCGATTCAGTATATGCCGGCACTGTGGCTAATCGCCCTGTGCTTGTAATCACAACAGGGGAGAATACAACCCCTACCACAATTCTTACCGCAGATGCAACGGGTGCTCCGGTAAACGGTTATATTCCCGAGATTCAGTTCAGCCGCGAAATGAACACCCAAACACTTACCGCGGCAAATATCACTATTACCCCCGGGAATATTCCCATCAGCCGCGTAAACTATTCCGCGGACAAAACCACAATAAAGTTAGGACTCGCTTCCAACCTTCTGCATAATACCCAGTACACAGTTTCATTTAACGGGAATGTGAAATCCTCAGGCGGCATAGCCGTGGAGGAAGGCGCGGCGTTTAAATTCACCACAGCTTCTTCAAGTGATGCACAGACTTTGCCGAAGATTTCTTCAAGCTTCCCCGAAAAGGGAGCAAAGAATGTAAAGGCTATAAACTCTGTCACACTGAATTTTAACAAGGAGCTTTATCAGCCCTCTGTAACAGAGAACTGCTTTATGCTGAATGGATCGGAAGCGGAGGTATCTTCCGTGGTTCTTCACCCCGAAAGAAAGAGCGTGTTTGTCTATTTTGACAAGGCTTTGGAGTATAGCAGCTCCTATACGCTTTCTATAAGTGGTCTTACAGACCTTTCGGGAAATGTAATCACAGACAGTATTTCCTTTGACACTGCAAAGGCGTCTGTAATCATAAAATCCGCCGAAGAATACTCCGGTGAAGTGCAGTCGAATACATATACCCGTTATACAACATCTGACGGAAACGCATACACAGATGAAAACAAAGCAGACCTTTACCGAAAGTATGAAGCGACTTATTCATGGAGCGATACGGGATCATTGTCAGTAGCTAAATTAAACGAAGATGCTGACGGTTCCACCAAACGCCAGATATGGATTGGAAATAATGGAACAAATAACTACGGAGCAGTACTGAGATTCCGCTTGCCGACGTTTTCAGAGAATGAAGCTATAAAGAGTGCAAAGCTCGTTACAACCTTAAGAACAAACGGACTATCCTCAAATGTGACTATGAATGCATATACAGGCTTTACCGATATTTCTTTTGGGGAAAGTATCAGCTCTCTTGGAAAAACCTTTGCCGAGATTTCGGCGTGTAACATAGCCGGAACGGCACAGATTACTACATCTACCGGACAAGGCTCAAAAATTGAAATTGATGTTACCAATTACATAAAAACCCTTTCCGAAGATACTGTAAGTGCGGACTTTGCCCTGGCGGTACCGGGACTTCCCAATGAGTCAAACTATTGCAGACTTTACGGTGCATATGTGGGGACAGAGTCTTCCCGTCCGCAACTCATAATAGAAACAATTCCCGATACTACATTGGTAGGCTCTACCACCGTAACTCTCGAAAATGTTACGGATAAGGATGAAAGCGTCACCCTTATCGGCGGACTTTTCACAAGCGGAGGAATTTTTAAGGACAGCTCGATTAAAAAGGATATTTCCGTGCCGAAGGGGCAGAGCGTGCAGGTAAGAATCCCTGCTTTTGCTCAGAAGAATGACACCGATATTATAAAAATCTTCGGTGTGGAAAGCCTTGAAACCCTTGTTCCCCTGTTTAACTCGTCAATAGGTACTGTGGATAAGGAATTTTACCCGAATTATTCCAGAAAAGCGGTTACCTTAAGCTATGACGATGCGCCTGACGAGGAAACAATAACCCTTTTGACAAAGCTTAACGAAAAGGGACTAAGAACAACGGTGAATATAATTCCCGACAGAGTTGGCTCAAGCCTCAGTGCAGCCCGACAGGCGGTTCTTGACGAGGCACTGATTTCGGGAAATCACGAAATTGCATCCCATTGTAATAGCCACGGCGAAGGCAATCTGCTTCCGGCTGACTCGACCGAGGAAACCCTGACAACTGCCAAGGAAAGAGTGAGCGGTGCTAAAAACACTCTGGAATATAAATATAACCGCTCTGTTCCCGGTATGGCATATCCCGGTGGTAAGCCTAAAACGTATTTTAGCGAAATTACCGAATATATAAAGGGACTTGGCGGTAAGTACGCCCGTTGCTCTACAGGCGGCTCCATTGATATCCCCGAAAACTTCATGAATTGGGGTTTCACCTGCCATCACGGAAATCTTTATGATGAAGAAACCATGCTTGCAGATACCTTCTTTAACCTTGAAGATGATGGTACGCTGAAGGTACTTTCCGTATGGGGACACGCGTACAACTACGTTGACAGTGAAGGAAACTGGAAAAATACAATTTTTGAGCCATTTACCACTACCCTGAAGGCGGAAATAGATAAAGGCAATGTATGGCAACCCACCAATATTGAATTTGTGGAATACATAAATTCATTGCGTGCACTTGTCATAAACAATGACTCAATATATAACGGAGGCACAGCCGACGTTTATATAAAGATTAACGGTGTGAAAACCGTAGTTCCCGCAGGAGGAACAGTTTATTAATTCAAGGAGGAAACAAACAATGAAGAAAACATTAGCAATCATTCTTTCACTCATTTTATGTGCGGGCTGCCTTTTTGGCTGCGGCGGCGGAGTGGATAAGAAAGCACAAAAACCTGCGGCAGACAGCGATGATGTAACTATCACAGTATGGTCGAGCGAAGCAGGTGCACAGCAAACATATGAAGAGCTTGTGGACAACTGGAACGCAACCACAGGTGATGAAAAGAACATTTTCATCGATTATGTTACAACCACCGACAACACTCAGATTGACGTAGCACAGCAGAGCGGTCAGCTTCCGCACCTGTTCAACGTATCGGGAAATCAGCTTAAAAAGTTTATTGAGCAGGGTGACGTGCTCGCTCTTGATGACCTTCCCGGAGGTAAAGAGTTTATCGAGGAATTCGGTCAGCCCGGAATAGAGGGAAGCACCCTCGTTAATGGCAAGACCTACGGCGTACAGCCCACCGTTAAAACAGCGGCACTTGCATATAACAAGGACTTGTTCAAAAAAGCAGGCATCGTTGATAAAAACGGCGAAGCAAAAGCCCCTGAAACCCTTGAAGATGTAAAGGAATATGCAAAGAAAATCACAGCCCTCGGCGGCGGAGTATACGGCTTTGCATTCCCCTTAAAATTCGGAATTAGCTACACTATTGCTTCACCTCTTGCTTCGTACTATGACAATAACTATAAGGAAACCGCATCTGCATACACAGACCTTGATAAGCTTACGGTTGACTATTCCGGCTACAAGGAAATGTATCAGTGGATTTTAGATATGAAGAAGGACGGCAGTCTTTTCCCCGGTGCGGAAACTCTTGATAACGACACAGCACGTGCATACTTTGCAGCAGGTACAATCGGTATGATTCCTGCAATCAGCTGGGACGTGGCAGTTTATAATGAACAGTTCAAGGCTGAATGTGACTGGGATATCTGCGTATATCCTGCACCCGAAGGCAGAGAGATTATTAATCACTGGAATTCCCGCGGCGGATTACGCAGCATAGGAAAGGTAGCGGAAAAGAATCCCGAGGAAACAATGGAGGTAATAAAGTTCTTCTATTCCAAGGAGGTTCGTGCAGAGCTTTTTGAAAGAGGTATCAACCTTTCTTCAAAGCGTGATGTTCTCGAAGTAGTTGACGAAAGTAAAATGGATCCCCGTTTCGTTAAGTTCGGGGAATTGGTTGACGAGGAAAAACGCTATGCATCAGGCGAAAGCTATGCACTTGAAGGCGAAAAATGGGATGGTCTTTTCTCAAAGGTATGGATGGGAGATTTAACTCTTGATGAAGCAATAAAAGACCTTAGCTCCCGTGCAACCACGGCACTCAGAAAAGCCGTAGACAGAGGAGAATACGACGTGGCACGCCAGAAGAGAGTAAGAAGATATCTTCAGGGCGAGGACGGTCTGGACATTTCAAAGACTCACTAAGTGAGACCGCATTTACGGGGACGGGGACATTTTTGTAATCCATAGGTGCACAAAAATTGACCTGTCCCCAACAAAAGGAAAATTAATTAAATTAAATTACAATATACACCCCCGTCGGGAGGGCGTCCCGATATTCAAATCCAAAAAAGAAAGGAATTAAAAGGAAATGTTAAAGAAACTTTTAACCCTCAGCCTGGTGGCTGTAATTCTTTCCGTAACGGCATTTGCAGCACCTGATGCGATTTCACCCATTAGCAGAGCTTTGGCTAATGAAGGCCTCCCTGTGACAATCGCAGTTTCACAGAACAATGCCGTAATCAACGACACTACAGGTCTCGGTGGAACTGTTACTCTCGCTGTAACAAGCGATGCAGCTTATGCTGATGCTATCGTTGTGACAGCAGTGTTCGACGGAACGTCATTTCTCACAGCATCAATCACAGATGCGGCACTTACAGCAGGTACTAACACAAAAGCAATCACTCTTCCCACAGCATTGACAACTGCTAACAACAGCTACAATGTAAAATTCTATCTTTGGGAAAGCAAGACTACTCTTGAGCCCATTGCACAGCCTTATGCACTGAATGTAATACCTCAGGCAGACACCCCCGACGTATGGAGCGGTGAAACTCCCACAGAGGCTGATAAGCCTGCATACGATGAAGCTACAAACACCTATAGCATAGCAACTGCAGATGAGCTTGCATGGTTCAGCAAGAATGCAGAAAAGGACGATACTAATTATATAACAGCAAATGTTGTTCTTACCGACGATATTTATCTCAATGCTTTCTTTGAAGCAGACGGAAGCTTTGACAAGGATTGGTACGAAGACCCTGCTAAGGTAGCAACTGCTAAGCCTTGGGTTAGTGATACTGTGGATTATATGATTGGTAACACTGATGGAACAACAAGCAGATACACCGGAAGCTTTGACGGTGACGGACATACCATTTACGGACTCTATTGTACCCCTGCTGACGGTGCAGGAGCTGCTCTTTTCGGATACATGGGAACAGGAACAGACGGCGAAATTAAAGACCTCAATATGGTTGGCGCATATGTCGTTTCAAATGACACAACTACAACCCCTGCACAACCCAAGAGCGTGCTTTGTGCTAATACAAGACACACTGTTGCAAACGTAACCGTTGACGGAAAGATTACAGCGGCGGCTGGAAAGTATGCGTACTTTGCAGGCTCTGTTGTAGGTCATGTTATCGGAACAGGTGCAACAATTTCAAATTGTACTTCGCATGTAACTATTGACCTTTCAGACGGAGCTACTACAGCAGTCAGCACCACGAAAACAAATCGAGCAAAGACCTTAGGTGTTGGCGGAATAGTCGGTGTGAAATCAGGCGGAAGCAAGGCAGGAGCAGTAATTGAGAACTGTGTGAATTATGGAGAACTTAACTGTCCCTACAATGTACGTGTCGGCGGAATTTTAGGTGCTGGTGTTGCTTATGTTACAGTTAAAGGCTGCAGCGTTGCACAAGGAACAAATATCACCTATTATGAAACTATAGGCACATACGACGGCTGCGGAGAAATTGTTGGTTATGACAATGGTTCATTAGTAACTGTGGAATAATAATTCCTACGTCTGTGGAAACCGTAGTATAAAAAAGTAATACTAAACACAAAATCCAAAACGCAGGCACAGGCTCGGCGTGTGCCGAGCCTGTGCTTGTTTCCTACTACAAAACAGATAAAAACGACATCCCGTAGGGGCGGATATTATCCGCCCGTAACATTCGACAGCAATTTTACCCCCCACAGAAAGGAGAAGAGGTAAAATGAAAAAGAAAATAACAAGCCTTATACTTGCATTAACCCTGCTTGCAGGGACATCGGCATTTGCCGAAAAAGCACCTATGACGGTGACCTATTCCCCGGCGAGAATTCCGTCGGCGGCATATACAGAGCCATATCCCGAAAGTCCGTTTGCCACGGTATACTGTCCGTGGATGAGAAACTTCCATTTAATGAGCGATAATGAAGTAGCCCGTGGCTCATTAGGCGGTGAAGCCTGCCAGCAGGTAAGAAGTGCCGCACAGTCACCGGTGAATCCTGATATAATGTACTTCGTCACCAATACCAGCGGTATTTACGTTTCAAAAAACGATGGTGAAAGATGGTACAACTGTGTTAATAACGCAGGCGGCTTTGATGCCGCAGGCCTCATGTGCGACGCTTTTGACGAGGCAACCGTGTATGCACATATGCGCGGTGTAGGCGTTCAGCGAAGCCGCAACTTCGGCAGAACCTGGGAAAAAGTGATTGAAGATAACGAAACAAAGGTGACCAAAGGTCACCGTGACAATACTCTTGCCATAGACGGTAAAGGTAATCTCTATATGGCACTTTCACACGGAATTTATTCCATGAATCGGGAAACGGAGGAGGTTACAAAGCTCTGGCCCGCAGAGGGGGAGACTCTTACGGGCGTTCCCCGCTGGTACGATATTGAAGTAACGAAGGACGGTCAGCATATATATGCTACGCAGACTACAAGCACACTTCCTCGCGGAGTGTGGATCAGCCACGACGGCGGAAAAACCTGGGAATTTAAGCTGCCGGAAACAGAGGAAAAGGTCTATATCGTCCGTTCAGTCGCCTTTCATCCCGAAAATGAATCCGAGATATATATTACAATGAATATTACAGACAAGCTTGATTCAAAAAAGAGTGTTTCCTGTGCACTTTATCGTACAAATCCCGACTTTGAGAAATTGGAATTTATTACCTACCACGGACAGAACGAGGGAGCGACGGCTTCCTACGCGAACTTCTACGGACTGAAATTCGGTCCAAAAAATCCCGATGGGATTTATCCTCTGTACTACTGTGCAAACAACTCTACCTATCCCTTGCGTGTCAGCTATGACTACGGCAAGACCTTTTCGTTGGTTCTTAAGCCGGAGCATCATGCTGCCGAGGACACTGTTCGTTATGAAAAAGGGGAAGGATATGCAGGCTGGCTCTTTAAGCAGTTTATTGTGGACTGGTCGGAGCCTGAGGGCAGAGTAATACATTTTGAGGGTGGCCCCGGTGAGTGGCTGGCAAAGGATGACAGCTACCGCTGGCTTTCATCAGGCTTTTCGGGTGCTTCCGTAACTAATTTTATAACCTCGTCTACCGGTAAAACCTTCCTCTGCACAACCGACGTTGGTGCATTTATCCATCGGTCGGGAGTTTATACAGAAAACAGCTATCCTACCTATCGTACTTACAAAAAGGATAAGGAAGAATTCAGATTTGTATGTGCCGTTTTCGACCCCAATGACGATAATCATATTGTCGGCTTTATAGGAGCAAACAATGGTGTGGGAGCATACTACGGAGTCCGTCAGTCCTTTGACGGTGGAAAAACCTTTGATGCTCCCGGAGATGACCGAAAAATCCTCAAAGAAAATATTCCCCCGCTCGGAAATGGAAATACCCGTGTGCTTCAATATGATGTAGAGGATAAAAACACCATATACACAACCTATTGGACGAGCTACGATAACGGAAAAACCTGGAAAGAGAACGAATATTATTACCTTGCCGTTTCCAATGTTACTCCCGGGAAAATCCTTGCCTGCAAGGGAACGGGAAAAACAGCAGAGCTCTATCTTACCGAGGACGGCGGCGAAAACTGGCGATACATCTGCACCCCGGCAACGGGCGGAGATTTCACAAGTGTGATTTTTGATGCGGATGAACGCTACGTGTGGTACACCGAGAAAAAGAATCTTGTAAAGCTTGATACAAAGAGCGGTACCTTTGAATCGCATAACGCAAAGCTGTCAAGATATCCTGCTTTCAGGTACATCGCACAAAATCCCAAAGACCCCAAGCATATTTTGGTTACTACCTATAGCGGAATTTTAAACGGAAAGTTTCACGATGATCCCAAACTTTGGGAAACACGTGACGGCGGTGATACCTGGCACGCAGTTCCCGGACTTGTGAGCAGTGAGGTTCACAGACCTGCCTTCTCCTCAAATACAGACGAGGTATTTATAGGCACAATGGCAGGCGTATTTATCTATAACTACAAAGAATACTGGAAATATCTTGATAATAAGATAACCATTGAAATCGACGGTGCGGAAGCGGACTTTTCCGAAATGCCCGTTATAGAAAACAGCAGGGCAATGGTTCCCATGCGTGAGCTTTTTGAAGCTCTTGATGCAAAGGTTTCTTACGACGCCGAGACAGGCGAAATCTCTGCACGCAAGGGAAATAACTATATCACCATGAAGGCAGGAAGCCTCAGTGCTACTCTTAATGGAAAGGATGTAACGCTTGATGCGGCTCCCTATGTTACGACTAAGGGAAGAACCATGGTTCCCATCCGATTTGCGGCGGAAGCATTGGAGCTTAGCGTAGGCTGGAGCACTGAAAGCAGGCGTGTAGTAATTAATTCCTAGTCTATTTAAATGAACAAAGAACCGAAGCTCATAGGGGCTTCGGTTCTTTGTTATTCCGTAAATTCCACGTTGGGAAATACGCTTAAAAGTGTTTCATATATTTTATCATTTTCCTTATTATCATGGACAATAATTTTTCTGGGGGAAATGGATATCAATGCACTCAGGGCAATATCTTCAGGAGTAAAATCTTCGCCGGAAAAAGCAAATTCCTCTGCATAAAATTTTGTTATATCTCTGTGCCACTTGTTTTCAATTCTCAGCACACCGTTCTTTTTTAATACATGGACGGTGTTTTCCTTTGGCGATTGAACGGATACAAAGAACCGCAGCATATTTATAAATTCATCATATTCCCGAAGGGCATACATTTCGTCTGCCGCATCATGGCAAAGACCACGCAATTCGTTTTTATATTCTTCCAGTCTGAAATTTATAAATCCGTTTAATATTATGCAGTTGTTTTCGCGAAGATAGTCAATGGCACGTTCCTCAATCAGTGCTTTCCGTCTGTTATAATGAATTGTATCCATCACATCATCGCTCTGTCCCGATGCGTGCTTTAAGGCAATGTTAAATATCTCGTTCCTGTCACCTTCGGGGGTATAAGGAAATTCATTCTTAGTAATCCTATATAGTAAATTCCGTTCGCATTTGTCAAGAATTTCGCTTGTTATCTGCCCTGCAAATTCCCTGATGTCACAGTCCTTCGGCAGAGTTAAAGCGGTATTATAATCCAAAAGCTATCACCTCATTTTTTAATTATGTAATTAGCTTTCGTTTGATGCTATCAGAGGTATAATGGAACCTATATCTGTTACTTCTCCTTCCTTTATGCTTTTTATGCGGATATTTCTTTCTGCCAAAAATTCTTTTATTTTCTTTGAGTCGGGGAGCGTGTTAATGTCGCCGTTTACAAGAAGCTCGTCTTTTGAAGCCTTTCCAACAGAGCCTCCGAAAAATCCGTTTGAATAGCCTTGCAGTGAAATATTGTCGTTGGAAATTAAAAGCACACTCATCCCTGCTTTTTCTCCTGCGGAGGCAATCCCTTTGTCACCTGTTATGAAGCTATTTTCATCTACGGGGCATATGGAGCATTTTGTGTACCCCTGCTTCACATTTATTATTTCGTAACCCTCGCTGATAAGTATTTCATATAAATGCTCATCACATACACTTTTGTTTAAAAAACATTTTTTTCCGACTATACCAACATTATATGCACTGTCGCTTGGGTAGTTACTGCCGATATGTGATTTTCCCGAAATGACCTCAAATCCGTAGGGGGAGAGCTTTTCCCTATAGTATGCACAACTTTCGGGCGGACATACCGCCTTTTTGGGGGAAACAATGCATATTCCCAAATCCGTATGACGAATAAGCCCCTCGGGCAAAACGGGAATTTCGGGAGGAGTGATAACAGTGGCATCGTCTATATGAACATCGGCTATAAACACCGTTGCTTTTTCGTGGGGCAGATAAGGTTTCATCAAAGTAATCACCTGCTTAGTAAAAATTTCCCAAAAAGGGGACTGACCCCCTTTTTGGGAAATTTTATAGATTATTGTTTTAAAAGCTCATTTGCAAGCTCTATTGCCGCATTATAGCGGGGAAGCTCCGCTTTATCGGCGGGCTTCTTTCTTATAAGAAGATAATGGTCCTTTAGGTCACAGTTCCATTTCTTAAAAATATCGCTTTCATCAAGTGAAATTCCGTAGTCATTTCCGTGAGCCGACAGTGTTTTAAGCTCCGCCGTATCGCCTGCGTACCATTCGCCTACGGGAGCATATCGGCAATCCTGTGCCTTTTGTGCAAGATAACGCTGTGCAAAATCCTTATGAATAATGAAGATGTATTTTTCTTCTTCCTCTAAGGCAAATTGCAGGGACATCAAAAGGGAGGATTTGTATTCAAGGTCAATTTCCTTGTCGGAAATGGTCATATTTGCAAGAGTTAAAAGCTTTTCTCCGTCATTATTTACGTCCTCGCAAAGCTTTCCAAGCTCATCTGAAATTTGTTTTACATGGTTATTTGGAAAAAAATGCGGACCTGCATAAGTCAGCGTCACGTCATAACGCTCCATTTTCCAAATGGAAGTTAAAAGACACACTACAACTACTATAAGGACAGTAGGAACAATTACCCACCATTTGTAATATGTCCAAAAATAAGACCACCATTTTTTTGTGAATTTTTTTGGAATTTCACCGTATCTTTCAGCCATAGTTTATTTCCTTTCCGATAGCCGAAACAGATTATTTCCGTTCCGATGCACTCAAGCGTGTGAGAGATCTCTTCAGTTTGATTTCCGCAAGGCGATGCTCAAAGTCATTGCTCTTAGTATCAGCAAGCCGTGCTTGTGCCTTTTCCTTAGCCCTATTGGCTCTTTCTACGTCAATATCCTCCGACCATTCAAAGGTGGAGGCAACCACGCGGACAACACCGCCCGACACCGTTACCATACCGCCGGAGCATGCAGCGGTGCGTTCACCATCATCTGTGAATACCCTTGCAAGACCTATTGAAAGCGGTGCAACATAGTCAGAGTGGCGGGGAAGGATTCCCACGTCACCCTCACTTGTTCGAAGAATTATTTTGTTTGCATTTCCGCTGTACAAAAGCCCGTCGGGAGTTACTATTTGAAGTTCAAATCCGTTCATAATCTCAACCCTTTTTTGGGAATTTAATTTTTCTTAGCCTTTTCAATAGCTTCCTCAATAGTTCCTACGAACAGGAATGCTGATTCGGGAAGATTGTCGTGCTTACCTTCGATAATTTCCTTGAAGCCACGGATAGTTTCCTTAAGAGGCACATACTTACCCTGCATGCCCGTAAACTGCTCTGCAACGGAGAAGGGCTGAGAAAGGAATCTCTGCACCTTTCTTGCACGGCTTACAGTAAGCTTATCTTCTTCGCTAAGCTCATCCATACCCATAATTGCGATAATATCCTGAAGCTCGTTATATCTTTGAAGAATTCTCTGAACAGCTCTGGCTGTCTCATAATGCTCAATTCCTACAACGTCGGGAGTAAGGATTCTCGATGTTGAATCAAGGGGGTCAACCGCAGGATAAATACCCTGGGATGCAATCTGTCTTGAAAGAACGGTAGTCGCATCAAGATGTGCAAACGTTGTTGCCGGAGCAGGGTCAGTAAGGTCATCGGCAGGCACGTAAACAGCCTGAACAGAGGTGATTGAACCTTTCTTTGTAGAGGTGATTCTCTCCTGAAGTGCACCCATTTCCGTAGCCAGAGTAGGCTGATAGCCAACGGCTGACGGCATACGTCCTAAAAGTGCGGAAACCTCACTTCCTGCCTGTGTGAAACGGAAAATGTTGTCTATAAAGAGAAGCACGTCCTGACCTTCTCTGTCACGAAAGTATTCCGCCATGGTAAGACCTGAGAGAGCAACTCTCATTCTTGCTCCCGGAGGCTCATTCATCTGACCGTAAACTAGGGCTGTCTTATTAATAACGCCTGATTCCTTCATTTCATTATAAAGGTCGTTACCCTCACGTGTTCTTTCACCAACACCTGTAAACACGCTGAGACCGCCGTGCTGCTTTGCAACGTTATTGATAAGCTCCATAATAAGGACCGTCTTACCAACACCGGCACCGCCGAAAAGACCAATCTTACCGCCCTTTGCATAGGGACAGATAAGGTCTACGACTTTAATACCGGTTTCGAGAATTTCAGTAGTGCTTTCCTGCTCGTCATAGCCGGGAGCAGGGCGATGAATCTCCCATTTTTCAGGATTTTCGGGAGCGGGCTGATTGTCAACCGGCTCACCGAGGAGATTGAAGATTCTTCCCAAGGTACACTCGCCAACGGGTACGCTGATTTTCTTTCCCGTATCAAGTGCGTCCATACCGCGCATGAGTCCGTCAGTAGAACTCATAGCGATACAGCGGACAACATCATCACCGATATGTTGTGCTACTTCAAGGGTGATTTTACGCTCCGTAGTCTCAATTTCAATAGCATTAAGCAGATTGGGAAGCTGTCCGTTTTCAAATTTAATATCAAGTACAGGTCCGATAACCGAAATTACCTTACCTATGTTTTTTTCTGCCATGGATTATCAATCCTTTCTTTTTAGGGGATTGTTAAGGGGACGTCCCCTTAACATAAAATCCGTTAAAATCAAGGGCATGTACCTTGATTTTAACACCTTGCAAGGGCTACCGCGGTGAGCGGTGCGCGAGCGAAAGCCCTTTTCTCGCAAGAGAATGTTTTCGTGAGAAAACTTCTTTTGCGAAAGGATGACTTTGTCATCCCTGAGATCCTGCCACTATCTCTGTAAGCTCCTGTGTAATTGCCGCCTGTCTGGCTCTGTTGTATTTCAGGCTCAAACTGTCAATTATTTCGCCTGCATTGTCGGTTGCGTTTTCCATTGCCGTTCTGCGTGCACTAAGCTCGGAGGCAATAGATTCACACACACCGCCGTATACTATACCGCTGATATAGTGCGGCACAATTTTTTCATATACCGCCTCGGGAGAGGGGTCGTAAATGATGAGGCTCTGTACCTTTTCAGGCTCCCCTTCCAAAGATGAAATGGGCAGTATTTTCTTTGAGGCGGGAACCTGAGACAATACGTTTACAAATCCTGTGTAATAAATATCAAGAGAAGTAAATTCTCCCTTAAGAAAAGCCTCGGAAAGCACCTGACCGATACTGTTGCAGTCGGAAATATTCACATCTGCCGCAACAGAGTACGCGGTAGTGAAGAAGGATACATTCTTCTTTGAAAAGTATTCCAAAACCTTTTTGCCTATGGGGAAAATAATATCCCCGTCCTTATAGCAGAGGGATTTAAACAAATTGTTGTTGTATCCGCCTGCAAGCCCTCTGTCACCTGCGATAACAATGTGGCATGCCTTTCCCTCTTTTTCTTCCCTTGTGAAAGGAGAGGAGAAGTCCTTGTTGTTTTTGCTTATTTCAGAAAGAGCCATAGACAGCGTTTCAAAAAACGGACGGCTTGCCTCAATGCGTTCTTTTGCCTTTCTCATTTTACTGGTGGCAACAAGCTGCATTGCCTTTGTAATCTGACGTGTGTTTTCGACGCTTTTTATTCTGTTTTTAATTGCTTTCATTGAAGGCATTTTGCGTCACCTCACTTGCGGGAGAGAAACTTTTGCACGCACTCTGTCACCGCGTTTTTAATCATTTCCTCCGTTTCGGAAGAAAGCTCACCCGTTTGGGCTATATTTGAAATGATTTTCGGATATGTGTTATCCACATAGTCAAAGAGTGATTTCTCAAAATCTCTTATATCTTCTACGGCAATATCCTTAAGATGGTCATTGATAACAGCGTAGATAATGACTACCTGATGCTCAACGGAAACAGGAGAATTTCTGTCCTGTTTAAGAACCTCAACAATTCTTTCGCCCTGTTCAAGACGCATTTTTGTATCAGCGTCAAGGTCGCTTCCGAACTGAGCAAATGACTGCAATTCACGATACTGTGAATATGCAAGCTTAAGTGTACCTGCAACTTTCTTCATTGCTTTAATCTGTGCATTACCGCCAACACGGCTTACAGAAATACCGGGGTTAACCGCGGGCATAACGCCTGAATGGAAAAGCTCGGTTTCCAGGAATATCTGACCGTCGGTAATAGAAATTACGTTTGTGGGGATATACGCCGAAACGTCGCCTGCCTGTGTTTCAATTATGGGAAGTGCGGTAAGAGAACCTCCGCCGTATTCGGGGGACAGACGAGCTGCCCTCTCCAAAAGTCTTGAATGAAGGTAGAAAACGTCACCAGGGTATGCTTCACGTCCTGGAGGACGGCGGATAAGAAGCGAAAGTGCACGGTATGCCACAGCGTGCTTTGAGAGGTCATCATATACAACCAGAACATCTTTGCCCTGATGCATGAAGTACTCACCAATAGCACAGCCCGAATAGGGGGCGATATACTGGAGGGGTGCAAGCTCGCTTGCCGTAGCTGCAACAACGGTTGTGTAGTCCATTGCACCGCTCTTTTCCAATGTGTCAACAAGCTGTGCAACAGTAGACTTTTTCTGACCTATTGCAACATAGATACAGATAACGTCCTTACCCTTCTGATTGATAATTGTATCAAGACCGATTGTGGATTTACCTGTCTGACGGTCACCGATAATAAGCTCACGCTGACCGCGACCGATGGGAATCATGGAGTCTATGGCTTTAATACCTGTCTGAAGCGGAACGCTTACGGACTTTCTCTCAATAATTCCCGGTGCAGGAGATTCAATGGGGCGAATCTCTTTTGTTTCAACAGGTCCTTTGCCGTCGATAGGCTGGCCAAGCGCATTAACAACTCTGCCAATCATTGCTTCGCCTACGGGAACGCTTACTACTGCACCTGTACGTTTAACAACGTCACCCTCACGGATAGCTGAGTCATCACCCAAAATAACAAGGCTTACAAGGTTTTCCTCAAGGTTAAGTGCCATTGCCGCCTCACCGTTTGAGAACTCTACAAGCTCATTGCTCATGCAGTTGTCAAGTCCTTTTACCTTTGCAATACCGTCACCGACCTCAACAACATAGCCGGTTTCCTTTTGCTCGGTTTTATTGGAATAATTTTTTATCTGGTCTTTTATAATTTTACTGATTTCATCAGATTTAAGCTGCATTATTTCACCTTCAATCTATTTGTTCGGAAGAAAGCTGTGCTTTTATGGCATCAAGCCGTGCACGCACGCTTGCATCCGTCTGCGAATTTTGTGTTCTTAAAATGATACCGCCCAATATTGATTTGTCAACCTTTGTTTCAAGCTGAATCTTCTTGCCGTACTCTTTTTCAAGCTTGGAAACAAGCCTTGTCTTAAGCTCATCACTTAGAGCTACAGCCGTTATTGCAGTGACATTTTCAATGTTATTCTTTTTGTTATAAAGCTTTTTGTACTCTTTTACACAATCTGAAAAAATGTGTGTACACTTTTTTTCGCACAAAAGCTTGAGGGAATTTATAACATATTCGTGGGCAGTGGAAAATGCCTCATCAATAAGAGCAATCCTCTGCTCCAAAGAAAGGGTAGGGGAGTCAAGAAGAACAGTATATTCTTTGTTTTCTCTTATAATAACATCAATTTCTGATAGCTGCTCCACAAAAACATCGCAAAGATTTTCATCTTCGGCGAGCGAAAATAACGAAGCGGCATAGACATGGGCAAAGGAACTCATTTATCTTCACCTCTGCCGTCTATAAACTCTTCAACAAGTCTTTCATAGTCGCTTTCATTAATGTCTTTTTCAATAACCTTTTCAGCAACAGAAATTGCAATGGAAGCAATATCGCTTTTAATTTCGCTTACCGCAGCTTTTTTCTCCTGCTCGATTTGCTTTTCTGCCTTTTCCATGGTTGCCTGAGCTTTTTTCTGAGCCTCGGAAATTATTGCTTCGCCCTTAAGGGTTGCTTCACGAGTAGCTTCTTTCATAATTTTAGAAGCTTCCTCCTTTGCAGCGGAAAGCTTTTCCCTATATTCGCTTTCCATATCCTCAGCGCTTTTTTGTGCCTCCTCAGCCTTTTTATACATTTCGCCCACTTCGTTTTCTCGCTGGGCAAGTATGTTTGTAACAGGCTTAAAGAGGAGCTTTTTTAATATAAAAAGCAGGAGAAGCAAATTTGCCCAGGTGAATATTATAGTCCACGGGGCAATAGACACAAATTCCTGAAATTTTTGCATTTTTTAACCTCCTCATTTTATGGTGGTGTAAAAAAACTCGGTTTTTTACACCACCTGTTTGTTTAGGGATAGGAAAAAATGCTCCGTAGCAAAAAGACTTACCAAATATAGAAAAATCGAACAAGATGAGATTTTTCAACCAAATTGAAACATTTTACAAATTATAACCAATCTTAACTCTATATTATTATCGGCTTTTTGCGTTCTGGACTTTTTTTACATCCCTTTTGAGTTGAAATTAAATGAAGGGGTTTGCAAAGAGAAGAATCATTGCAACAACAAGACCGTAAATACCCGTTGATTCCGCTACGGCACAACCGAAAAGCATTGTTGATGTAATTTCGCCCTTTGCCTCAGGCTGACGGCCAACTGCTTCTGCCGCCTTACCTGCAGCGTAGCCCTGACCAATTCCGGGGCCTATACCTGCTATCATTGCAAGACCTGCACCTACTGCCGATGCTGCACGTACAATTGCTTCTGTCATTTCCATAGAAAATACCTCCCAAATATGATT